>NZ_JBIVJP010000031.1:0-113591 GCF_044750285.1 Streptomyces sp. NPDC088812 | reverse complement strand
GGGGCGGGGGTGGGGGGGGCGGGGGGGCGGGCTGCCGTGGGGGCGGGCGGCGGCCGGGGCCCGGGGGGGGGGGGTGCGGGGGGCCCGGGGGGGCCGCGCCCGGCGGCGGTCGCCGCCGGGCGCGGCCCGTCGTGGCCACGAGGGCGATCGCCGCCGGCGCCTCACGGCCATCGTGTCGCGCCGCCGGCCCCCGCCCCGGGCCGTCCGCGGTGCGCCGCGGACGGTCAGGACCGTGCCGGGACACCGGACCGGACGCGGGGGTGTCGCAGGTGCAGGCTCCGGTACAGGCAGCGTTGCCGGCCGGGCGAGTCCTCGTAGGGTGTGCGGCCGTGCGAGATCCGGGTGTTGTCGAAGACGATGCCCTGGCCCGCGTCCAGCGTCAGCTGCGTGAAGTACGGGCTGCCCGGTCGCGCGGCGTCGCGCAGGAACCGCACCCCGCGCAGCAGGTCCTCCTCCACCACCTCGTCGGGGACCGCCCAGCGGTCGGTGGCGGTGACGGAGTAGCCGGAGACCAGTCGGCCGTCCTGGACGGCGAAGGCCGGCTGGGCATTGACGTCGGTGGCACCGTTGATGTTCGCCTGCCGGACCAGCACCCCGGGGACGGCCAGGGCGCGCGCGGCCGCGGTGTCGTCGGCGGCGAGCCGGGCGAACGCGGCGGAGGCGTTGAACAGCGTGGTGTGCCCGCCGCGAGCCGCCGGGAACTCGCACAGCAGCAGTGACGCCTTGATGTGACCGATGGGCTGGAGCGTTCCGTCGCAGTGCAGTTCCTGGCCGACGGTCCGCCCGAAGGACGGGTGGTCGGCGTCGGCGGTGCCGGCGTTGGCTGCGGCGGAGATCCGCGACACCGGTGCGGGTGTCTTGCCACCGCGCCGGTAGAGATCGGGGACGAAGGGCTCGCCCAGGTCGAACGAGCGGGTGAGCCGGAGCAGCGCGTGCGGGGTGACGGGTTCGTCGTCCACCTGGACGATCGCGAAGCCGTGCCGTTCGTAGCGCTCGACCGCCCCGGCCGCCCCCTGGGCGTCGACGGCCGACGCCGTGCGCACGGGGACGGGATCGCCGGGGATGTCCTCGAAGGTGGTGGTCACCGACTTGGCGGCGGTCAGCAACAGGTCGGCGTCGACAGGTCCGGACATGGGACGGGGCTCCTTGCTGCGGCAGCGGCCGCGCGACTCGGGCGGATTCACAGGACGTCGTGGATCAGGGGCCGGGCGGCGGGAGGCTCTGCCGCGATGGTGAAGGCGGATCCGGTCAGAGCGACGGCGACGGCCGGGTCGGCGTCGGTGTAGTGGATCTCGGCCAGGGGGTCGCCGGCCCGGACCGGGTCGCCGACCCGCCGCCGCAGGACCACTCCGGCGGCGTGGTCCAGGGCGGCACCCCGCACCAGCCGTCCGGCGCCGACGCGGAGCGCCGCCGTGCCGATCACGACCGGTTCCACGGCGGCGACCCAGCCCGACCGGTCCGCGCTGACGACGGCCCGCCGCGGGGCCGTGGGCAGCAGGCCGGGCTCCCGCAGCACCCGGACGTCCGCTCCCTGGGCGCCGGCCCAGCGCAGGAACAGTTCGTGTGCGGCTCCGCTGTCGAGGGCGTGCGCGACGCGCCGGTCGGCCGCGTCGTCGGTGAGCTCCGGCTCCGCGTTCTGCAGCATCAGCCGGGCCAGCGCACGGCTGAGCTCCGACAGGCCCGGCACCTGCTCACCCCGTAGCGCCGCGAGTGCTTCCCTGACCTCCAGGGCGTTGCCGACCGCGTGGCCGAGGGGCTGGCTCATGTCGGTGAGCACGGCACGGCAGCGCAGGCCGAAGGCCCTGGCGAGGTCCGCCATGACCGCCGCCAGCCGCACGCTCGACGCGTGGTCGGGGAGCAGCGCTCCGGCGCCGGTCTTCACGTCCAGCAGCAGCCCGTGGGCGCCGACGGCGACCTTCTTGCTGATGATGCTGGCGGCGATCAGCGGGATGCTGCCCACCGTGGCCGTGGCGTCGCGCAGGCCGTACACCGCCTGGTCGCCCGGGGCCAGTTCCTCGCTCTGGCCGGTGATGACCATGCCGACCTCGTCCAGCAGGGAGCGCACCTCGGCGGCGCCGAGGTCGAGCCGCAGCCCGTCGACGGACTCGAGTTTGTCGAGGGTGCCGCCGGCGTGTCCGAGTCCCCGCCCGCTCATCTTGGCGACGGCGACGCCGCAGGCGGCCACCAGGGGAACGACGACCAGGGTCACCTTGTCCCCGACGCCTCCGGTGCTGTGCTTGTCCAGCACGGTCCGGCCCGGCCCGCCGAGCCCCAGGCGCTTTCCGCCCACCACGAAGGCGCGGGTCAGCGCGAGCGTCTCCTCGAGGTCGAGGTCCCGGCAGGCGACCGTGGCCAGCCAGGCCGCCATCTGGTAGTCCGGGATCCGTCCGGCGACGTGGTCGGCGACCACGCCTTCGATCTGCTCGGGGTCGAGCGCCTGCCCGGCGCGCTTGCGGGTGATGGAGTCGAGAACCCGGGCGGAGGCGCCGGCCCAGGTCATGCGGCGGCCTCGGTCACCGTGCGCTCCAGCCGGCCGGCGAGCTCGTCGATGCCCTGGTCGTCGATGGTCAGCGGCGGCACGGCCATGAAGGCCTCGCCGGGCTGTCGGAGCAGCAGTCCGTTCTCCCTGGCGCGCAGCACCAGTCCTGTGGCGGCCTCCGGCGAGGACGTCTCCACCACCAGGACGAGCCCCGTTCCCCGTACGTCGGTCACCTCGCCGACGCCGATCAGCGGGGTGAGCCGGTCGCGCAGGACGGCTCCGTGGCGCTCGGCGCGTTCGGCGAGCTGCTCCTTCTCCAGGACGTCCAGGGTGGCCAGGGCCGCGGCGCAGGCCACCGGGTGGCCGGAGGTGGTGTGGCCGTAGCGGACCCCGCCGATGACCGGGTCGAGGGCGAAGGTGTCGTGGACGCGCTGGTGGACGGTGACGGCTGCGATGGGGACCGAGCCGCCGCTCAGCCCCTTGCTCGTGACGAGGATGTCCGGGGGTGCGTCCTCGTGCTGGAAGGCGAAGATCCGGCCGGTCCGGCCGAACCCGGTGAAGACCTCGTCCAGGACCAGCAGGGTTCCGGCGGTGTCGCACACCTCGCGCAGCGCCCGCAGGAAACCGGGCGGCAGGACGATGCCGCCGCCGACGTTGAGGAAGGGTTCGACCAGCACGGCCATCGGCGGGTCGTCCGGGTCGTCGCCGATGGCCCGTTCGAAGGCTTCGAGCAGGGGGGCGAGGGCGTGCGGCCGGTGGAGTTCGCGCGGCGGGAGCGGGAGGTCGACGTGGGTGACCGGCAGCGGGGCGACGAAGCCGTGGGTGATCCGCGGCAGTCCGGACAGGGTGCGGTTGGCCAGGGTCGAACCGTGGTAGCCGCGACGGAAGCTGACGACCCGTTTGCGCGGACGGCCGGTGTTCTCCCAGTAGCCCGCGGCGATCGTGAGGGCGGCCTCCAGCCCTTCGGAGCCGCTGTTGACGAAGAGCGTCTTCGCGAAGGCGTCGGGCAGGTACGAGGAGAGCCTCTCGGCGAGGAGGCCGACCGGTTCGTGGCTGGCGATCGACAGGTCGAACTGGTGGAGCCGGTCGAGCTGGCGGTGGATGGCCTGCTCGACGTGGGGATGCCGGTATCCGGTCGTGGTGTTGAGCGAGGTGGCGTCGATGTACTCCTTGCCGTGGAGGTCGCGTACGCGGTAGCCGTCGCCGTGCACGAGGGTCAGTTCGGAGCGGTCGGCCGCGAGGGGTGACCAGGGGTGCCAGACGTGGCGCCGGTCACGCTCCCGGATCCGCTCCCGGTCCGCCGCCGTCTCCGGGATGCCGGTGCCGTGGCGGTGCGGTGCCGGGGTGCCGGTGCCGTGGCGGTGCGGTGCCGGGGTGCCGGTGCCGTGGCGGTGCGGTGCCGGGGTGCCGGTGCCGTGGCGATGCGGTGCCGGGCTGTCCGTCGTCATGGGGTGTGCCTCCGTCAACTCGTCGGCCGGTCGCGGGAATCCCGCAGCAGGAGGTCGTAAGGGGGATCGGAAAGCAGGTAGAAGTGGTCCCCGCCCGGGACGGTCCGTTCCTGGAAGGTGCCGGTGGTCAGGTCGCTCCACGGCCGGCGGTCGGCGTCCGGATCGGCGTCGCCGACGATCGAGGTCACGGGGCAGTCCAGTCGCGGCAGGGGCCGGAAGTCGCGGGCGTGGGACCGGAACATCTGTCCGTCCGCTCGGAGGTAGGGCAGCACCAGTTCCCGGAAGAGGGGATCCCGCGCCAGTCCGGGGTCGGTGCCCCCGAGGTGCAGGAGGCGCGCGGTGAGGGATTCCTCGTCCTCGTCGGCGGCGTCGTCGGCCTCGGGCTCCGGGAGGGGGGCGTTGCGGGAGCCGGAGGCGTAGAGGTGGGCGGGGACGACGCCCCGGGCCTGAAGCTCCCTGGCCGTCTCCAGTGCCACCACCGCGCCCATGCTGTGCCCGAAGAGGAGCAGCGGCCGGTCGGCCAGCCGCTCGAGGGCGTCGGCGATCTCACGGGCGAGCCGCCGCAGGTCGGTGCGGGGTTCCTCCTCGATGCGCTCGGCCCGCCCGGGGTAGGAGACCGCGTGGACCTCCAGGTCGGGCAGGTGCCGGCCCCAGTCACGGTAGAAGGCGGCGGACCCGCCGGCGTGCGGGAAGCACACGAGCCGTCGCCCGGCCGCCGGGCGCGGGTCCGCGCAGCGCAGCCAGGTCTCCTGGATGCCGGTCACCGCGGGCCGCTCCCGTCGGTGTCCGCGGACCGCCGCGACCGCGCCGCCCGGGCACGGCGGGCGGACGGGCCGTCGGCGGGGGCGGCGTCCGGTGACCGGTCACCGGAGCGGGCGTCCTGGGGCCGTTCCCGCGCGGCGCGGATCACTTCGGCCTGCGCGGACACCGTGGTGTGCCGGAAGAGGGCGACCACGGAGGGCCGTACACCCGTGTGCCGTTCCAGGGCGTCCTGGAGCTGGAACATGGTGAGCGACTGGCCGCCCGCGTCGAAGAAGTTGACGTCGGCGGGCGGAGCCGCGTGCACCTTCAGGACCTCGGCCCACGCGGCGGCCACCTGTGCCGTGAGGTCCGCGTCCGACGGCCGCCCCGCGACGGCCGGCGCGGGTGCCGGGCGGGCGGGCGCGGAGGGCCCGGGGGTGAGCGTGGCCGCCAGTTTCCGCAGCCGCTCCCGGTCGGCCTTGCCGTTGACGGTGAGCGGCAGGCCGTCGAGCACCTGGACGCTGCTCGGCACCATGACCGCCGGCAGACGGTCCGCCACCCGCGCGCGCAGGGCGACGGCGTCGGTGCCGGGGGGTGCGGCGACGAAGGCCGTCAGCCGGGTGTGCTCGTCGTCGGCCACCACCACCGCGTCCCGTACTTCCGGAGCGGAGCGCAGGGCGGCCTCGACGGCGCCGAGTTCCACCCGGTGGCCGCGGATCTTCAGCTGGTGGTCGCGGCGGCCGAGGAAGTCGAGCGTGTCCCCGGCGTTCCACCGGACGAGGTCGCCGGTGGCGTACATCCGGCCGCCGTCCGCTCCGGCGAAGGGGTCGTCGAAGAAGGCCCGTGCCGTGGCGTCGGGGCGCCCGAAGTAGCCGCGGGTCACCCCCGGACCGGCGATGTACAGCTCGCCCTGGACGCCCGGCGGGACCGGCCGGCGCAGTTCGTCGAGCACGTAGAGCCGGGCGCCCGGGACGGGCCGGCCGATGGACACCGGGCCGGGGCCGTCGAAGCGGTGGTAGCTGGCCCAGACGGTCGCCTCGGTCGGCCCGTACTCGTTGACCAGGGCCACCTGCTGCCGGTGCAGGGCGAAGTGACGGTGCACCAGGGGCTCGGAGAGGGGCTCGCCCGCGGTGATCACGGTGTCGAGGGAGCGCAGCCGTCGTGTTCCGGCGCGCTCGGCGGCGTCGAGCAGGACGCCGTAGAGCGAGGGCACGCACAGGAGCGTGGTCACCCGGTGGCGTTCGATCAGTGCGACCAGTCGCTCCGGGTCACGGACCTCGTCGGTCGTGGCCACGACGAGTCGGCCGCCGGTGGTCAGGGTGCCCCACAGCCCGGCCACGGAGGAGTCGAAGGCGAGCGGTGAGACGAGCAGGAAGACCGGGGAGCCCGGGTAGACGGTGCGCCGCGCGCTGGTGGAGGCGGCCAGTTGGCCGTGTTCCACCAGGACTCCCTTGGGCTCGCCGGTGCTCCCCGACGTGTAGATCAGGTACGCGGGGTCCTCCGCGGTCGTGGGGACGGCCGGTGGCGTACCGGCCGGATCGCGGGTGCCGGGCGGTGGCTCGGCGTCGTCGGCCCGGAGGAGCGGCAGCCCCAGGCCGGCCGCCTTGTCGCGGGTGGTGGCGGTGACGACGACGGCGGTGACGCCGGCGTCGGCCAGCACCTCGGCGATCCGCCGTTCGGGGTGGGCCGGGTCGACGGGGACGTATGCCGCGCCCGCCGCCAGGACGCCGAGCACGGCGGCCACGGCCGCGGCGGAGGGCTCGGCGATCAGTCCGACCCGGCTGCCGCGTCCCACGCCCGCCTCGGTGAGCCGGGAGGCGATCCGGGCGGACCAGGCGAGCAGTTCCCGGTAGCTGATCGCCCGGCCGGCGCTGTGCACGGCGATGTTCCGCGGCCGGGAGCGTGCGATCCGGGCGACCAGCCGGTGCACCGGTACCTCGGCGTCCGTCACGGGCCCGCCCCGGCTTCCGGGTGATGGTTCCGTCGACGTCTCGTGGTCGGCGGTCTCCGGCCGCGGCGGTGCTTCGTTCCGGTCCGGCAGCAGCATCAGCAGTTCCTCCCGTTGTTCGCCAGTGCGGTCCTTCGGCCCATGGCGGATGTCGGCGGCGTGCGGGCGAGGACGTCTCAGAGCGGGGGCGCGGGGTCCGTCGACGGACCCGGCCGTCGTCCGATCAGGTCGCGGACGAGCGCGGTCTGCCGGGCCAGGGTG
Organism: Streptomyces sp. NPDC088812; assembly: GCF_044750285.1. NCBI lineage: Bacteria > Bacillati > Actinomycetota > Actinomycetes > Kitasatosporales > Streptomycetaceae > Streptomyces > Streptomyces sp. NPDC088812. The sequence goes on along the minus strand of NZ_JBIVJP010000031.1, from coordinate 106,714 downwards.
CGGCCGCTCAGCATGGCGCGGATCGGGGCCTGGATCCCGAACTCCTGGTTGACCCTCCGCACCAGACGGGTGATCAGCAGCGAGTCACCGCCCAGGTGGAAGAAGTCCGCCTCCTCGCCCGGATCGTCGTGGCCGAGCAACTCGGACCACAGGGCGGCGAGCCGGACGGCGGGGTCGGTGGCGGGGGGTGGCGCGGGGGGCGGTGCGGGGGGTGTGTCCGCGGAGGGGGCTCCTTCGCCGGCCGTGCGGATGGGAGAGGCGTCTTCGCCTCCTCTGCGGATCTGCTCCGCGAAGGCCGGTGTCCCCGAGGTGTGCGGCAGGGCGGGAAGGGGCTGCGCGTCGGTGCGCGGGGCCGCTTCGGGGGCGAGCCACCTGCGGCCGGCGAAGGGGTAGCCGGGCAGGTGCAGCCGCTGTCCGCCCGCGCACAGTCGCGCCGCGTCGACGGGCTGCCCGAGGGTCCAGAGCGTGCCCAGGGACCGCAGGACCTCTTCCGCCGGGCGGGAGGTGCGGGCCGGGGACAGCGGGACGGTGTGCAGGCCCGCGGCCTCGGCCAGGGCCGACAGCGTGCGCCGCGGCCCGACCTCGACGACCACGGCGTCCGGGTGGTGGTCCGCCGTCACGGTCAGGCAGTCGGCGAACCGCACCGGCCGGCGGGCCTGTTCGACGAAGTGGTCCGCCTCGACGGCCTCGTCGGCCCCCACCAGGCGCCCGGTGGCGTTCGAGGCGAAGGGCAGGGCCGGGCGGTGCAGCCGGATGTCCGGGAAAGCGGCGGCCAGCGGTTCCAGGGCGGGCTCGACGAGGGACGAGTGGAACGCCCTGTCGGTCCGCAGCGGCCGGGCGTGGACACGGTCCGCGAGCCAGGTACGGAAGTCCCGCACGGCCTGGGGCGATCCGGCCACCACGGTGCTGCCGGGGCCGTTGACGGCCGCGACCTCCAGCCCGCCCCCGAACGCCGCCACCAGGTCCCTGGCCGCCGTCTCGTCGCAGCCGAGTCCGAGCATGGCACCCGGTGGGCACTCCTGCATGGCCCGTCCTCGTGCGGTGACGATCCGGGCGGCGTCGGGCAGGTCGAGCACTCCGGCGACGCAGGCCGCGGTGAGCTCCCCCAGGCTGTGCCCCACCAGCGCGGCGGGGGTGATGCCCAGTGCGCGCAGCGCGGTGGCCGCCGCGTACCCGACGGCGAAGAGCGCCGGCTGCGCCCACTCCGTCGGCGTGAGTCCGGGCTCTCCCGCGGGCGGGCGGTCTTCGAGCAGTGCCGGGCGCAGGCGGTCGGCGAGTGCCGGCTCGTAGGCGGCGAGGCAGGCGTCCAGCGCCGCGGCGAAGCCGGGCAGCGCGTCGGCCAGCGGCCGGGCCATGCCCGGGTACTGGGATCCCTGCCCCGGGAACAGCAGGACGACGGGTGCGGGCCCGGAGTCGGGACGGCGTCCGCGGACCGGGCCTCGGCTCGTGGCGAGCCGTTCCGCGACCTCGGCGGACGTGCGGCCGGTCACGGCGAGGCGTTCGGGCAGGGCGGCCCGTCCCGCGGCGAGCGTGGCGGACACGTCCGTGAGGCCGGGGGACAGGTGCGTCAGATGACGCCGCAGGCGGTCGGCCGACCGGGTCAGGGCGCCGGGGTCGGCGGCCGAGAGCAGGACGAGCCGGTCCCCGGCCGGCCGGACGGGGCGGGCGGGCCGGGGCTTCGGCGCCTGTTCGACGATCACATGGGCGTTGGTGCCGCCGATCCCGAACGCGCTCACCCCGGCCCGCCTGGGGTCGGGGCCTGTCCAGGGCGCTTCCGCGGGGGGCACGAAGAGCGGTGACCCGTCCGTCTCCAGCAGGGGGTTGAGCCGTTCGAAGCCCGCCACGGGAGGCACCACCCCCTCCTTCACCACCATCAGGGCCTTGACGAGGGCGGCGACGCCCGCCGCGTTGTCCAGGTGGCCGACGTTGGCCTTGAGGGCCCCTACCGCCACCTGGCCGGGCCGTGCTCCGAGGCCCCCGAGGGCGGCGGACGCCGCGGACCACTCGATGGGGTCACCGACCCTCGTCCCGGTCGCGTGCGCCTCCAGGTAGCCGATCGAGGCGGCGTCCACGTCCGCCGTGCGCAGCGCCGCCCGGATGACGGCCTCCTGCCCCGCGGCCGACGGAGCGTAGAAGCCCGCCTTCGCCGAGGCGTCGTTGTTGATCGCCGTGCCGAGGATCACCCCGTGGGGATCGGATCCGTCGGCCAGGGCGTCGGCCAGCCGGCGGAGCACGACCGCGACCACACCGGAGCCGGCGACCACGCCGTCGGCACTCGCGTCGAAGGGGCGGCACCGGCCGGTGGCCGAGTGGATGCCGCCCGGTATGTGCAGCCGCCCCGCCTGGGGGAAGGGCACCCCGGCACCGACCACCACGGCCTGCTCGCAGTCGCCGTCGAGCAGTCCCTGCACGGCGAGGTGGACGGCCACCAGGGAGGAGGAGCAGGCGGTCCGGACGGCCAGCGCCGGGCCGCGCAGGCCGAGTCGGTACGCGATGAGGCCCGCGACGAAGTCGGGTTCCGTGCCGTGCAGCGCGTCCTCGAGGGTCAGGTCGTCGAGGGCGCCGCCCGCGAGCATCGCGCGCAGGTAGCCGCTGGGGCTCGCGGTGGCGTACACACCGGTCCTCGGGGTGCCGCCCGAGGGGTCGGTCCCCGCGTCCTCCAGGGCGGTCCACGCCGCCTCCAGCATCAGCCGGTGCTGGGGGTCCGTCATCTCGGCCTCGCGCGGGCTGACCCGGAACAGCGTGTGGTCGAAACGGTCGGCGTCCGCGAGGTGGCCGTGGACGGGTACGTAGTCCGGGTCGTCGAGCAGGTTCTTGGGCACCCCGGCCGCGATGAGCTCGTCGCGCTCGTACCGGCGGGTGAGCACCCGGCCCTCGCGCACGGCCGACCACCACTCGGAGAGGTCCGGTACGCCGGGGAACCGGGCGGCGATGCCGGTCACGGCGATGTCCAGGGAACGGTCGCGGGCCATCTCACCCCTTGCGTCAGACGCTGCTTCCTCCGGCATGTTGCCAGAGCCGTGCAGCATGTGCCAACCTCTTGGCAATAATTGCCAACCCGTTGCCACTCCGGTGTCGTGCCGAGGAGAGGGGAAATGGTGTGCGATCGAACCCGAGCGCGATCCGGGAGAACCCGGCCCCGCACCCCGGCGAGGGCCTCCACGAGACGGTCGCCCGCAGAGCGGCCCTGCACCCCGGCGCGGTCGCCCTCGTCACGGACGGGGGCCGGACGACCTACGGTGAGCTGGACCGCACGGCCGACGCCTGGGCCGCGCAGCTCACCGCGGCCGGGGTCGCCCCGTCCCGGCTGGTTCCCGTCCTGCTGCCCAGGAGCCCCGAGCTGGTCACCGCGGTGCTCGCGATCCTCAAGTCGGGGGCCGCGTACGCCCTCCTGGACCGGTCCTGGCCCGACGCCCGGCTCCACGAGATGTTCCGGGCGCTGGACGCCCCCCTCCTCGTGAGCGCGGACCCCGCCGACCACCGGTACGGACTGCCCCTCTGGCCGCCTCCGACCGGGCCGGTCGCGCGGCGGACCGGCTTCCGGCCCGTGAGCGTGGCCGGCTCCGCGCCGGCCTGCGTCTTCTTCACCTCCGGCACCACCGGAGCGCCCAAGGCGGTCCTCTCCCCCCACCGGGCGACGGCCCGCCTCTTCCCGGCGGACGGCTCCGCCCGGTTCACCGCCGCCGCGGTGATGCCGCTCGCCGCTCCGGTGTCGTGGGACGCCTTCTCCCTGGAGCTGTGGTCCGTGCTGCTCAACGGCGGGACGTCGGTCGTCGTCGACGAGCCCTATCTGTCCGCGGAGTCCCTGCGCGGTGCCGTGGGCCGGCACGGCGTGGACACGGTCTGGCTCACGAGCAGCCTCTTCAACATGATCGTGGAGGAGGACCTGGACGCGTTCACCGGGCTCGGCCAGGTCATGACCGGCGGTGAGCGCCTGTCCCCCGGTCATGTCGGCCGATTCCTGGAGCGGCACCCCACGGTCGGGCTCCTCAACGGCTACGGCCCCGTGGAGAGCACCGTCTTCGCCACCACGCACCGCGTCACCCGGGCGGACTGCCGGGCCCCCGACGGCATCCCCCTCGGCCGTCCGGCCCCCGGCACGGCAGTCCACGTCCTGGCCGGGGACCGGCCCTGCCCGCCGGGCGAGACCGGCGAGATCTGCGTCGCGGGCCCCGGGCTGGCCCTGGGTTACCTGGGGGATCCGGCTCTCACCGAGGCGAAGTTCGCCGAGGTGCGGATCGACGGCCGGACGACGCGCGTCTACCGCACCGGCGACCTCGGGTTCTGGGGGACGGACGGGCTGCTGCGCTTCCGCGGCCGGGCCGACCGCCAGATCAAGATCCACGGTCACCGGGTCGAACCCGCCGAAGTGGAACAGCAGGTGCGGCGGCTGCTGCCGGAGGTGCGGGACTGCCGGGTGCTGGCCCGGCCGGACGCCACCGGCACCTCACGGGAACTCGTGGCGTTCTGCGTACCGGTCAGCACCGGCGACCCGCTCGCGGCCGCCCCGGCCGTGCTGCGCTCCGGCCTGGTCGGCTATCAGCGGCCCGCCGCGGTGGTGAGCGTCGACGCGTTTCCCGTGACGGCCCGCGGCAAGCTCGACGAGCGCGCCCTGCTCGCCCTGGCCCCGCCCGCCCGCGCTCCCGTGCCCCTCGCCGGCGGCGAGGACGGGACCCGCGAGGGCGACGCGCCGCACCGGAACGGACAACGGTCCACCGACCCGCTGCGGCGCCTGGTGGCCGACGCCTTCCGTTCCGTGCTCGGCCGGGCGGACGTTCCGGAACAGGTGCCCTTCACGGAACTGGGCGGTGACTCGCTGGGGGCCGGCCGGGTGTGCGCCCGGCTCACCGCGCGGCTCGGCCGTCCGGTCCCGGTCTCCCGGATGTACGCCCGTCCGACGGTCGCCTCGCTCGCCGACTGGCTCGCCGGCACGGCGCACCTCGGGCCCGCCCCGGAGGACTCCGCCTCCGAGGACGTACCGCTGACCCCCATGCAACTGGTGTACCTGACGCGGCACTTGGTGCAGCCGGCCGACCGGACCTCGCACTCCCTGCTCACCTGGACGATCGAGGGAGAACTCGACCGGGCCGCCCTGGGGTCGGCCGTCGCCGCCGTGCACCGTGCGCACCAGGCGCTCGCCGCCGCCTATCTGCCGGATCCGCACCCCAGGGCCCGGCTCGCCGGGGCACCTGCTCCCCCTCCGGTCGTGCTCGGCGCGCGGCCCTCCGTGGCGGACGCCGTCCGCGCGGTGCGCGAGGAGCTGTCGGGCCCGCTGGAACCGACCGAGGGGCGGGTGTGGCGGACGGCGCTGGTGCCCGTGGCGGACGCGTCGGTGACGGTGTTCGGGTGCGTGGTGCACCACATCGCCTTCGACGGCTGGTCCGAGTCCGTGCTCGCCCGCTCCCTGGGCATCGCCTACCGTCACGCGCTCGGGGTCTCCCCGCCCGAGGATCCGCCCCCCTCGGTGCGGGCCGTCCACCGGGCCCACCGCGAACGCCTCGCGCACACCGATCAGACGGGTCAGTACGCGGCCGTGCGCTCCGAGGTGACGGGCGTACCCGAGCTCCACTGGCCGTCCGGGCCGACGGAGGCCGCGTCCGCCGGCCCGCGCGAGCTGGTGGTGACGGTACCGCCGGGCGTCGTCACGGCGGTGGACTCACTGGCCGCGCGGGCGGGTGCGACCCGGTTCGGTGTCCTGCTGGGGTACTGCGCGAGCAGTCTGGGGGCGGTCACCGGCCAGCGTGACTTCGCGGTGGGGGTCCCGGTGGCGCAGCGCGACCACGATCTGCTGACCCGGTCCGTGGGGTGCCGGATCACCATGGTCCCCGTCCGGATGCGGGGTGCCGCCCTCGACGGCGGCCTCGCGGGGGCGAGGGCCGCCGCGGCCGCCGGCCGGCGTGCCCTGGCCGCCCAGGACGTGCCGATCGACGACCTGCTGCGGCTGGCCGGGCAGCGCCGCAGGGGACGTCCCCCGCTGTTCCAGACGCTCTTCGCACTTCAGGACAATGCCGAACCTCGGCTCGACCTGCCCGGACTGCGCACCACCTTCCTGCGCCTTCCCTACCTGGACCTGCCCCTCGAACTCCACACGGAGCTGTGGCCCGACGAGCGGGGAGGGATGCGGCTGGTCGTCTCCTACCGGCCCGAGGCCGTCCCGGAGGCCGCCGCCCAGGAGTACGTGAAGCACTTCACCCACTGCCTGTACACCACCCCGTCAGGAGCCCGCCCGTGACGGTTTCCCCCCTGTCTCCCGCCCGTCTCACCGATCCCGAGCTGCACTCCGGCGGCGATCCGCACGCCCTGTGGCGCTGGATGCGCGAGCACGAGCCGGTGCACTGGCACGCGCCCGACGACCTGCCGGGCTTCTGGTCACTGACCCGGTACGAGGACGTCAGCACCGTGTACCGCGATCCGCGGGCGTTCAGTTCCGCGGACGGTGTCCTGCTGCGTCCGACCGCCCAGGGCGCCGATCCCGGCGGAGGGCTGACGCTCGCGCTGACCGACCCGCCCCGTCACCGGCAGCTTCGCCTCCTGGTGGCGCGGTGGTTCAGCGAGCGCTCGGCCCGTCAGTGGGAGGAGGCCGTACGGCGGGCGGTGCGCGCGGTCCTCGCCCGGGCGGTCGAGCGCGGTGAGAGCGACGCCGTGCACGACATCTCCGCGCGGCTGACGCTCCATCTCATCGCCGGCCTGATGGGCGTACCGGAGGGGGACCAGGAGGATCTCTTCCGGTGGACCAACGAGGCGTTCGAGGCGGGTACCTCGCTCGTCGCGCACCACGAGACGATGCTGTACTTCCTCGACCTGATGGACCTCCGTACGGCGGAGCCGGCCGACGACCTGGTGAGCGCCCTGGTCCACGGGTCGGTCGACGGCGAGCCGCTGACCGCGGAGGAGGTCCTGCTCAACTGCGAGAACCTGGTGGGAGCCTCGGAGAACGCCCGGCTGTCCATCGCCGGCGGCTTTCTCGCCTTCCTCGAACACCCCGACCAGTGGCAGCGCCTGCGGGACGACCGGCGGCTGCTGCCGACCGCGGTCGAGGAGGTGCTGCGGTGGACGTCCAGCGCGACGCACAGCATGCGTACGGCCACCGCTGCCCGGGTCCTGGGCGGCCGGCGGATCGAGGCGGGTGACCGGGTGGTGCTCTGGGTGCCGTCCGCCAACCGGGACGAGGCGGTCTTCCCCCACGCCGACCGCTTCGACATCGCCCGCCGCCCGAACAGGCACCTCGCGCTCGGCACCGGCGAGCACGTCTGCATCGGCAACGTCATGGCCCGTGCCCAGATGCGGGTCCTGTTCACGGAGCTCCTGGACACCGTGCGCAAATTCGAGCAGTGCGGTCCGTACGTCCCGGTGCGCTCGATCGCCGTCAACGGCCCGGAGCACCTCCCGATACGCCTCCTCGCCTGAGCCCCTACGCCCCGCCCACGCCCGGCCCGCCCGGGCCACCGACACCCACGGAGGATTCATGGCCGACGCGGACACCCCCCGTCCCGTACCGGGAGAGCTGACGGAGGAGCAGCGCCGCACCCTCGACAGGGACGGTTACCTCGTCCTGCCCGACGTCCTGTCGCAGGAGGAGTGCGACCTGCTGAGCAAGGAGACGGACGACATCTGGGAGAGGGAACGGGGCGCCGAACACCAGTACGTCGAGGAGGCCGGCGTCCGTTTCACCGACAATCTGCTGAGGCATTCGACCCTGTTCGAGAGGGTGCTGACGGAGTCGGCCGTCCTGGCCGGGGTCCGCGCCGTGCTGGGCACGGACATCCGCCTCTCGCTGGTCAACGGCCGCCGGGCGGACCCGGGTCACGGCAACCAGCCCCTGCACGACCTGAAGCGGCGGCGGGGGAAGCCGTTCCGCTGGTGCAACACCATCTGGTGCCTGGACCCCTTCACCGACCGGAACGGCACCCGCGTCATCCCGGGCAGTCATCTGGAGGACGAGCGGTTCCTGGCCAGGCTGGAGGACCCGAAGCTGATCCACCCGGACGAACGGACCGTGGTCGCCCCGCGCGGAGCGGTCGTGGTCTTCAACTCGCACCTCATCCACGGCGGCAGCACCAACCGTGAGGACACGGCGCGGCGCTGCATCCACGGATCGTTCGCCGCCGCCGGCGAACCCACCTTCTACAACTGGCACGAGCTGCCACAAACCATCAAGGAGGGCCTCGCGCCCGGCAGTCTGGCCCTGCTCGGCCTGGAACCGGAGCCGAGCCGGCAGGCCTGAACCGCGCAGGCCCTCGCCGCGGTGGACGGGGGCACGACGGCCGGCCTCCGTCACCGGCCCGGCGTCGCGGGCGCGGCTCCCGCGGCACCGGGCCGCCGGCCGGCCGGGCGCTGCCCGAGCGCGGCCGGAAGGAGCCGTGGCGCACGGCGGACCCGGCCGCCCCGAGCCGGGGCCGCCGGGTCGCACCGGAGGGCTCACAGCGGGCGGTAGCCGACTCCCAGTCGGTCCAGCAGCGGGAGCTGCGCGGTCAGCCGGCGCCGGAAGTCGGCGAAGTCCCGCTCGCCGGACGACCAGCCGATCTCGGCGATGGCGGCGAGCCTCGGGAAGGCCCGCCACTCGACCAGCTCCGGTGTCGGCAGGTACTCGCTCCACACCTGGCCCTGGACACCGAGGACCGTGCTCGGCGGCCGGTATCCGTACACCCGGGAGAGCGTCAGCCCGCTGTCGATGGCCAGCGGTTCCCGCGGGCCCTCGGTCTCCGCCCAGTCCAGGTAGGTGTGCTCGTACGGGGCGGCCACCACCCGGTGCCCGGCCCGCACGGCTCCTTCCACCTGGGCCACCGATCGCCAGCCGAAGACGGCCGTGCCGTGCGGCACCCCGCTCTGTACGACCTCGTCCCAGACGGCGGCCCGCCGACCGTACCGTTCCAGGTGCCGCGCCAGCCGGCGGGACCACCAGCCGAGCAACTGCTCCGGGCCCCCGAGGCCTTCGTCGGCGACCCGCCGGTGCGCCTGCGGGCTGGCCGCCCATTCGTCCAGGGGGACCTCGTCGCCCCCGATGTGCACGTAGGTGAAGGGGAAGACGTCGACCAGTTCGTCCAGCACGTCCTCGACGAAGCCGACCGTACGGTCGGAGACGTTGAGGATGTGGCGGGAGATGCCCCATTCGCGCCGGACGGGCAGTGGTCGCGAGGGGGTGTTGCCGAGCCAGGGGTAGGCCGCGATCGCGGCCTGGACGTGCCCCGGGGTGTCGATCTCCGGCATGATCCGCACCCCCAGGCGGGCCGCGTGGTCGACCAGCTCGCGCAGTTCCCGCTGGGTGTAGAAACCGCCGTGCGGGACGTCGTCGGCCCGGCCCTCGGAGAGGTGGCCCGCGGTGGACCCCGCGCGGAAGGCGCCGACCTCGGTCAGGCGCGGGTACTTCAGCACCTCGAAACGCCAGCCCTGGTCGTCGGTGAGGTGCAGATGCAGGGTGTTCAGCTTGTAGAGGGCGAGGAGTTCCACGTACCGGCGCAGGAACGGGAGGGGGTGGCACCACCGCGCGACGTCGAGCAGTGAACCGCGCCAGCCGTACGCCGGCCGGTCCTCGATCTCCACGAACGGCAGGCGGTCGCCGTCGCGCAGTTGGCGGAGCGACTGCACCGCCCAGCGGAGCCCGGCCGCCCGGGCGGCCCGTACCCGCACCCCGTCGTCGGTGACCGTCAGCCGGTATCCCTCGGCCCCCAGCCCGGGATCGTCGACGAGGGCCAGGTCGATCTCGTGTCCGGGGCCGGACAGGCCCAGCAGTTCACGGGCCAGGCCGACGACCGCGGCCGGGCCGCGGACGCCGGTCTGCGCGGTGAGGTGCAGGTGCCCGCCCAGGACGCGCAGCGTCTGCGGCCGTGGGACGAGGGAGGCCACACTCACCGGGCGGCCCGTACCGCACGGCCGGTGCGGACGTGAGCCGCCGACAGCGGCGGTGGCATGCCCGCCGACCGTGGTCTCGGGCCCTTCCCCTCCGGACGGGCGCCGGGGCGTGGGGCCTTGGGCCGGAGGCCGAGTCCGGTTACCGCCCGGTCGCCCTGCGGAGTGCGCGGCTCGCGCTCGTAGGGCCAGTCGATCTCGTCGTCGGATAAGTTCTCAAGAGGCTCGCCGGTCTGAGACTGCTTCCGCAATGCGTATTCCCGTCTCTGTCGAGGATCTTGGCCGTGACAGGGAACGTAGGCTCGAGTCCCAGCAGTTGACAATCGAACCAGATGACTTGCCACGGAATTGCCATAATGTGGCAACATCATGGTCCGGCCTGTTGAGGTCCGGTACCGGGCAAAGGCACCGACCCGTACGGCTCTGACTTGCTATGGGTTGACCCATCTGGCAACCTCCGCAGGTATGGGCATCATGAATCAGCCACAGTTCGGGCAAAAGCTCAAGGCAATGCGTGTGGCGAGCGGGATGACGCAGACCGCCCTCGCGGGCAACGGCATGTCCACGCCGTATCTGTCGCGCCTGGAGTCCGGTGCCCGTCCGCCGACCGAGAAGGCGGTCGCCTACCTCGCTGAGCGGCTCGACGTCCCCCTGGACGCCTTCGCGGAGTCGGAGCAGGGCTCGACGAAGACGGCGGGCACGCGGACGGAGCCCGCCTCACTGGCGTGCGCGCTCGCCGCGGCGGCCTCCGGGCAGGCGCGCGACCTGGAACTCCTCGAGGAGCACGTGGCCGCCGACGAGGGCAAGAACCCGTTCCTGGACTGGCAGGCGCAGTGGATGCTCGCCGACTTCAAGAGGACGACGGGGGACCACGAAGCGGAGCGCGGCTACCTGCGACAGGCCACCGGCCTCAGCGACCGCCTGGCGCTGCCCGAACTCCGGGTGCGGGCCCGCACCCGGCTGGCGCGATGTCTGCGCGCACTGGGCGACAACGAGGAGTCCCGGCTTCTGGCGGCGGAGGCGCTGACGATCGCCCGGGACCATGAACTGACCGTCGCGGACACCGCGGGGACCCTGCTCGTCCTGGTGTCCGCAGAGGTCGAGAGCGGTCGCCTGGCGGACGCCGAGGCGCACGCGGACGAGCTCCTGGCCATGGTCTCGGACGAGACGGGCCCCCTGCCCGTCAAGGCGCTGTGGACCGCCGCCACACTCCATGTCCGTCAGGGGGACCCGGCACAGGCACGGAGCCTCCTCGCGCAGGCCCTCGAACGACTGGACAGCCGTGAGGACCTCGTCCTGTGGGTACGTCTGCGACTCGCCGCCGCCTCGCTCAGCCTCCAGCTGGAGCCGGCGGAGACCGAGGCCGCGGCGGCCTGGCTGGACGAGGCGACACCCGCGGTCCACCTGATCGGCGCTCCCCAGCAGCGCCAGGAACTACGGGCTCTCCGTGCTCATCTGGCCTTCCACGAGGGCCGGACCGCCGATGCCCGTGCCCTCCATGACAGCCTGGTCGACGACCAGGTACTGCTGTCCTTCCGTGACCGGACCCGCCTGGCCATACTGCACAACCGGCTGCTCTTCCACGAGGGGCGGTCGGGCGAAGGCTCCGCCGGGCTCCGCGCACTGGCACAGCAGGCCCAGGTGAGCGCCAGTCTCGACCTGGCGGCCGAGACCTGGCGCATTCTCGCCGAATGCCTGAGCGGCCAGGGCGGCGGGTGACCGGCCAGGTGCGCAGACCACCGGCGTCCCGCCCGTGGCACCGGCCCGGTCGGCGGGCGAGGCGCCCCGCGTCCACCCGGTCCGCGACGGTCCGCGCCCCGGGCTGAACGACGCGCAGCGCCTCGGTGCCGGTGTGCCGGCGCTGCCCGCCGGACAGCCGTGCCTGTTCCCGCGCGCCACGACCGCCTGCGGCCGGCTCGGGACCCCACCTCCCGGGCGCGGCCTGCTGCCGGCGGGCGCACAGCCTGCCACCCCGCCGGTCGGAGACACCTCTCGCTGCGACGACGGCACTGCGGGCGGCGGCCGGTCACGGAGGGCCGGTTCCTGTCAGTTGGGGGCACCGGGCGGAACGGGTAGCAGGACCGTCGTGGCGGCCGGGAGCGGCTCGGAGAGCCGGCAGGTGATGGTGTGCGCCGCTTCCCGCCGCTGGGCGTCCCCGCCGCGCAGGGTCTTCGCCAGGGACCGCAGTGCGTGCCGGACGGCGGCGTCGACCGCGGCGTGCGGGACACCGCCGGCGAGGATCGCGAACAGATGGTGCAACACCGTCCAGCCCGCGGTGCCGGCCACCGCGTCCGCGCCGGTGATCCCGGCGTCCACGGGGTCGTCCCTGAGCCAGGTCGCCGCGAACACCGCCTCCAGGACGTCGGTGACCCCGGGCACCTCCGGATCGACGGAGTGCTGCCAGGCCAGCCGGTTGAGCCGGGTGGGTTCGAACAGCGGCTCGGCCACCACGGACACCGCCGCCGCGACCGCCGCGAGCGGGTCAAAGATCCGCCCGGCCCGGCCGGCGAGGTACTGGTCGGTCGGCTCGTGGCGGATGGCGGGCGGGGTGAGGACGTCCAGCACGGCCGGTGGCAGGGCGAGTTCCTCGGTGCGCAGCAGGGACGCGAGGCGGGCGAGCGCCGCGCGCTGGGCGGCCGCCGCCACGGGCCGGGTGCCCACGTCCGGGTCGCCGGCCCACGTGTAGCCGTAGCGCACCCCGCCCAGCAGCCGTGCCACGGCCTGGGTCTCGTGCCGGTGCAGCAGGTGCAGGAGCGCGGCCCGCTCCTGGAGTTCGCCGCTCTGCCGGTCCGGCGGCACCGCGCCGGTGGTGAACCCGGCGAGGGCGGCCCGCCGCACCTTCAGGATGCGGTCGAGCGCGTCGAGCGCGTCACCGCCGGTGACCCACGGCACGGCGTCGGCGTGCGCGGCGTGCGGGCCGTGCCCGTCCTCGTCGGTGACGTACACCAGGCCGGATTCGGCGGCCGAGCGCCGGAGTCCGGCCAGCGCGGTCTCCTCGTCCCGGCCCGGGAAGCGGCCGTAGGCATGGGTGACGAGGAAGTGGTCCCAGGGGCCGAGTCCCTCCGCGTACGCACCGGACACGTCGATCTCGCCGTCCTCGGTGAGGTCGAGGCGGGCCTGCGGATAGTCCATCACGGACGGCTTCGGGTGGTGGGTGCTGGCGTAGTTGTGCATGAACCCCAGCGCGTGACCGATTTCGTGGGCGGCCAGCTGGCGGAGCCGCGCGAGGACCATCTCCTCGACGGCGGCGAGGCGTTCATCCTGGTCGGGACGTCCGTACGGCGTCAGCAGGGCCTCGCCCAGCGCGCGCACCTGTTCCACCCGCTGGGAGCCGAGCCTGACCCGGCCGACGACGATCTCGCCGGTGCGCGGATCGGTCAGGCCCGCGCCCAGGGACCAGCCCCGGCCGGCGCGGTGCACCCACCACACGGCGTTGACGGCCGGGTCGTGCAGGTCGGCGTCCTCGTCGGCGACTTCGACGCGGAAGGCGTCGGTGAACCCCGCGCTGTCGAATCCCGCCCGCCACCAGTTGCCGCCCTCGACGACGGCCGAGCGCAGGGGCTCGGGTATCGCGGGGTCCACGAGGAAGACGACGGGCCGGCGCACGGGGGTGACGGGTGCCGAGGGGTCGAGTGGCTCCAGACGGAACCGGGGCTGTAGCCGCACCGTGGGGGATTCACCGTCCCCGAGGCGGGCGTGGTCGGCGTGGCCGATGCCGTAGGCGCCGGAGCCCGGGTGGTACCGGCGCGCGGGCAGGGCCGGCTCGGGCAGCGGCAGGACGTGCAGGTGCTGCACGAAGCTCACGGAGCGCGCGTCGGGCACCACCTCGCGCAGGGCGGCGCCGGTGCCGGGGCCGCGCAGGGTGAGCAGGGCGGACAGCCGGGTGCGTCCCTCGCGGGAGAAACTCTGCTCGAGAAGCGGCACGCTGTGGTCCCGGTCGAGCGTGTGCTCGCCCTGCCCGCTCTCCGTCAGGTGGGTGATGAGGTCCTGGTGGTCCGCGACGGCCAGGGTGCCGGCGTCGACGACGACCGCGCCGTCCTCCTCACGCAGGACCGGGGCGCTCCACAGCGCCGACACCGCGAAGGACTCCTCGCCGGCCCGGCGGGCGGCGGCGTCCCCGTGGGCGAGGTGGTGCTTGTTGTGCTGGACGAGCAGGACACGCGGCCCGACGCGCCGGAAGGAGGCGACCCGCACCTTGCCCGGCCGGCCGCGGTCGGGAAGCAGGCGGCTGGTACCGATCCCGGTGCCGAGAGCGGCGATCAGCAGGAACGGCGCGTCGAACCGGCGTACACCGATCAGGAGCCGTTCTCCGGCGGGATCAGGCATGAGGTCGAGCATGGTGGATGCCTTTCTTCTCGTGCGCGGTCGGTGACCCATTGTGGTCGCAGGACCCGTTCTCCGGAGCGGCGCACGACGGAGTGGTCCGGGGCGCGGCGCCATCGACATGCCCAACCCCACATCGACGACGGGGTGTCCACTCCTTCGGCCCCGACGGGCTGCGCATCGGCCGGCCCCCTGCCGGACCGTCCCGCTGATCTCCGGCGACGCCGCTTCCTGAACGGCCCTCGCCAGTCGCCCTCCCTGGGCCCCTCCGGCCATCGACGGCGGCCGGCCTGACGGCGACAACCGGTTCGGCCGTCCCTCCGTCGAGCGGAACCGGGGACGGCTCGGGACACAGCGACGCGGTCAGGACATCGGCCGCGGCATCCTCGCCGCCCGCACGACGCACAGCCGAATTTCGCGTGCGCTGCCGTCGGTGGACGGAGCAGACTCCCTGCATGGTCGACATGCGCGTCTTCCGGGACGAGGTCACACGCTGGGCGGCCGGTGGCTCCGGCGGGCCGGCCGGGGAGCTGGCGGAGCTCCTGGGGGTGCACACGGTGGTCCTGCTGGAAGGGCTGAGCGACCTCGCCGCCGTCGAGGCGCTGGCCGCGGGGCGGGGCCGTGACCTGGCGGACGAGGGGGTGTGCGTGGTGCCGATGGGCGGGGCGATGAGCGTCGGCCGCTACGCGGGGCTCCTCGGGCCGTCCGGTCTCGGCCTGCGCCTGATCGGTCTGTGCGACGAACGCGAGAAGCCCTTCTTCGACCGGGGCCTCGACCCGGCCCGGGCACCGCGCCCGAGCGTCTTCGTCTGCACAGCGGATCTGGAGGACGAGCTCATCCGCGCGCTGGGCCCGGAGCGGGTCGAGCAGATCGTCCGGGCCGAGGACGAGCTGCGCGCCTGGCAGACCTTCGTACAGCAGCCCGCCCAGCACGGCCGGCCCCGGCACCGGCAGCTGCACCGCTTCATGGGCACGAAGAAGGGCCGCAAGATCCGCTACGGCCGCCTCCTGGTCGACGCCCTCGCCCCCGGCCAGGTGCCCGCCCCGCTGAACGACCTCCTCGCCGGCCTGTGACGGTCGGCGCACCGTCTGCCGCGACGGAGTGCCGGTCAGCGGTCCAGCGCGGGCAGGTGCGCCAGGCCGGTCTCGCGCAGGGTGCTGTCGGCACCGATGACGGTCTCGGTCCGGCACGGCAGCAGATCGAGGGGCCGGTACCAGTCGCGCAGTCGCGTCTCCCCGACCTCGTCGGCGATCGGCCGGACGACTTCCCCGAGGCGCTGTTGCCGCGCAGCACGACCAGCCGGGTTTCTTCGGTGCCCACCATCACGGCGGTCACGCTACCGGCGGCCGGTGACCCCCCGGGCGGCTTCGTCACCGCCACTCACACCTCACCAGCCCCACCGGCCCCCTTTCGGGCCCGTCCTGGATCTCCGGTTCAGCCGGCAGGCGGTCGACGCCGCCTCGGACGGCAACCCCCACCGCCCCGGCTACCTCGCCAACCTGGCCGCCGCGCTGGGCACCAGGGTCGAGCACGGCGGCAGCCTGGAGGACGTGCAGGAGGCCGTCGCCACGGCGCAGGCGGCGGACGCCGCGACCGGCGCCGAGCACCCGAACCGTGCCCTCCGGCTCCACACTCTCGGCAACAACCTGGCGCTGCGGGCCGAGCGTCTCGGCGCCGACGCGGACCGGCGTGCGGCGGTGACCGCGTGGCTCGCGGCGGCAGGGCTCGACACGGCGGCGCCGTCGATCCGTATCCGGGCGGCCCGCTCCGCGAGCGCGGCGCTGTCCGGCGTCGACCCCGTGCGGGCGGCGGACGCGGCGGAGCAGGCCGTCCTGCTGCTGCCGAGGCTGACCTCCCTCCGCCTCACGGCCGGGGACCAGCAGCACTCGCTCGGCGCGTTCGCCGGGCTGGCCGGTGAGGCCGCCTCGCTGGTGCTCGCCGGGCCCGGCAGCGACGAGGAACGAGGGCTGCGGGCCCTGCGACTGCTCGAAGCGGGCCGCGGGGTGCTGCTCTCCCACGTCCTCAACACCCGCAGCGACCTCACCGACCTCCAGGCAGCGCATCCCGCCCTGGCCGCCCGGTACCTGGAGCTGCGCGAACTGGTGGAACGGGCCTCCGGCGGGGGGCCGAGCGGAGCGGACACCTCGGGCACCCCGATTAGGCAGACCCACTCCGGCCTGGCCGACCTGCACGAGCTGGCGGTGCGGACCGAGGAAGTACTGGACACCATCCGCAACGAGAGCGGATTCCGCTCCTTCGCCCTGCCGCCCGAGACGGCGGATCTCCTCGCGGAGGCGGCTGACGGACCCCTGGTCGTGTTCAACGTCAGCCGCACGCGCGGTGACGCCCTCCTCCTGCGGCCCGACGGCGTCCGCGCGCTGAGGCTGCCCGGCCTCACGTCGGACCGGGTGACCGAGCAGATCTCCACGTTCCACGAGGCGCTGGGCCGCGAGGGCAGCCCCGAGGAGCGACTGGCGGCGCAGCGCACTCTCCACGGCGTGCTGCGCTGGCTCTGGGACACGGCCGCGGGACCGGTCCTCGACGCGCTGGGGCTGACGAGTCGACACACCGGCGAGAGCCCCGACAGCTGGCCCCGGCTCTGGTGGATACCCGGTGGCCTGCTGGGCTCGTTGCCGCTCCACGCGGCCGGCCACCACACCGACCCGGCGGACGCGCCGGACCGCCGCACGGTCCTGGACCGGGTGGTCTCCTCCTACACGCCGACCGTACGGGCCCTGCGCCGTGCCCGGGAGCGCACGCGGACGTCCGGCACCGCGATGACGACGGAGGGGACGGCCGCCCTGGCCGTGGTCATGCCGACCACTCCCGGCCTGCCCGGCGGCGCGGTCCTCGAGGCGATACCGCAGGAGGTGGCGGCTCTGCGGTCGGTCTGGCCCGACCTGGACGTCCTCGGCGAGGACACGACCGCCGCATCCGGCACGGCGGGGACAGCAGGAACGGCAGGGACAGCGGGAACGGCAGGAACGGCAGGAACGGCAGGGACGGCAGGGACGGCGAGAACGGCAGGGACGGCAGAGAGGGAGCGAGGGACGGGGACGCCCTCCGAACCGCCCACCCGTAGCACGGTCCTGGCCCGTCTCCCCCACTACCAGGTCACCCACTTCGCCTGCCACGCCGACAGCGACCCCACCG
Source organism: Streptomyces sp. NPDC088812 (assembly GCF_044750285.1). Classification (NCBI taxonomy): domain Bacteria; kingdom Bacillati; phylum Actinomycetota; class Actinomycetes; order Kitasatosporales; family Streptomycetaceae; genus Streptomyces; species Streptomyces sp. NPDC088812. Next base: position 89,392 of record NZ_JBIVJP010000031.1, on the reverse strand, counting down.
ACCCGTCCCGGAGCGGCCTGCTGCTGCACGACCACGAGACGGGCAGGCTGACCGTCGCCGCCCTGCGTCCGGTCAGCCTCGACCGGGCGCGGCTGGCCTACCTGTCGGCGTGTCACACCGCGGTCTCCGAGGCCGCCGGCCTCATGGACGAGTCCCTCCATCTCGTCTCGGCGCTGCAACTCGCCGGTTTCCCGCAGGTGATCGGGACACTGTGGCAGGTCAAGGACAAGCCCGCGGCGAATACGGCCGTCTACCCGGCTTCGTCGCCGTCGGAGAACGCCGCTACGACAAGGTCTTCTACATGCTGGACTTCCGCCGGCGAGGCTGACCGCCGCCCCACACGAAGAGCCCGGGGGAGCCCAGGGGAGCCCGGGGGAGCCCCGAATTGTCATGGACGGGATGTCCGCGCCGGACGTATCGTGCGTCGGCTGTGCCATCTCGCGCGCAGCGCTGCCGTGTTCGTCGCCCGTGGGGGGTCTCCTCGTCATGTCCGCGTCCCGCGCATCGCATCCGCCGCCACCGCTGCCCGGGTCCCCGCCCGTGCCGTCGCGGGGGTTCCTCATCGCCACGCTCACGGGACTCGCGCTCGTGGCGCTCTGCGATCTGTTCAGCATCTTCGCCGGCGTACGGTACCGGCTGACGGTCGACGGGGACGCCGGGTTCGTCACAGCTCCCCAGCGAGATCTCGACGCCGCCGCCTCGCTGTACGAGACGGCCACGCGCGCGCAGGTCATGGTGTTCCTGCCCTGCGCGATCGTCTTCGTCGTCTGGTTCTTCCGGATGCGTCGCGCGACCGGACCGCTGGCACCCGATCGCTTTCGCCACGGCCCTGGTTGGGCTGTCGGCGCCTGGTTCGTCCCGCTGGGGAATCTGTGGATGCCCTACCGTGTCGCCTTCGACATGTGGGGAGCCGCCACACTGCTGCCGTCCGGCGATGAGAGCCACCGGCCACGGATCTGGCCGCTCAACCTGTGGTGGGGACTGTTCGTCTTCTCGGTCCTGTTCAACAGGTTCACCGGAACCGAGTTCGAGGACGCCAGGACACTGCCGGAGATCCAGGACGGGCTGGTGCGGTACATCGCCTCCGACGCGCTGGACATCCTGGCCGCTGCCGCCGCCGCGTACTTCGCCGTCCAGCTCACCACCATGCAGCGGCACAAAGCGGAGCACGGACCGTTCGGGACGGCGACTGCCGAGCACACGCCGGCCGGGTCGGCGTAAGGATCGACTCCCTACGGGACGCGGCTCCGGACCGCCGGACGGCCGGGGTCTCCCGGTCATGGACGTGCGTCGTGCGGACGGGGTGCCTTCTCCCCGTGCACGGCCGTGTATTCGGCGGCGAGCCAGGGGCCCAGGTCGTCGATGAGCGTGCTGAGTACCGCCGGATCGGCCGAGGGGGCGCGGCCGATGGCGGCGGTGGTACGCATCCGGTCCGCGTGCTCGGGGTAGTAGCGGCCGAAGAGTTCGGCGGACTCGACGAGGTCGCTGGTCCAGCCACCCCAGCGCGGCATGACCAAAGTGAATCCGGTGCGCACGATGCGACGGGCGACCACGCGGCTGAGGGCCCTGCGGTCGGCGTCCGTGGCGGCTGCGGCGGCTCGGGCGCGCCAGCGCTTCAGCGCGAGGGCGAGGTCGCCGTTCGTCTCGCGGGCGAGCTCGGTCGTAGGGCGGTAGCGGGGAAGCCGTTCGGCGAGGTCGGGGCCGAGCAGCGGGGTGCACAGACAGGCGATGAAGAACCCGGCATCGTGGCGTTCGAGGTCGCTGAGCAGAGCACGGGTACTGGTCAGCAGGATGCCGACGCCGTCGATCTGGGGGAACGCGCGGTCGAGCGCGACCTCGATCGCTGTGGCGTCGGCGCGGTCGGCTTCGGTGGGATCGCCGTGGAGGGCGAGCTGGAGGTCGAGGTCGGACACTCCGGGAACGGCGGTGCCGCGAGGAATGCTTCCGTAGATGTACGCGCTGTGCAGCCGCGCGCCGTCGAACGTGTCGGCGAGCCGAGTGCGGGCGGCTTCGACGACGGGGACGAACGCCGCCGGCACTCGGGCCAGTACGCCTTCACGTGCGATCGTTCCGTCATGGGCCAGTCCCCGTTCGCTCATGAGGTCACTGTGCCGTGTGCCGCCGTGTGCTGACGAGCCGATTTCCGAGGCGGTGGCGCAGCCGTCAGGGCCGGGAACACGTCGGCGGCAAGCAGGGTGCCGGCGTCTCCGTCGCGAGGAGGGGGGCCGCGAACCGACCGTCGTCTGCGGGCCCTTCGGCGGCGACGGTCCGACGGTGTCACCCGGGTCCGGGCCGGTTCTCGGGTCCGGGGAGGTCCCGGGAGGGCAGCCGCAGCATGGCCACGCCGACGGCGGCCACCCACAGCCAGAAGAGGAAGAACGGGGTGACGGAGGGCAGGGACAGCGGTGCCAGCCAACCGGAGCGGACGAGGGAGACCGCGCTTGAGGCGAGCGTCACGAGACCCGCCGCCAGAGCGGTCCACGCGGTCCACGCAGGCAGTTCCCGGCTGCGGTGGATCGCGACGGCTGCCGCGAGGAGCAGGAACGCGAACACCGAGAGCAGGCCGTAGAAGGTGTGCAGGCAGGCTTCCGTGAAGGCACGCAGCAGGGGCCAGGACACGGGTTCGTCGATGAACTGCGGAGTGCTCGTCACACTGAACATCGCGTTCACGACGAGCATGCCGGGCACGATGACGGTGGCGGAGGTCCGGATGACGAAGGACAGGAAGGAGTCGCGGGGAAGCCGGAGGGCCCGAGTGAGGGAGAAGGCGAACCAGATTCCCAGGAGGGCGCCGATGTTCGTGGAGAAGGTCTGGGCGGACGCTCCCGCCGAGTAGCGGTCGAACCAGGCCGCGTACTCCGCGTCGGAGTCGCCGCGGACCGGCCAGAACTTCCAGGAGTCCCGCGTGGTGAGCAGGACGGCCAGGGAGAGCAGGAGGTTCGCTATTCCGGCCCAGGCCCCTAACCGGATCTGCTGGGTTTCCGACACCGTCGACCGCCTTTCGCCCCTGCGGGGCCTGGCTGCTCCATGACTTCGTCACCGTGCGCCGTCGCCGTCCGCGACCGGGCCGAGCGCCCCGGTCCGCCGGACCCCGAACACCACCTTGGCCAGCATCCGCGGGCTACCGAGCGCGGTCGGCGACCTGACCATGTGCCAGACGCCCATGAACACGCGGAACGCCTCCGGGTCGGCGACCACCAGCCGGAGGAGCCGCCGCTTGTACCAGAGGGCCGGGCGCAGCCACAGCGGCAGCGCGCCGCGCTCGCGGTGGTGGTGCCAGGCCAGGTCCTCGCTGACGGACATCAGCCAGGGCGTCCGTACGATCGCCGCGACCCGGCGCTGGGCCCGCCGCGCGACCGCGTCCAGGTCGTACGCCCTGGCCAGGGTCTCGCCCAGCGCTTCGGCCTGGAGCAGCGACACCGTCATGCCCTGCCCGAACACGGGATCGAAGGCCGCCACCGAGTCGCCGATCGCCACCAGCCGCCTCGGCCACCGCCGCATCCCGGCGTAGTCGGTGCGACGGTTCTCCGTGCGCTTGAACCCATGGACGCCGACGCCCGCCACGGGGGTCGCGGATGCGAGGAGTCCGTCGAGGTCCGCGTTGCCGAGGCTGCCGGCGAACTCCCGCCAGCCCGGTTCGTCGGTGGGCGGGTGGTCCCCGCCCGCACCGAACACGGTGACGATCCAACGACCGCCTTCCACGTGCACGGCGAAGGCGCCGCGCGGCCGGTCGGGAGCGCTGGTCATCTGCTGCAGAGCCTCGAAGTCCCGGCCGGGGGCGTCGAAGACCATGGTCGCGTACGCCAGCCCCGCGTCGACGACCCTTTCCGCCGGGCGCGGGTACCCCGCCTCCACCAGCCACCGGGGCAGTTTCGAGAACCGGCCCGAGGCGTCCACCACCAGAGCGGCGTCGAGGACCTCGCCTCCGGCCAGCCGCACGCCGACGACCCGCGTCGCGTCCCCGTTCCAGCACAGCCCCGTGACGGGGGACCGGTCGCGGACCCCGACCCGCGGCTGTGCCGTCACGCGTCGGCGCAGCGACCAGTCCAGCAGGTCCCGGGAGAAGGCATGGGCCCGCACCCCCGCCTCCGTGCGCGGCACGCGGCCGGCGAACACCGTGGTCGACGCGGACAGACCGTGGTCGAACAGCGGTGCCCCGGCTTCGACCAGTTCGGCCCGGAGGCCCGGGAACAGCCTCTCCAGTCGTCCGGCGCCCCGCGCCGGCATCCCGTGCACATGCCGTGCCTGCGGGACACCGGAGCGCGGACCCGCGTACGGCGGAAGCTCGCCCGCCTCCACCAGCACGACGCCCTCGAAGTGGTCGGCGAGCACCCGTGCGGCGGCCAGGCCCCCTATGCCCGCGCCGACCACCACTGCCTGGCCGGAGTACCGCCGGCACCCTCGGTCCGTCACGTGCGCACCCCTCCCGTCGCTGTATCCGACCGCTCCGCTCCCGCCGGCGGTGCGCCGGGCGGCCGGGAGGTCATGTGTCCGGTCTGCGCCGGACGCCATCCGCACGCCGGACGCCATCCGCACGCCGGGCGTCCTCCGTACACCGGGCATCCGTACACCGGGCATCCGTACGCCGGGCGTCCGCGGAGCCGGGTATGAGCTCCTCCAGGTCCCCGGGACCGGCGGGCGGGCAGGAGTACCGGCCGGTCGAGACGCCCCATTCGGCATGGCCGCGCATCCAGGCCCGCAGCAGGTCGGTGCACGCGGTCAACGCCTGCCGCCGCGTCCGGTCCAACTCCAGCGCCGCGCACAGGCCGGGCAGGTCTCGTTCGGCCCGGTGGAAGTCGTCGAGCCGGCCGTCGACGAGGTCCTGGGCCCGTGCGAGGGCTTCGCTCCGGGTGGAGCCGTGTGCCGACCGGAGCACGGTGACCAGGTTGAGCAGGTCTCCCGCGGCGGTCTCCTTCTCGACGGTGAGGATGTCGTTCGTCCAGCACACGACGTCGCCCGAGGCGGTCAGCAGGCGCTGGTAGGTCCGGCTGTAGTACACCGAGGGAGGTAGTTCGGCCCCTCCTGCGATCTCGATGAGGTCGAACGTCAGGAGGATCCCTCCCGCCGCCCGGCGCAGTGCCCCGTACTCGGTGAGGTCGCAGACGTGGCCGAGCCCTCGATAGGCCGCCTGCTGGAGGTTGCCGGCGAGGTATTCCATCAGGTGCCGGTGGAGGCGGCGGCCCAGTCTGCCGCCGGCCCGCGCCCGGGTGCGGGTCCACAGATCGGTCAGCGCCTCGCCGATCGGCCCGGCGCCCGCCTCGCCGTCCGGCTCGACGCCCCTCTCGCGGACGCCGGTGGACACCACGTCGGCGACGCGCGCGAGGAAACCCTCGAACCCTTCCGGATCCAAGGCGGTCCGGCGGTCGTCGTTCTGGTCGTCGAGGAAGTCCAGCCAGGCGATCCAGTCCGTGGTGAGCAGCAGGTCCTCGACCGCCGCGGTCGGGTAGACGCGCGCCGCGAAATCGCCTGTGCGCATCGACGCGAGCCGGCGTTCGGCGGCTTCGGACCGCACCAGCCCGTGGCTGCGGGCCCATGCCGCGACGTGCTCGTTCGCCTGCTCGGCGGCCGGGGAGACAGGGGTCTTCCGGAGCGCCCAGATCCGGTCGGGCACGGAGCGGTGCATCCGCTCGACGGTGCGGACGCGGTCGGTCCCGACCTCCTCGCCGGAAGCGGTCGGGGCGGTCCGGGCACGGCGGATGGTGTGGTCGGTGCTCGGCTCCATGGCAGACCCCCTCGGACTGTCTCCCCTACTCACATCCGGAAGTCGCAGGGCGCCCTCGTAGCCCCCCTACGGCTGACGGATCCCCGCTCTGCACGCTCGGTGGCCGGAACACTCGTGGTGCTCGCCGGTCGCCCCGCTCACGGAGTGGCACACGGCCTCTCCCCGGGCCGTGTGGCGTACACCCCCTGAGTCGTCCCCCCAGATCCGCCGGGCACACTGACGGAGTCGGGGCGCACCGACGCATCCGGCGGGGCGCGCAGGCGTGTTCGGACGGCTGACACGCCGCCAGACGGAACCGGCCCGCTCGGCGGGTGGCCGGTGCCCGCCGTACCCTGCCGCCGGTTCCGGTGACGAGGGGGACGCGGGCACGGCGTCCTCACCCTCCGGTGGTCTCCCCGGCCACACGTACGGCGCGCGACTCTGCGACGATCGTCTCGAGGCGGCCACCGATCACACGGGGCCGACCGACGAGAGGACATCTCATGACGCTCACGACGAGCAGGCCCACCGTGGCCATCCTGGGCACCGGCGGCATCGGGGGCCTGCTGACCGCCCTACTGACCCGATCCGGCCACCGTGTCGTCTGCCTGGCCCGCGACACCACGGCGCGCACCCTGCGCAGCGGTGGGGTCGAGGTCCGCAGCCGCCGGTTCGGCGACTTCACGGTCGCCGTGGAGGCGGACACCGCACTGCGCGAGCCGGTCGGCGCCTGCCTGATCGCCGTCAAGCACACCACTCTGGACGCCGCGCTCACCCGCGTCCCGCCCGCGATCCTCGGCGACGGCCTCGTGGTACCGCTCCTGAACGGCATCGAACACCCCGCGACCCTGCGTGCCCGCTACCGGCCCGACCGTGTGGCCCCCGGAGTGATCCGTGCGGAGTCCGCCCGTACCGGCCCCGCCGGAACGGGCCCCGTCGTGATCGAGCACGGCAGCCCGTTCGTCGAGGTCGACCTGGCCGTCGGCACGGCCCCGCGCCCTCGCCTCGAAGCCCTCGCCGCCGTCCTGTCCGACGCGGGGGTGACCGCACGTGTGGTGGAGGACGAGACCAGCGCCCTGTGGACGAAGATGGCCTTCCTCGCCCCGTTCGCCCTGCTCACCACCCGGTACGGGCTCCCGCTCGGCGAGGCCCGTACCCGTCACCGCGAGGAGCTGGAACGACTGGTCGCCGAGACGGTCGCGGTGAGCCGCGCCTGCGGTGCCCCCGCCGACCCCGCACAGGCCCTGGCGCGGTACGACGCCTTCCCGCCCGAAGCGAAGTCCTCCATGCAGCGCGACGCGGAGGCGGGCCGTCCGCTGGAACTCGACGCCATCGGCGGTGCGTTGCTGCGCGCCGCCGACCGCCACGACGTGCCGGTACCGGTGACCGCCCGCCTGGTGGGGGAGATACGCGCGGCCGGCCACTAGGCCCGGTGTGACTGCACAGCTGACCGGCACACGGCCGACGGACCGCTGGAGCCGGGGCCTCCTACCGTCGCCACGGCCGCGGTCGAGGCGCACGCGGCCGTCGCGGTGGTCCGCCCCGGCGGCCGGGCCGCCGGGGCGGACCACCCGGACCGGCGCCCTCCTCACGCTCCGGTCACGTGCCCCGGGCCGCCCGGCCGGCGCTCGGACAGGGTCGGTGAACCCTCACACCGCCTCCACCGGGTGCCGCACGACGGCGTCGAACAGATATCCCTGGGTGTTGTGGACGGTCGTGTCGGGCTGGGTGCGCCCCGTGCTGTCGGTCGCCCGCGCCAGCAGGGTGTACGCCCCGGGCGTCGGCGGGGTCCAGTCGGTGGACCAGCGGACCCAGCCCGCCCGGCGCGGGGCGTCGTGGAGACGGGCCCGGCTCCAGGTGGTGCCGCCGTCGGTGCTGACGTCGACGCGGACGACACCGCCCGCGCCGGACCAGGAGCGGCCGGTCAGCCGGTGTTCGGCGGCGGCGGCGAGGGGCGCGTTCCAGGCCAGCTCCCAGGCGCTCTTGAGGGTCTGCCGGGTCAGCGGGGCGCTGCCGCCCTCGGGGTGGGAGGTGCCGAACAAGCGGTAGAAGTCGGTGTTCCAGGGCGAGTAGAGCGGCTGGGCCGCCACCTCGATGTCCCCGACCCACTTGATCGACGCGATGCCGATCCAGTTCGGCACGAGGACGCGGACGGGGTGTCCGTGGTCGTACGGCAACGGCTCGCCGTTCATCTCGTAGGCGAGGAGGACGTCGTCGAGGGCCTTGGACAGCGGCAGTGGGCGTCGGACGCGGCCCAGGTCGGTGCCGTCGGCGGTGACGTAGTCGGCGTCCAGGCCGCGTGGGAGGACGTCGACGGCGTGGTGGCCCAGGCCTGCGTGCCGCAGGACGTCGGCCAGTCGTGCGCCGCGCCACCGGGCCGTGCCGATCGCGCCCAGCGTCCAGGCGGTGCCGCTGACGCTCTGGCCCTGCTGGCTGGTGAAGAAGCTGCGGCCGTTGCCCGCGCACTCCACGAACGCGGTGCGGGTGACGGCGGGCAGGCTCTTCAGGTCGTCGAGGGAGAACACGACGGGGGTGGTGCCGGTGAGGCCGTCGCCGTGGACGGTGAGGGTCCACTCGGCGGCGTCGAGGACCGGGGTGGAGGTGTGGTTGCGGACGAAGAAGCGGTCGTTGGGGGTGTGGTAGCCGGTGTCGGCGAGGGAGGCGAACTTCGTCTCGGCGTTGGTGCCGCGGACCGTGAACCGGTCGTCCGGGAGGGCTTTGACGATGCCGGGCGCCGTGGCCGCCGTCGCGGGGGCGGCGAGCGCGGGGGCGGCGGCGGTGGCGAGTCCGGCGGCGGCGAGGAGCCGGAGCATGTCGCGACGGGAGACGCCGTCGGCGCGGGCCTCGCCGGCCAGCCACTGGCGGAGTCTGCGGCGGTCGTAGGCGGATTCGGAGACGGACGCGGGCATGGGTCTGCCTTTCGGGAGGCGCGAGGTGGCCGGGGTACGCCTGCGTCGGACCGGGCCACCGCGTCAGGGCGTCGAGGGCGTCAGGGCCTCACGGCGTCAGGAGACGGAGCCGTGTCCGGGGTCGGGGCAGGCGGAGGAGGATGCGGAGGATCAACAACAGCGCGACGCGGGCACGCGGTACCGCGACAGGGTGGGGCGGCGTCGGCTGGGGATCATCGGGCCATCGTAGGAGGGGCGGGGCCGTCTCGGCAGGTGTTCGCGCGACTTGGCCGCCGGGCGGAGGCACGGCGGGAGTGGGAGCCGTACTTCCGCGGGATGGGGCGGCCGACCGCGAGGCCGCCCTCTGCTCGTGGGTGAGACGACTGCCGTGGACCGGTCCGCGGTTCGGCTCATGTCACCGGCCGGCGTCGTCCGTCCACGCCAGGATCTCCGCGGCGCCCCGGCGGACGGCTTCCTCCGGCTCCCGGGCGAGCTGCGCGCAGACCGTGGCGAGGTCCGGCACGCCGTCCGGTCCCGCGAGCGCGTCCTGCACGCCGGTCCGCATCCAGTCGGCCTGGTTGTCGTCGGCCGCGGCGACCGCGAGGGCGACGATCCTCATGGCGGGCGCTGTCCCCACCCGGGCCAGGGCCCGTGCCGTGTGCCGGGTCACCGCCGTGTCCTCGGCGTCCAGCAGCAGCCTCGCCAGCGCTTGCGCCGCCTCGGGAACATCGGCGGAGGCAGCGAGGTCGCGTCCTGCCCGCGCACGTCGCGACCACGAGGGGGACACGGCCTCGGCCAGGGCCGCCCGCACCCCGCTCACCGAGCCGTACATCGGGGGGACACCCTGCTCACGGCCGCGCGACACGCCTCAGTCACCGTCATCGTCACCGCCGCCGGTCCGGTTCTTCCCGGAGGCGCGCAGCAGTTCCCCCGCGGCGAGCGTCCCGGTCGCCACGACGCGGGCCCAGCGGGGCCCGCCCCGCGCCGCCCACACCACACACGCGCACCCGCCGACCACGAGCGACAGGACGCCGAGCGACAGCACGACAACCATGTTCCCCACCCCTCGGGATACGTTCCGCCCGATCGTCTCAGGAGGGGAACCGATGCCTCCCACGGGGTGCCCCGCGAACGCCCACCCGGGCAGCGCGCCGTACGGGCCACCGAGGGGACGGGACGGTTCGACGCCACCGCGCCCTCGGGCGGTTGCCCGGGGGTTGTGGTGCCCACTGGAGTGGATCTGCACGGCCACGGCACCGTCCCGGACGACGGGCGGGACACGGACCGCTGGAACGGTCCGATCCGCGTGCACCGGTGCGGACGTCACCGCGCGAACTTCTCCCTGGCCGCCGGGGTGACAGGGGTGAAGAAGTTGACGAGGTTGCCGTCGGGGTCGCGGAACAGCAGGGACCGGTTGCCCCAGGGCATCGTGGTGGGCTCGGTGACGAAGTCGGTGACGAAGGCGGACAGGTTCCGGTGAACGCGGTCCACGTCGTCGACGAGGAACTCGGTGATCACGCTGTGGTTGGCCGCCGCGCGTGCGGAGCCCGGGGCGAACAGCGGGACGGTGCGGGTGCCGGCGATGGCGAGGGTGGCGTGGGGGGTCCTGAGTTCGGCGAAGTCCTCGGTGGCCCACACCGCCCGCACCTGCGTGGCCCGCTCGTAGAACGCGACGAGGCGCGCGACGTCACCGGTGATGATGCGGATCGAGACGAAGTCCATGGTGATCTCCTTGACCGCTGGAGCTGCTGGAGCTGCTGGAGCTGTTGGTGCTGCGCAGGCTAGGAGAAATAGCGGACAGAACCCGTCCTGTATCGCGTTAGCCTGTGACCATGCCTCGTTCCACCGGCCGCGTGCTGACACTGCTGGAGCTGCTGCAGTCGGGCGGCACCCGGACGGTGGCCGAACTGGCCGAGCGGCTCGGCGTCGACGGGCGCACGGTGCGGCGGTACGTGAACCAACTGATCGACCTGGATGTGCCCGTGGAGTCGGTGCGAGGCCGCTACGGCGGGTACCGACTCGCTTCCGGGTGGCGCCTGCCTCCGCTCATGCTCAGCGACGACGAGGCGCTGGTCGTGCTGCTCGGCTTGATCGCCGGCCGCCGTACGGGGCTGATGACGGCGGGGCACACGGCGAGTGAGACGGCAACGGCCAAGATCCGGCGGGTGCTGCCCCGGCATGTCGCCCGCCGGCTCGACACGCTCCTGGAGTCTCTCGCCTTCACGGACCGGCCCGGTGAGTTCGCCGCCCCGGACGCCGGCATCCTGCTCACCCTCGCCGATGCGGTGCGCCACCGCCGGCCGGTCTCGATGAGATACACCGGCGGCGACGGCCGACGCAGCGAACGCACACTGCACGCGTACGGGATCGTCGCCCACTCGGGCCGTTGGTACGTCACGGGCAAGGACGCCCGCAGCGACCAGGACCGGACCTTCCGACTCGACCGCGTCTCGGACGCCCGGACCCTGCCCGGCTCGTTCGAGCCGCCCGACGGTACCGATCCGGCACAGCGCGTGTTGTCCGGGTTCGCCACGGCCGAGTACCGGCACGAGGTGACCTTGCGGATCCATGGGACGGTCGAGCAGATCCGCGCCCGCCTTCCCGCCGGCGTCGCGAGCCTGGAGGAACTAGCGCCCGTGGCGGACGAGGACCGGGGGACCGAGCGCTGGCTGCGCGTCCGGCTCCGGGCGGAGCGGCTCGACTGGTTGCCTCCGGTACTGGCCTCGCTCGACCGGCCGTTCGTCATCGAGGGCCCCGATGAACTGCGCGCCCTCGTCGTCGCGTTCGCGGATCGCCTCGCGTCCCACGCCCGCCGGGCGTGACCGCGAGCGGCGTCCCGGGCATCGGGCTGCCCCTCCCCCCGGACCGGGCCCCGGTGCCGGCCCGGAGAGGGCCGGCCACGCCACGACCGGCCGGCGCACGCAAGGGCGCCGGGGACGCCACCGAGCCGGGGCCGCCGCGCGGACCGTGCCGAGTGGAACGCCCCCCGAGCCCGGCCGGCCGAATGCCCCGACGGCTGGAACGGACGGCATCCGGTCGGCCGGGGCCGGCCGGGCTCCGGGCACCACCTCGATCAAGCGGCACCGCGTCCCGCCGCGTCCCGCCCGGCCGTGTCACTCCCCGCGGCTCCGGACCACTCCGTGCGGTCGCGTGCACGCCGAGGAAGTGGTGCGGTGTGCGCCGCTACGCGAAAGCCACCACATCCCCGGCCGTGATCTGGGGAGGGTTGGGGAGCAGGGACGCGAGGTTGCCGCGCACGAAGTCCGCCGCTTTCGAGACCGATTCCTCGGCGCCGGACCGGTCCTGGAAGACGCTGGTCGAGACCATGACTCCGTCTCCGGCATCGACCCAGTAGTAGGCCACGAAACCGTCGATCTGGCGCACGATCGGCACGAATCCCTCGTTCACCAGGCGCCCCGCCTCGGCTGGATCGGTCACCCCTTCATACCTGCGGACTGCTGCGTACACGGCTGGTCTCCTCACACGTTCCGGGTCCGTCCTTCACAGGGACGCCATACCCCCTGCGACAGCCGGCGCTCGCGAGGCGTCCGACAATCATCACCACAGGCCGCCCATGTGATCCGAACGGCGCTGCGCCCGTCCCGGGCGTCCTGCAGGTCGGCGTCGTGGCGGAAGCGGCAGGCCTTCTCACGGCCCGCTCAGCGGGACGCCCCTGCGGGCCACAGGATGCGCACCGCGGTCGCCTGCCGCCGGGCGTGGGCGACGACGTCGGCGGTGCCGCCGTACCCCCGGGCGGGCCGTCCGTCCCACACGGCGAGGAGTTCGTCGACCAGGTCCACGAGGATTTCGCTGCCGGCCATGTAGGCCTGGGGGTCGGAGGCGGTCATGCCGGTCGTGTGGACGGCGGCGGCCTGCCCCACCAGCCGGTCGTAGGTGGGGTGGTGCCCGTCGGGAAGGCTGTCGCGGTACTCGGAGGCGGAGACGACGACCTCGATGCGTCCGCCGTGGTCGAGGACCGCTTCGGCGAACCAGGAGTCGGGGCCGTCCGCGACGCACGAGACGCCGACCAGCTCGGCCGGGGCGTACTCCGCCACGGCCACGGCCAGCAGCGCCCGCACGCGCTCGGCGACGTCCTCGCCCAGGCCGCGGTGCCCGGTGATCCCCACCCGCATTCCCCTCACCCCTTCTCACGCATTCCCCTCACCCCTTCTCACGGACGGACGCCGTGCGGGCACTCGTCGGGTCCCGCACCGCCTTCGGCGGTCACGACAGTGCCAGGGAGCGTCGCACGGCGCGACCCCTCTCGACGATCGGGAACCCGTAAGGCAACACCGCACGCACCCCCCGCATCGGCCGGTGACAACGCCGTTCCTCGTACCTGGACGGTTCCTCGGCGGCGACCGCGTACCAGTTGGCGCGGCGGCATCTGGCAGGATCGGCTCGTGGTGCGGCATTCGGTGACCTTGCGCAGAATCGAGCTCGCGGACTGGCGAGCCGTCCACTCCTGGGTTTCTCTCCCCCAGGTCTGCCGCTTCCAGCCCTGGGGGCCGAACACCGAAGAGGAGACGCGCGCGTTCGTGCTGACCGCGGTCGACGCCTGGGCGCGCTCGCCCCAGCAGAGGTTCGCTTATGCGGCGCTTCACGAGGGCGTCGTGGTCGGCATGGGTGAGCTCCACGTCCGGAGCCGAGGGCATCGGCAGGGCGAGATCGCCTATGCCGTGCATCCTCGGGTGTGGGGACAGGGCGTCGCCACGGCGATCGGGCAGGAACTGCTGGCGCGAGGGTTCACGGATCTCGGGCTGCACCGCATCCATGCCACCTGTGACCCGCGGAACCTCGGGTCGGCACGCGTGCTCGGCAAGCTCCGCATGACCTGGGAAGGACGTCAGCGTCACACCGCGCTGATCCGGGACGGCTGGCGAGACTCCGAGATGTTCAGCATCCTCGAGGACGAATGGCGCGAGAAGGCCTGAGCGGAGGCCCACGAGCAGCCGGGCGGCGGCCCGGACCGCCGGGGCGGAGACGAGGCGGTGGGCAGCCCGTTCCGTACCCTGGCGGCATGCGCATTCGCCCCACTCTGAGCTGGACCCCCACCGAGGACCTGCCGCCGGGCACCACGGATCCGGAGCCGGTCGCCGAGGCGCTGAGCACGGGCGGTGTGCTGGTGCTCAGCGGGGCGGGCATCTCCACGGAGTCGGGCATCCCCGACTACCGGGGCGAGGGCGGGAGCCTGAGCCGGCACACCCCGATGACCTACCAGGACTTCACGGCCGACGCGCAGGCCCGGCGCCGGTACTGGGCGCGCAGCCACCTCGGCTGGCGCACCTTCGGCCGTGCCCGCCCCAACGGCGGGCACCGGGCCGTGGCCGCGTTCGAGCGGCACGGCCTGCTCTCGGGCGTGATCACCCAGAATGTCGACGGCCTGCACCAGGCCGCCGGCAGCGAGGCCGTCGTGGAACTCCACGGAAGCCTGGCCCGGGTCGTCTGCCTGACCTGCGGCGCCTTCAGCCCTCGCCGCGAACTCGCCCGCCGACTGGAGGAGGCCAACGCGGGCTTCGAGCCGGTGGCCGCGGGAATCAACCCGGACGGTGACGCCGACCTCACCGACGAACAGGTCGGGGACTTCCGCGTGGTGCCCTGCACGGTCTGCGGCGGCATCCTCAAACCGGACGTGGTGTTCTTCGGCGAAGCCGTTCCGCCGCGGCGGGTCGAGCACTGCCGCACGCTGGTCCGTGAGGCGGCCTCGCTGCTGGTCCTGGGATCCTCCCTGACGGTGATGTCCGGGCTCCGCTTCGTCCGCCAGGCGGCTCAGGCGGGGAAGCCGGTGCTGATCGTCAACCGGGACCCGACCCGGGGCGACCGGCACGCCCTCGCCCGGGTCGCGCTCCCCCTGGGGGCAGCCCTCACCGCCGTGGCCGGCCGGCTGGGCATCCCCGTCGACGGCCGGGCGGCGACTCAGGAGGAGTGACGACGGCGCACGGCCGTAGGACGTCACGTCGGACCTGCCCACGTGACGAGGTTCGCCCGTGTCCCCGGATGCCGGCGCGGGACCGCCGCCCACGAGAAGCGGACCCGGCCCCTGACATGCATCAGACGCATGAATGACGCGGCTCTCAGGCATTGGACGCATGGGTGTCCGACGTCCGATGCTTGCCGTATCCCTTCTCACGGCGTTCCGACAGGAGTCATGTCATGCCGAAGCAACCGCGGCCCACGGACAGCGTGGTCGAGACGACCGCACGGGGCCGCGCCGTCCTGGCCGATCCCCGTCTGAACCGCGGCACCGCTTTCACGCGGGAGGAGCGGCGTGAGCTGGGCCTGGTGGGGCTGGTGCCGCCGCAGGTACTGACCTTGGACCAACAGGTGCGACGGGCCTTTCAGCAGTACGCGGCGCAGCCCACCGATCTGGCGAAGAACGTCTGTCTGACCGCGCTGCACGACCGTAACGAGGTGCTGTTCTACCGGCTGATCGGCGACCACCTGGCGGAGATGCTCCCGATCGTCTACACCCCCACCGTCGGCACGGCGATCGAGCGCTACAGCTACGAGTACCGCCGCCCGCGCGGCATCTACCTCTCCGTCGACGCCCCCGAGGACATCGAACGCTCCCTCCTCGCCGCAGGACGGGGCCCCGACGACGTGGACCTCATCGTCGCCACCGACGGTGAGGCCGTCCTCGGCATCGGCGACTGGGGCGTCGGCGGCATCGACATCGCCGTGGGCAAGCTGGCCGTCTACACCGCGGCCGCCGGCATCGACCCGCGCCGCACGCTCGCCGTGATGCTGGACGTCGGCACCGACCGCCCGGAGCTCCTGGACGATCCGCTCTACCTCGGCAGCCGCCACGAGCGCGTCGACCAGGCGACCTACGACTCCTTCGTCGACGCCTACGTCAGCACGGTCACCCGCCTGTTCCCCAAGGCACTGCTGCACTGGGAGGACCTCGGCCCCGCCAACGCCCGGCGCGTCCTGGACCGCTACCGGGAGAAGGCCTTCACCTTCAACGACGACATCCAGGGGACCGGCGCCGTCAACCTCGCCGCCGTGCTCTCCGGCGTACAGGCCACCGGCCTCCCGCTGACAGAGCATCGCATCGTCGTCTTCGGCGCCGGCAGCGCCGGCACCGGCATCGCCGACCAGCTCCGCGACGCCCTCGTCTCCGCCGGGCTGAGTCCCGAGCAGGCCACCGCCCGCATCTGGGCCGTCGACCGCCACGGCCTGCTCATGGAGGGCCAGCAGGGTCTGCGCGACGTCCAGCTGCGCTACGCCCGCCGCGCCGCCGAGGTCGACGGCTGGCGACGCGACGACCAGGTCGGCGGCATTGCGCTGGCCGAAGTCGTCGCACGGGTACGGCCGACCGTCCTGATCGGCACCTCCGGACAGGGCGGCGCGTTCACCGAGGACATCGTCCGCACCATGGCCGCGCACACCGACCGGCCGATCATCCTGCCCATGTCCAACCCCACCCGCCTGGCCGAGGCCGTTCCCGCCGACCTGCTCGCCTGGACGGCGGGCCGCGCGCTGATCGCCACCGGCAGCCCCTTCAGCCCGGTCGAGTTCGAGGGCGTCACCTACGGGATCGGACAGGCCAACAACGCGCTCGTCTTCCCCGGCCTGGGACTGGGCGCCTTCGTGGCCGGCGCCGACCGCGTCACCGACGCGATGCTCGTCGCCGCCGCCCACGCCGTCGCGGCGCAGACCGACGCCGCCGCCCCCGGGGCACCGCTCCTGCCCCTCATCGACCGGCTGCACGAGACGTCCATCGCGGTGGCCGTCGCCGTGGCGCGCGCCGCCGCGCAGGACGGCGTCGCCCACGCCGCCGTCGACGAGCACATCGAAGAACGGGTCCGCGCCGCCGTCTGGCAGCCGGCCTACCCACGGGTCAAAGCCGTCTGACGCCCGCCTCACCGCGTCGGCCGGTCCACGAACCGCGGGCTCTCGGTCACGACCTCCGCGCCCCGAGCTACGGGGTCTCCGTCACCTCCCCATCCCGAGCTACGGGGTCTCCGTCACCTCCCCATCCCGAGCCACGGGGTCTCCGTCACCCCCGCGTCCCCCAGCCGCGGGAGTCCGGGTCACCTCGGCCGCTCAGGCGAGGGCGCGCCCGCAGACTTGACTCGACCGCACCGACTCGCCCCGTCCCCCCGTCCGAACACCGCCACCGACTCGCCCCGTCCCCCCGTCCGAACACCGCCACCGACCCGCTCGGCAGCACGGCACAACCGGCCGGGCGTCCCCCGCCGTCTCGGGCCGGGGCCGGCCGTGATCCACACATCCCTCTCCCCCGGTCGCGTCACGGACGCGCGAAAGGACCCGCAGGCATGACTCGCACCGCTCGCCGGCGCACGACGCGCGCAGCCGGGCCGTCCTGGCCGCGCCGCGTCACCGGCATCGCGTCGGCACAGCTGCCCGTCGCCGCGATGGTGCGAGGTGCCGCCGGACTCGCCGTCCCCCTGCTGGCCGGGAGGTGGACGGAATCGGGGGCGCTGTCCGTGATCGCCGCGGTCGGCGCCCTGTGGGGCATCGGCCAGGACGGTGGTGACGCCTACCCTTCCCGGGTGCGGCGACTGGCCTGGACCGGTGCGGCCGCCGCGCTGGGATGCCTGATCGGCGTACTGGCCCTGCGCAGCGGCCAGTCGGCCGCGGTCACGGTCTGCCTGACCGTGGCCGCCTTCGTCTCCGGCCTGATCAGCCTGCGGGGACGCGTCGTGTCGGTGGCCGGCATGCATCTCCTCCTGGGGGCGGTCATCGGCAGCGGTATCCCGGTTCCGGGCCCGTGGTGGCATCCGCCCGTCGCACTGCTGAGCGGCGCCGTCTGGGTCCTGGTCCTGTCCTGCGCGCCCTGGTTGTGGGCTCGCTACGACATCGAGCGCGCCACGGTGGGCGCCGTCTACCGCGTGGCGGCCGAGGCACTGGAACGGGCCGGTACGCCCGCGGCGGAAGACGCCCGCCGGCGTCTGACGGACGCGCTCGACGCCGCCCACCACGCGATGAGCCGCCATCTCACCCCCGGCACCCGGCCTTCGCGGCAGACGGAGCTCGGCCGGCTGGTGCGCGCGTTCCACGTCGCGGTGCTGTTGGGCGAAGCGGTGACGACGCTGCTGTGGGAGGCCCGGCCTCTGGAACCGGCGGTGACACGCGTGCCCCTGCTGCTGGCCGGCCGTCTGCTGCCGCAGCGGAAGGACCCCGCCGCCCCTCGGGAAGACCGGGAAGACCGCGAAGTCCGAGAAATCCGTGAAGTCCGGGAAATCCGTGAAGACCGGGAAGACCGCGAAGTCCGTGAAGCAGCCTCCGGCGAGACCGGCGGTCCCCTGTCGCAGCGGCCGGACTTCGCCCCGGACTCCCCCGGTCTGCGGGCGCTCGCCACCGTCCACGAGGCAGCCGGCCGTGACCGGATCGACGACGTGTCCCTGGAACCGCCGACCAGCCGCCGGTCCGGCCGGTCGGCCCACCTGCGTTACGCGGCTCTGCTGGCACTATGCGTGTTGATCACGCAGTGGTGCGCCACCGCGCTGGACGGTCCCCGCGGCTACTGGCTGCCCATGACGGTGGCCTTCGTCTACAAGCCGGACTTCGGGCCCCTGCTGCGCCGGGCACTGCACCGCTGCGCCGGCACGGTGGCCGGAGTCGCGGCCATCGGAGCGGTCGCGCTCCTCACCGACAGCACCGGTGCCTTCATCGCCGCGGTGGCCGTCTTCGGGGCGCTCATGGCCGTAGGGGTGCGCCACCATTACGCGATCGCGACGACGGGCCTCACCGCGGTCGTCTTCGTCCTCCTCGACCTGCTGGGCGACCACCGGCAGCTGTACTGGCCCCGCATCCTGGACACCGCCCTGGCCGCCGCGGTCGTCCTCTTCCTGCACTTCGCCGTATGGCCCGACTCCGCGGCCGCCCGCGCCGAGCAGCAGACCGAGGCCGCCCTGGCCGCCGCGCTGCGCTACCGGGATCTCGCCCCCGACGCCACACCGGCGCAACGGCACGCCCTGCGCCGCGCCGCCTACCAGCAGCTGGGCGAGGCCCGTCGCGCCGCCGACCACGCCCGCCGGGAGCCCTCCCGGCCCGGCCGCCCCCTGCCGGACTGGGAGCGGCGCATCGCCACCGCCGAGCACCTCTGCGACCTGGTCACCGCCCGCGCCCTGATGACCACAGCACCCTCCGGCATGCATCCGGCGCATGAATGACCCCGCTCCGATGCAGTGCGAGAATGCGCGTATGGATCTCGAGGTACTGCGCTGCTTCAAGGCCGTGTCCGAAGGCGCGACGGTCACCGACGTCGCGGCGGAGACCCGCATCACCCAGCCCGCCCTCTCCCGCGCGCTGAACCGTCTCGAGGACGAAGTCGGCGCGCAGCTGCTGCAGCGCGTCGGCCGTGTGCTGCGGCCCACCCCGGCAGGCCGGGTGTTCAAGGAGTACGTCGACGCCCTGCTGGACAGCTACGACCGCGGCCGACGGGCCGTGGCCGAGGTCGTCGACCCCGACGCCGGCGTGGTCTCGCTGGCCTTCCTGCACACTCTGGGTACCTGGCTGGTGCCCCAGCTGGTCACCGGTTTCCGGCAGACCCACCCCACCGTCCGTTTCGAACTCCACCAGGCCGACGAGAACGGACTCGCCCGGCACCTCCTCGACGCCACCGCGGATCTCATCATCACCAGCAAGGATCCGGGCCACCCGCTCATCACCTGGCACCGGCTCCTGGTCGAGCCCCTCTGGCTGGCCGTGCCCGCCCGCCACCGCCTCGCCCAGCGCCGACGGGTCCGCCTGGGCGAGGTGAACGACGAGCAGTTCATCGTGCTCAAACCCGGTTACGGCCTGCGCAGCATCACCGAGACCCTCTGTCTCCAAGCCGGATTCAGCCCGTTGGTCGGCTTCGAGGGCGAGGAGGTGGAAACCCTGCGCGGTCTGGTGGCAGCCGGTCTGGGCGTCTCCCTGATCCCGGCCCCACCGGACGCCCCCACCGCCCCGCACACCCACCCCAGCCTGCCCATCCGCTATCTGGAGCTCACCGACGTCCACGGCGCCCGGGACATCGGCGTCGCCCGCCTGGCCTCCCGCACCCTGCCCCCGGCCCCCGAACGGTTCCTCGTCCATGCGCTCCGGGAGACATCCGCCAGGCGCGAGGCAGCGGCGGCGGGTGCCGGGACGACAGGCGCATCCGACGCACTGTCAGCAGCGCCCTGGTGAAGAGCCGGGCGGCGCCGGCCGGAAGGCCGCTTGGTGTCCCGCACGGACAGGGCGACGGACCGGGACCCGGCGGGTGAAGCGGGCGCGCACAGGGTGGTGTGCGGGGACGACGGGCTCGCGCACCACCCGGCGGCCGAGGGTCCCCCTCGGATCGATCAGGAATCGAGAAGCGCGGTCGGAGGAGCCGGACCTAGCCTGATCGTCATGGACATCACCCTTCACACGAGCGTTCTCCCGCATGACGACCCGGACGCGTCCCTGGCCTTCTACCGCGACGTCCTCGGCTTCGAGGTCCGCAACGACGTCGGGCAGGGCACGATGCGCTGGATCACGGTCGGCCCCGTCGGCCGGCCCGACACGTCCCTCCTCCTGGCGCCGCCGGCCGCCGACCCCGGGATCACCGAGGACGAGCGCCGCACCATCGCCGAGATGATGGCCAAGGGCACCTACGGCTGGATCCTGCTGGCCACCCACGACCTCGACGGCACGTTCGAGAAGGTGCAGGCGCACGACGCCGAGGTCGTCCAGGAGCCGACCGAGCAGCCGTACGGCATCCGCGACTGCGCCTTCCGTGATCCGGCGGGCAACCTGGTCCGCATCCAGGAACTCCGCTGACCAGTGGAAGGAGCTGGGCGAATGGATCGACGACGCGCGTGACTTCCGGGTCTGGCAGGAGCGGCTGCGGACGGCTCGCCGCAGGTGGCTGGCGGCCGACACCGATCGCGACCGCCGCCGCGCCCTGCTGAGCGGCGCCGGCCTGCGCAGGGCCGGGCAGTGGCTGCGTGACCGGGACGACTCGGTCAGGCAGCACGAACGTGACTTCATCGCGCTGCCCCGGCGCCGCCGCGCCAGGGTCCTCCGTGGAATTCAGCCCGGACGGCCGCATTCTCGCCGGCGGCGGCACCGGCGGCGGCGTCCGTCTGTGGAACACCGCGGTGTTCACCGATCCGCAGGCGACACTCTGCGCGCAGTTCGGCCGGCCCACGGACGAGATCTGGGAAAATACGCTCCCGGGGAGTCACCCCCTGCCGGGTGCGGCTGACCCCTGGGCGGGCCCGGTGCCGTCCGGCCGGTGTCCCGGCCGTCGGTGCGCGGCGTGCTCACGGCACGACGATCACGGCCTTCCCGCGGGCGTGGCCCCGCTCCACGTGGCGCACGCCCTCGGCCGCGTCGGCCAGACGGTAGGTCCGGTCGACCACCGGGGTGAGCCGGCCGGCCTCGATGAGCGTGGTGACGGCGAGCAGGTCCTGGTGGGTCGGCCCGGCAGGGGCCGCCGGGAGGATCGGGCGGAGCCGCTGCCGCACGAGCGTGTCGGCCGCCGCCAGCCGCAGCATCGAGCCCAGCGCCCCGAACACCCGGCCCGGCGAGCCGCCGCCGTTGGCCACCAGGGTCCCCGCCGGGGTGAGCGCCCGGCGCAGCCGGCTCAGCGGGCGGTTGCCCACGTTGTCCAGGATCAGGTCGTAGCGCACGCGCCCGTCGGTGAAGTCCTCCAAGGCGTAGTCGACGACGTGCGCGGCGCCCAGCGAACGCACCAGATCGGCGTTGCCGGCGCTGCACACCCCGGTGACCTCCGCGCCGAGGGCCGCGGCGATCTGCACGGCGAACGTGCCCACGCCGCCGCCGGCCCCGTTGACCAGCACCCGCTGCCCGGCCCGCGCCCGTCCCACGGTCCGGATGCCGCGCAGGGCGGTGACCGCCCCCATCGGCACGGCTGCCGCCTGTTCGAAGGTCAGTCCCGCAGGCTTGGCCACCAGCCAATCCGCGCTGGTGCGCGCGTACTCGGCGAACGAGCCCGGGCAGAAGCCCAGCACCTCGTCGCCGGGCCTCGGTCCGTGCACGCCGGCGCCGACCGCCTCGATCTCTCCGGCCGCGTCGATCCCGGCCACGCGGGACTTCGGCCGGGTCAGCCCGACGCCTCCCGACAGTCGTGCCACGTAGGGGTCGCCGCGCATCATGTGCCAGTCGTACGGGTTGAGGGCGGCGGCGCGCACCCGGACCAGCACCTGGCCGGCCCCCGCCTCGGGCCGGTCGGTGTCCGCGAGTCGCAGAATGCCGGGCGGGCCGAACCGCTCCTGGACGATCGCCTTCATCGGGCTCCCCCATCACCTCATACGGGGGTGTACGGCGTACACCTCTTGTCGCGGACGGTAGGTGTACGCCGTACACCCGTCAAGGCGTGCAGCGGGACGAGTTCGCGGCGGACCGTTCGGGCGGGTGCCACGGGGGCCGTTCGCCGAGGGGCCGTTCGCCGCGGGACGTTCGCCGCCGGGTCAGGGCGTGCCACGGAGCCGCTCGAGGCCGTCCAGCGTCAGGTCCAGAGCGAACTCGAACTCGAACTGGTCGTCGCAGCCCGAGCCGACGACGGAGTCCGGGTCATGGGCGACCGCCATGGCGAGTTCGGCGAGGTGGGGGTAGCGTGCGGCCATCTCCTGGGGCGGCATCGCGTCCGGATCCGGTTCGCGGTCGGGGGCGTCCTGGAAGAGCTCCTGGGAGAAGCCCAGCAGACGGCTTCCCATGACGTGCATCGCGTGATGGACCAGGCCGACCGAGAACCCTCCGGACCGAAAGGTCCCGATCATCGA
This sequence comes from Streptomyces sp. NPDC088812, assembly GCF_044750285.1. Lineage (NCBI taxonomy): Bacteria > Bacillati > Actinomycetota > Actinomycetes > Kitasatosporales > Streptomycetaceae > Streptomyces > Streptomyces sp. NPDC088812. Next base: position 67,079 of record NZ_JBIVJP010000031.1, on the reverse strand, counting down.
GTCCAGGTACTCCATCACCGCCGGGGTCGGGACGGCCCGCGCCTTCATCCTCGACTCGATGACGCCGGGCGCCCACGGGTGGCGCAGCAGCATGCGCCGGGCCGACAGCACCCGCCGGCGCACGGCCGTCTTCCAGCCGATGCCGGCGTCCGGCGGATCGATCTCGCCCACGAGTACGTCGATCATGCCGTCCAGCAGCTCGTTCTTGTCGGTCACGTGCTTGTACAGCGCCATGGGCACGACACCGAGCGCGTGCGCGATCCTGCGCATGCTGAGCGCGTCGACCCCGCCCTCGTCGGCCAGCGCGACGGCGGCGCCCAGGATCCGCTCCCTGCTCAGGGGTGCGCGACGCCGTGCGGCGGTGTGGGCCTGCGTGGTCATGTCGGCCATCCCCTCTCCTACGGGCAGGACCCGGAGCCGACTGCACTTCACTCGACGTGTGTACAGCGTCCGCCCACCTTATGGTCTGGTCTCGTCACCGGTCAGGCACACCCGTGCACCGACCAGGCCGCCCCGCGGCTCCACCGGTTCCCGCAGGGGCTCGGGCAACGTCGACCGGTCGAGGACCGACGGGACGACCGCCCTGCGCCGTGGTAGGCCGCGCCGGCGGTAGGCCGCGCCACCGGCTCCGAGCCCGCGGGAGGCGAACCGCGTGCCCAGGACACGCACTCTCAGCAGTTGAGACGAAAACCAGATCGTGGCCGGTCAGCGGCACCGCGGGCGTATCATCACCGGACCGGTATCCGATCCGGGACAGTGAGGCACGTGATGACGACACCAGGCGCGACAGCGATGCGCATGCTCCGCATGTGGTGCTGTACCGGCGCGGTGCGTCGCGGCTGACGGCCCCTCCGGTCCCCCCTCCTCCCGGACCGTCCGCCCCAGCGCGGCACCGCGCCCCTCCCCACCGTGCCTGTCCGGTGCCCGTCCCGGTATCCGGACTTCCCTACCAGCCCTGTGGAGTTCCCCATGACCCTGCTGACGACCTGGTCCGAGTCGGGCCCGGAGACCCTGGTCCGCCGTACCTCCGACCCCGCCGAGATCGCGGCGGCCCTGGCGCCGATCGGTGTGCGCTACGAGCAGTGGCCGATCCGTGAGGACGTCCCCGCCGACGCCGACAGCGACACCGTCTTCGCCGCTTACGGCCCGGAGATCGAGCGCCTCAACGCCGAGGAGGGCTTCACCACCGTCGACGTCCTCGGCCTGCACCCCAGCGACGACCCGGAGTACCCGGTGAAGGCGAAGGCCGCCCGGGAGAAGTTCCTCCAGGAGCACACGCACGACGACGATGACGAGGTCCGCTTCTTCGTCTCCGGCTCCGGCATCTTCTACCTGCACGTGAACGGCGAGGTGCACGCGGTCTTCTGCGAGAAGGGCGACCTGCTGGGCGTGCCGCGCGGCACCACGCACTGGTTCGACATGGGCACCGAGCCGGCGTTCACCGCGATCCGCTTCTTCCACGAGGAGGACGGCTGGATCGGCAACTTCACCGGCTCCCCCATCGCCTCCCGCTTCCCGGACTACGACACCATCGCCGCGGGCTATGCCGAGGACAGGGCCGCCGCGTGAGCCTGCGCTTCGACGTGGACGCCGTGGTGCTCGACATCGAGGGCACCACGAGCGCCACCGGCTTCGTGGTGGACGTGCTCTACCCGTACTCGCGGGCGCGGTTCGGTGAGCTGCTGACGCGGCGCGCCGACGAGCCCGAGGTGGCGCGGGCGGTGGCGCAGGTGCGCGAACTGACCGGCGAGCACACCGCCGACGCGGCGGCCGTCGAGAAGACGCTGGGCACCTGGCTCGACGAGGACCGCAAGGCGACCCCGCTGAAGACCCTCCAGGGCATCATCTGGTCGGAGGGCTTCGCGCGCGGCGACCTCGTCTCGCACTTCTACGACGACGTCGTACCGGCCCTGCGCGCCTGGCGCGCGGCGGGCCTGCGGCTGTACGTCTACTCCTCCGGGTCGGTCGCGGCCCAGCGCGCGTGGTTCTCCTCGACACCCGAGGGCGATCTGCTGCCGCTGGTGGCCGGCCTGTACGACACGGAGAACGCCGGCCCCAAGCAGGAGCCGGAGTCCTACCGCCGCATCGCGGAGTCGGCGGGCCTGGCGCCCGGCCGGCTCCTGTTCCTCTCCGACCGTCCCGGCGAACTGGACGCGGCCCGCGCCGCGGGCTGGCACACCGTCGGCGTCCGGCGGCCCGGAGAGCCGTACTACGAGCAGGGCGTCGGCGACCACGCGCAGGCGGGGACGTTCGACGAGATCAGCGTCAACACCTCTGGGAGCACCGCATGACCGCCGACATCACCGCACGCGATCTGGAGGAGGCGGGGGCCGTCCTGGCCGCCGAGTCCGCCCGGTTCGCCTCCTTCGGCTGGATGCGGGGCACCTCCGGCAACCTGTCGGTGGTGCTCTCCCGCGACCCGCTGCGCCTGGCGGTCACCGCGAGCGGTCACGACAAGGGCGAGCTGACGCCCGCGGACGTGGTGCTGGTGGACGGACAGGGCGCGGCCGTGCAGGGCGGCAAGCCGTCCGCGGAGGCCGAACTGCACGCGCGGGTGGCCGCGCTGACCGGCGCGAACGCCGTCGTGCACGTCCACACGGTGGCGTCGGTGGCCCTGGGGCACCGCCACCCCGGCGGGATCGTCTTCAAGGACCTGGAGATGCTCAAGGGCGTCGGCCAGCCCGCGCACGACGTGGAGGTCACCCTGCCGGTCATCGCCAACAGCCAGGACATGAAGGTCCTCGGCGACCGCCTGGAGGCGGCCCGTGAGCCCCGGATGCCGGCGGTGGTCGTCGCCGGGCACGGGCTGTACGTGTGGGGCGACGACCCGCGTCAGGCCCGCCACCACACCGAGGTCGTGGAGTGGCTGCTGGAACTGGAACTCACCCGCCGCTGACCCCCGGCACACGTGGGCGAGGGCACCGGCCGACCGCCGGTGCCCTCGCCCACATACCGTCGGCCTGGGGCTCGCCCGCCGTCGGCCCGAGGCCTCGCGCAGCCGCCTTGCGGCTCGCGTGCCATCGGCCTGAGCCCGCCCGCAGCCGACTTACGGCTCGCCCGCCGTCGACCTGAGCCCGCCCGCAGCCGACCGGCGGCTCGCCCACCGTCGACCTGAGCCCGCCCGCAGCCGACCGGCGGCTCGCCCACCGTCGACCTGAGCCCGCCCGCAGCCGACCGGCGGCTCACCCGCGCCGGCCGGAGGCTCACGCGCGCCCTCTACCGCAGCCGGTCCCCCGGCAGTTCACCCGCCGACACCTCCAGCACGCCCCGCTCGGTGACCAGTCCGGTCACCAGGCGCCCCGGAGTGACGTCGAACGCCGGGTTGTGGCCGCGCGACCCGGCCGGCGCGGTGCGTACTCCGCCCCACTCCAGCACCTCGTCCTCGCCCCGCAGTTCGATGGGGATGGCGTCGCCGGTCGGGGTGGACAGGTCGACCGTGGTGGTCGGCGCCGCCACCAGGAAGGGGATGCCCGCGTCGGCGCAGGCGAGCGCCACTCCCACGGTGCCCACCTTGTTCGCCGTGTCGCCGTTGGCCGCGATGCGGTCGGCGCCGACGATCGCCGCGTCGACCAGCCCGCGCAGGATGGTCCCGGCCGCGGCGCCGTCGGCCTGGACGCGGTGCGGGATGCCCTCCTGGACCAGCTCCCAGGCGGTGAGGCGGGACCCCTGGAGCAGGGGGCGCGTCTCGTCGGCGTAGACGACCTCCAGCCGTGCGCGCGCGTGCAGTTCGCGGATCACGCCGAGCGCCGTGCCCCAGCCGGCCGTGGCCAGCGCGCCGGTGTTGCAGTGGGTCAGGATGCGCAGCGGCCGGTCCTCGCCGGCCTTCTTCAGCAACCAGTCGGCTCCGTGGGCGCCCATCGCGCGGTTGGCGTCGACGTCTTCGCGCTGGACGGCGGCCGCCTCCTGAAGGACCGCCTCCAGGCCCTCCTCGAAGCGGGTCATCACCCGGTCCACGCACACCATCAGGTTGACCGCGGTCGGGCGCGCCTCACGGATGCGGGCCACCTCCGCGCGCACCCGGTCCCCGGTCCATCCCTCGCGCTCGCCCTGGAGCATCGCGAGGGCGACCCCGTAGGCGCCGGCCGCGCCGATCGCGGGGGCGCCGCGCACCACGAGCCGCCGGATCGCGTCCACCAGGGTGTCCGTGTCACGGACGTCCACCGTCTCGGCGCGATGCGGGAGCAGGGTCTGGTCGATCAGCGCCAGGCCCGATCCGGTCCACTCGACGGCACGCAGTTCCTGGGACATTACGGGGCACTCCTGATCTTCCGATGGTGTCCGACACCGTACATGACCTGGACGAACCACAGTTCGAGACGATCGAGCAGATGTCCGGAAACGAGTGTTACAGTCCAGCCCCCGCATCTCGCGGGCCGAGACGACGAAGGAGGACGTGTGCTGCTCACCAGGCGCCGCTTCCTGGACTTCGGCCGCTGTGCGGGCGACGGCTGTCGCCGCTGACGCCGGCTCCACTCATTCCCTCACCGGCCCGCCCGGCTTCCCCACCCCCAGCCCGCGCGCGCCTCGCGCAGCGCCCCTTGCCGTACCCGGAAGGCTCCCGATGCACCGCAGACACCGCCGCTCCCTGCAACTGACCGCGCTCGCCGCCGGCACCGTGCTCCTCGCCACCGCCTGCAACGCGGCGGCGAAGAAGGACGACGCGTCCGCCTCCGCCGGGAGCAGCGGTACGTCCTTCACCCTCGTCACCCCCGACCCCGTCGGGCAGAACGAGTTCCTCAAGCTCGCCGTCGACGGTGTCGAGGCCGCGGCGAAGAAGCACGACGGCACGCAGAAGGTGTACCAGTCCTCGGACACCGCCTCCCAGCAGCAGAACGTCCAGGCCGCGGTGGACGCCGCGCCGGACGTCATCGTGCTGGTCGGCTTCGAGTTCGCCGACATCGTGGCGCAGCAGGCCGAGAAGAACCCCGAGCAGCAGTTCCTGATCATCGACGCCTGCACCACCAAGACCTTCAAGAACGTCAGCTGCGCGGTCTTCCGCGAGCACGAGGGCGTCTACCTGGCCGGCGCCGAGGCGGGCCTGCTCAGCAAGAGCGGCAAGGTCGGCGCGGTGGACGTGCTCGACACGCCCCAGTTCCGCCGGTACAGCGACCCGTTCGCGGCCGGCGCCAAGAAGGTCGCCGCCAAGACGGAGTCCTCCACGCGCTTCGTCGGCGGCCAGTCGCCCTTCGACGACTCCGCTCGCGCCAAGGAGCAGGCCAACACCCTGCTGTCCAAGGGCTACGACCACATCATGGCGGCCGCCGCGGCCGGCAACTACGGCGTCTTCGAGGCCGCCAAGGCCAAGGGCGCCTTCGCGTACGGCGTCGATGTCAACCAGTGCACCGCCGCGCCCGGCACGGTCGTCGACAACGTCATCAAGCGCACCGACGTCGCCGTGCAGGACGGCATCGAGACGGTGCTGGACGGCACGACCGGCACGACGGTCTCCTACGGCCTGAAGGAGGGCGGCATCAGCCTGACCGGCCTGGAGGACGGCGTCGACTCCTCCCAGTGCGTGATCGCCGACCACAAGGACGTGCTGACGAAGGTGAAGGCGCTGCGCGACCAGATCGTGTCCGGAGAGCTGAAGGTCGATGACCCGGCAGCGAGCTGACGACGGGACGGCGGTCGAGCTCCGGGGAATCACCAAGCGGTTCCCCGGCACGCTCGCCAACGACGCCGTCGACCTGACGGTCCGCCGCGGCGAGATCCACGCCCTGATGGGCGAGAACGGCGCCGGCAAGTCCACGCTGATGTCGGTCCTGTACGGCATGGAGCGCCCGGACGCCGGCACGATCCGGGTCGAGGGGCGCGAGGCGGTCTTCGCCAGCCCCGGCGCCGCGATGGCCGCCGGGCTCGGCATGGTCCACCAGAGCTTCAAGCTGTTCGACTCGCTGACGGTCGCCGAGAACGTCGTCTTCGCCGCCGAGCCGCGCCGCTTCGGCCTGGTGGACCGGGCCGCGGCCCGCCGCCGGGTGCGCGAACTGGCCGAGGAGCACGGGCTCGCCGTCGATCCCGAAGCCCGCGTCGGGGACCTGCCGGTGGGTCTGCGCCAGCGTGTGGAGATCCTCAAGCTGCTGCACCGCGGCGCGCGCACGCTCATCCTCGACGAGCCGACCGCCGTGCTCACCCCGGCCGAGGCGGACGCCCTGTTCGCGGTGCTGAAGTCGCTGGCCGCGCAGGGCCGTTCGGTGATCCTCGTCACCCACAAGCTGCGCGAGGTCCTCGAGGGCAGTGACCGGGTGACCGTGCTGCGCGACGGCCGGGTCGTCGCCCGGCTGATCACCGCCGAGACGTCCGCCGACGAGATCGCGGCCGCGATGACCGGCCGCGCGGTCGAGCTCGACCGGATCCACGCGCCGGGCACGCCCGGTGAGGTGGTCCTCGACGTGGCCGGGCTCGGCACGGACGCCGTGCACGCGGTCGACCTGACCGTCCGCGCCGGGGAGATCGTCGGCATCGCGGGCGTCGCCGGCAACGGGCAGAGCGAACTGGTCGAGGCCCTCGCCGGCCTCAGGCCCGTCACCGCCGGGCGGGTCGCACTCGCCGGGCAGGACGTCACCCACGCCTCGGCGGCCGAACGGCGCACCCGGGGCCTGGCGTACGTGCCCGAGGACCGGCACGCCGTCGGTACCGCGCCCGCCGCGTCGGTCGCGGACAACCTGGCGATGGGCCACCACCGCACGTCGCTGTCCACCCGCGGCATGCTGCCGCCCGCGGCGGTCCGGGCCCACGCGCGGCGCCTGGTCGAGCGCTTCGGCGTCAAGGCGTCCACCCCCGAGGTGCCCGCCTCCGCGCTGTCCGGCGGCAACCTGCAGAAGCTGCTGATCGGCCGCGAACTCGCCCATGAGGCACCGCTGCTGCTCGTCGAGCAGCCCACGCGCGGTGTCGACATCGGCGCCATCCAGAACATCCACGACCAGCTGATCGCCTACCGCGACGCCGGTCACGCCGTCCTCCTCGTCTCGGCCGAGCTGAGCGAGATCCGGGGGCTCGCGGACCGGGTGCTGGTCATGTACGAGGGCCGCGTCACGGCGTCGTACACCAAGCAAGAGGCGGACGAGCGGACGCTGGGGCTGGCCATGGCCGGCGGCGCCCTCACCGACCCCGCCCCGGCGGAGGCCGTCGACTGACATGACCAACCGCATCACCGGAGCCCTGCGCTCCCCCCTCACCTTCTCCGTGCTCGCCGGACTCGTCATCGGGGCGCTGTTCCTGCTCGGCACGGGCGCGAACCCGGTCACCGCGTACGGCGAGGTCCTGACCGGTTCGCTCGGCGGCGACGGCATCGGCTCGACGCTCACCACGGGGACGAGCGTGCTCGGCCTGGCGCTGGCGCTCGCCGTCCCGCTGCGGGCCGGGTTGATCAACCTCGGCGGCGACGGGCAGATGGTGCTCGGCGGCATCGCCGCCGCCGTCACCGGCCTCTACTCTCCGCTTCCCGCCCCGCTCACCGTGGCCGCCGCGCTCCTCGCCGGGATGGCGGCCGGCGCCGCGTACGCCGTGCTGGCCGCCCTGTGCGAGAACCAGTTCGGTGTCCCGCTGCTGGTCAGCAGCCTGTTGCTGAGCTACCCGGCGGTCTCGCTGGCCTCCTACCTGGCCCGCTATCCGCTCAAGGAGCCCGGTTCCAGCCTGCCGCAGACCCGCGCGCTGCCCGACGGGGTGGCCCTGCCCGCCTTCGGCGACTCGACGGTGACGGTGGGTCTGCTCCTCGTCGTCCTGGCGGCGGCCGCGTACTGGTTCACCGACCGGCGCACCGCGTTCGGCTACGAGATCCGCATGACCGGCCTCAACGCGCGCTTCTCCGCGTACGCGGGCGTCGAACGGCGCGGCCTGACGCTGAAGCTGATGTCCGTCTCGGGCGCGCTGTGCGGACTGGTCGGCGCCATCGGGGTGCTGAGCTTCCCCTACCGCTTCGTCGACGGCTCGCTGACCGCGCCCGGCTACACCTGGACCGGTCTGACGGCCGCCCTGCTGGCCGGGGCCGCCCCGATCGGCACGGTGATCGCCTCCTTCTTCTTCGCCGTCCTCCAGGTCGGCGGACTGGCGATGGAGCGCACCACCGAGGTGCCGCGCGAGCTGACACAGGTCCTCCAGGCCATAGTGATCGTGTTCCTCGCGGCCCGGCTGCGCTTCCCGCGCCGCCTGCTGCGGCAGCGGCAGAAGGAGACCGTGTGATGTTCTTCGACTCCGACCTGCTGATGTCGGCGCTGCGCGCGCTGACCCCGATCCTGCTGGCCGCGCTGGGCGGCGCCCTGTGCGAACGCGCGGGCGTGTTCAACATCGGCCTCGAGGGCATGATGCTGCTCGGCTGCTTCACGGCCGTGGCCACCAGCTGGTTCACCGGCAGCCCCTGGCTGGGGGTGCTCGCGGCGGCGCTGGCGGCGGCCGCGTACTCGCTGATCCTGGCCGTCGGGGCGGTCACCCTGCGGGGAGACGCGGTGGTGCTGGGCGTCGCCCTGAACCTGCTGGCCGTGGGCCTGACCAGCTTCCTGCTGCGCACGGTCTTCGGCGTGCAGGGCACCTTCGACGACCCCTCCCTCGCCGGTCTGCCGCTGATCGGCGGCTTCACCCCGCTCGCCTACCTGTCGTGGCTCGCCGTCGGCGTCGCCGCGCTGCTGCTGTCGCGGCACGTGTGGGGGCTGCGGCTGCGCGGGGTCGGTGAGGCCCCCGACGCGGCGGCCACGCTGGGCGTGAGCCCGGCGAAGTACCGGTACGCGGCGATCCTCGCCTCCGGCGTGCTGTGCGGCCTGGCCGGCGCCCAGCTCGCGCTCGGCAACGTCACCCTCTTCTCCGAGAACATGACGGCCGGCCGCGGCTGGATCGCGGTCGTCGCGGTCATGCTCGGGCGGGCCGCCCCGCTCGGCGTGCTGCTCGCCGCGCTGCTGTTCGGCCTCGCCGAGGCGGCCGGCTTCCGCCTCCAGGGCCTCGGCCTGCCGCAGCAGGCCACCGACGCCGCGCCGTACGTGGTCACGCTCGGCGCCCTCTTCCTCACGACGGCCCGCCGCCGTCGCCGTACCCGCACCACCGGAGCCGTCTCATGACGCAGGACCTGCTGCCCGTCACCCGCATCCCCCGCACCGGCCTCCCGGAGCGTGCGCTGGTCGTCGGCGACCCGGCGCGGGCCGCGACGGTCGCCGCGCTGCTCGACGGCGCCGAGGAGGTGTCGTACCACCGCGAGTACCGGGCGTTCCGCGGCGCCTGGAAGGGGCTGCCGGTCACGGTGGCCTCGCACGGGGTCGGCGCTCCGGGGGCGATCCTGCTGTTCCAGGAACTGGCGGACGCGGGCGTGCGCACGGTGCTGCGGTTCGGCACGGCGGGCGCGATGCGGCCGGGGGTCGCGGACGGCGACCTCGTCATCGCGGAGGCGGCCGTGCGCGACGACGGGGTGACCCACCAGCTGCTGCCGCCGGAGTACCCGGCCGTGTCCGCGCCGGAGGCGGTGTTCGCGCTGCAGCGGGCGGCCCGCGCGATCGGCGCCCCGCACCACCGGGGCCTGGTGTGGACGCGGGCCGCGTTCCAGCCGGGCCTGCTCCCGCTGTTCTCCTACGACGGCGCCGGGCTCGCCGCGATCGAGATGGAGCTGTCGGCGCTGCTGGTGACGGCCTCGCTGCGCGGCCTGGTCGCGGGCGGTGTGCTGGTCATCGACGGGGCGAACGCCGACGAACTCGTCGACGAGCAGGCCACCGGCGGTTACAACCCGCACCGGGACGTCGTCGCCGCCGGTGTGGAGCGGGGCGCCCTCGTCTCGCTGGAGGCGCTGCGGCTGCTGGCGGAGGAGGAGCGGGCGTGAGCATCGACCTGCTGGTCCGCGGCGGTGACGTGCTGACCGTGGACGACGCCGGGACCGTCGTCCACGACGGGGCGGTCGCCGTCCACGGGGGCGAGATCCTCGCCGTCGGCCCGGCACGGGACCTCGCGGTCCGCTACCCGGCGGACGAGGAGATCGACGCGACGGGCTGCCTCGTGCTGCCCGGCCTGATCAACGCGCACACCCACCTCGCGATGACGCTGCTGCGCGGCCGCGCCGACGACGTCACCCTCCAGGGCTTCCTGGAGCGGGTGCTGACCTGGGAGTCGGCACTGCTGGCGCCGGACAGCGTGGCGGCGGCGGTCCGGCTGGCCGTCGCGGAGAGCGTCCGCGCGGGGGTGACCTCGGCGCTCGACATGTACTGGTTCCACGAGGCGGCCGAGACGGTGGCCCGCGAGACCGGCTGGCGGCTGCACACCGGCCCCACCTTCATGGACGTCCCGGACCCGGCCGACGGCATCGCGTACGGGGAGCGGCTCGCGTGGGCGCGGCGGGACCTTCAGGCGCGGGGACCGGCCGGTCCCGGCCGCCGCCCGGTGCTCTTCGCGCACTCCGCCTACACCCTCACCCCGTGGCAGCTCACCGAGGTGTTCTCGCTGGCCCGGGAGTTCGGCGCGCTGATCCACACCCACGCGGCCGAGAACGCCGCCGAGGTCGCCACCGTCGAGGAGCGGTACGGCAAGCGGCCCGTCGAGCTGCTGGACTCACTCGGGCTGCTCGGTCCCGACGTACTGCTCGCGCACACCGTGGACCTGACCGGCCCGGAGATCGCGGCGCTGGCCCGCACCGGCACGTCGGTGGCCCACTGCCCGGTCTCGAACCTGAAGCTGGGCTGCGGCATCGCGCCGGTGCCGCAGCTGCTGGGCGCGGGCGTGACCGTGGGCCTCGGCACGGACGGAGCCGTCAGCTCCAACACGCTGGACGTCCTCGGCGCGGTGCGGCAGGCGGCGCTGGTGCACAAGGCGGGCGGTGACCCCACGGCGGTCGGCGCCGAGGAGGCCGTCCGCATGGCGACCGTCGGGGGCGCGCGGGCCCTCGGACTCGGCGGGCACCTGGGCTCGCTGGAGGCCGGCAAGCGGGCCGACCTGATCGTGCTCGACCTGCGCGCGCCGCACCTCCAGCCGCCGCACGACCCCTGGTCGACGGTCGCCTACGCGGCGCACGCGGCGGACGTACGGGACACGGTGGTCGACGGACGCGTCCTGATGCGCGACCGTGCGCTGACCACGATCGACGAGGCGGCGGCGCTGGCGGACGTCGCACGGCGCGTCGCGCGGGGCGTCGCGCAGGACTGACGGCGGGCCCGGAGGCCACGGGGGCACCGCTGGTGCCCCCGTGGCCTCCGGGCCTGAGCGTTTTCCAGGCCCCGGACCCCGCAGCCCCGCACTTTCCGGACCCCGCAGCCCCGCACTTTCCGGGCCCCGGGACCCCAAGGCCCCGGGCCCCCGGGCCTCAGCCGAACCGTTCGATGCGGATGCGGTCCACCGGCTGGCCCGCCGCCACCAGCAGCCGTGAGGCGTGCTCGGCGAAGGCGTTGGAGCCGCACACGTACGCCTCCCACCCGCCGACGGGCGGCTCGGCCATGAGCGGCGCCAGGTGCGCGGCCGTCAGCCGTCCCACCGGTACGCCGTCCGGCGCGCTGCGGGTGAACACCGGTGTCGTCTCCGCACCGTACTCCCGCGCGTAGATCAGCTCCTCGGGGCTCCGCGCGGACACCAGCAGCCGCAGCGGCACGCCGAGCCCCCGGGCGCGGTGGTGCCGCACCATCGACATCAGCGGTACGACTCCGGAGCCCGCGCCGACCAGCAGCGCGGGCCGGTCCCCCGGCCAGGCGAAGAAGCCGCTCAGCGGCCCGCGCACCTGCACCCGGTCGCCGACCCGGGCCTCGGTGTGGAACCACCCGGACACCTCGCCGCCCTCGACGTGGTCCAGGGTCAGCTCGATGTGCCCCGGCTCGTCGGGCGCGGACGCGATCGAATAGTGCCGCTGGGCCGTGTAACCGTCCGGGGCGGTCAGCCGCAGCATCAGGTGCTGGCCGGGCAGGTGCCCCGCCCAGGCGGGCACGGCGAAGCGGAACGTGGCCGCCGCGGGCGTCTCGCGGCGGATGCCGGTGAGCGTGGCGGTCTGCCACAGGGCCGCCGCCCGGTTGCTCACGGCGATCCGCCCGGGCACGGCGAAGCGCGTGGACGGCACGAAGGATGCCTCGGCCAGGGCCTCGGCCAGGATCGGCTCAGTCACCGGAGTACCTCTGCTCCTCCCAGGGGTTGCCGCGGGCGTGGTAGCCGTTCTGCTCCCAGAAGCCCGGCTCGTCGTGGTCGAGGATCCTGAGGCCCGCGATCCACTTGGCGCTCTTCCAGAAGTACAGGTGCGGCACCAGCAGCCGGGCCGGTCCCCCGTGCTCCGGCGGGAGCGGCCGGCCGTCGTACTCCCAGGCGATCCAGGCACGCCCGCCGGTCACGTCCGCGAGCGGGAGGTTGGTGGTGTAGCCGGTGTGCGCGTAGGCGACGACGTGGGTGGCGGAGGGCAGGGGGCGCACCGCGTCGAGGAAGGTGTCCAGGGACACGCCCCCGAACCGCACGCCGAACTTCGACCAGCTGGTCACGCAGTGGATGTCGCCCTCGTACGCCGACGCGGGCAGCGCGTGCGCCTGGTCCCAGGTCCAGGTGCGGGGCTCGGCGACCAGTCCGTCGATGCGGAAGGTCCAGTCGGCGGCCCCCAGGTCGGGCGTGACCTCGGCGGACAGGACGGGCCAGTCGTCGCCCGCGTCGTACTGGCCGGGCGGCAGCCCGGGGTCGGACACGCGCGGGCGCCCGGTGAAGCCTCGGGTGATGTTCATGCGGGTGGTGCCTGCCTCCGTAGCGGCGTCTGCTCGTTTTCCTCCCCCATCTAACCGCACCCGGATGGCACCCGTGTGCCGCCCTCGCCCCCGGACCGCGTGGCCGCGCGTCCACCGGCCGCACGCCCGGAGGCGGTGGCCCGCGGAGCGGCCGAGCACCCTCCCGGCGTCTCACATCGCGATATGAGGTTTCCGAAACATAAGATGCCTGAGATCGTTCATGCTGTCCGCCCAGTGCGCGCGGCCTTTCGGCGAGGGGAGGCGTGCGCGGGTCCGGGCCCTCGGCACCCGATCTGCACCTCGCGCGAAAGACCCGAGCTATGCCCGCACCAGCCACCGGCTCAGCACCGACACCCGTCAACCCGCGTTCCCGCGTGCTCATGGCCAGTCTAATTGGCACGACCATTGAGTTCTACGACTTCTACATCTACGCGACCGCCGCAGTACTGGTCTTCCCCTCACTCTTCTTCCCCGGCGGTGACCCGACCACGGCGCTGCTGTCGTCGTTCGCGGTCTTCGGCGCCGCGATGGTCGCCCGCCCGATCGGCGCCGTGTTCTTCGGACACCTCGGCGACCGGCTCGGCCGCAAGAAGACGCTGGTGGTCTCGCTGCTGACCATGGGCATCGCCACGTTTCTCATCGGTGTCGTGCCCACGTACGCCCAGATCGGCTGGGTCGCCACCGCGCTGCTGGTGCTGATGCGGCTCGCGCAGGGCTTCGCGCTCGGCGGTGAGTGGAGCGGTGCGGCACTGGTCGCGACGGAGAACGCCCCCCGCGGCAAGCGCGCCCTGTACGGCACCTTCCCGCAGCTGGGCGCCCCGCTCGGCTTCATCATCGGCAACGGCCTGTTCCTCGTCATCGGAGCGCTGCTGCCGTCCGGGGCGGGTGCCGACCCCACGCAGCCCTCCGACGCCTTCCTCAGCTGGGGCTGGCGCATCCCGTTCCTGTTCTCCGCCGTCATGGTGGCGATCGGGCTGTGGGTGCGCTCACGGCTGGTGGAGTCGACCGTCTTCGCCAAGACCCGCGAGGCCGGGAAGGTGCGCAAGCTGCCGCTGGCCACCGTGGTCCGCAGCCACTGGAAGCAGCTGATCCTCGGCACCTTCTTCATGCTGGCGACGTACGTCCTCTTCTACCTGATGACGACGTTCTCGCTGAGCTACGGACGCACCGCGAAGGACGCCGCCGTGCCCGGTCTGGGCTACAGCTACACCACGTTCGTCATGATGATGATCTTCGGGGTGCTGTTCTTCGCCGTCTTCACCCTCGTCTCCGGCCCGCTCGCCGACAAGTACGGACGGCGCACCACCCTGATCTGGATCACTGCCGCGATCGTGGTCTTCGGACTGGTCTGGGTGCCCCTCATCGGTCTGGGCACGCTCGGCGTGGTGCTGTGGCTCGTGCTGGGCTTCACCCTGATGGGCATGACGTTCGGGCCGATGGGCGCACTCCTGCCCGAGCTCTTCCCGACGAGCGTGCGCTACACGGGATCCGGCATCTCGTACAACGTCAGCTCCATCCTCGGTGCGGCCGTCGCCCCCTTCATCGCGGTCGCGCTGTGGGAGACCGGCGACGGCTCGCCGTGGCCGGTCGGCGTCTACCTGTCCTCGATGGCCGTGCTGACGCTGATCGCCCTCCTCCTCGGCAAGGAGACCAAGGACGTCTCCCTGGACGACGGCGAGGCCGCCTCCGACGGCGACGACGCCCTCGCCACGGCCCGCCGCTAGCCGGGATCCGCGTTCGGACGGATCTCGCCCGACGCAGGAACGACGTGAGCCAAGACCGCCGCCTCACCGGAGGTGGCGGTCTTCTCGTAGCGGCCGGCGTTCCGTGTCGGGCGAGGTCGTGACGGGTACCGGGAACGGGCCGGGGGGAGTCCCCGTAGGGAGGAAGCATGCTCTCGGACACGTCACGTCCCGTCGTCATCGCGACCCTGCCCGTGGTGGCCGACCACATCGGCGAGATCGCCCAGCGCTTCTACCGCAGGCTTTTCGCCGAGCATCCCGAGCTCCTGGACGGCGTCTTCAACCGCGGCAACCAGGTGCACGGCCAGCAGCAGCAGGCGCTGGCGGGCTCGGTGGCCGCGTTCGCGACGACCTTGGTGGAGACGCCGGAGCGGGTGCCGGAGCAGCTGCTGCGGCGGATCGCGCACAAGCACGCCTCGCTCGGCATCCGCCCGGACCAGTACCAGGTGGTCCACGACCACCTGATGTGGGCGGTCGGCGACGTGCTCCAGGACGCCGTCACCCCGGAGGTCGCCGCGGCCTGGGACGAGGTGTACTGGCTGATGGCCAACGCCCTGATCAACCAGGAGCGCGGCCTCTACAGCGCCCGAGGGGTCCGGCCGGAGACGGTGTGGCGGGACTGGCAGGTGGTGCGGAGGATCCAGGAGACCGACGAAGTGGTCACCTTCGTGGTCAAGCGGATCGACGACCGCCTGGTGAAGACCTCGCTGCCGGGCCAGTACGTCACGGTGCGCATGCGCATGCCCGACGGCAAGCTCCAGCCCCGCCAGTACAGCCTGACGCGTGCCGACGACGGGGAGCACCGCCAGTTCTCGGTGAAGCGGGTGCGGGGCGCGGGCGGGGATCCCGACGGCGAGATGTCGACGCTGCTGCACGACTCCGTGGGCGTGGGTGACACGCTGACGCTGTCACTGCCCTACGGCGACGTGGTGCTCGACGACTCGGGGCGGCCGGTGGTGTTCGCGAGCGCCGGCATCGGCATCTCTCCCATGGCGGGCATGCTGTCCCACCTGGTCGCGGCCGAGGCCGGGCTGTCGATCACCGTGCTGCACGCCGATCTCGACGAGGCCTCCTTCCCGCTGCGGCGGCAGGTGGTCAACGACGTCCTGGCCTTGCGGAACGCGCGGATGTTCCTGTGGTACGAGCAGGGCGCGCACAGCCTCGAGCCGGTGGACGGGGTCTTCGAGGGGCTCCTGGAGCCGTCGGCCGTCGACCTGGCCGGGGACGCCCTCTACTACCTGTGCGGACCGCTGCCGTTCATGCAGGCCGTCCGCAGCCGCCTGATCGAGCGGGGCGTGGCCCCGCAGGACATCCAGTACGAGGTGTTCGGCCCCGACCTGTGGCAGGCGGACACGGACTGACCTCAGGACGCCTCAGGGACTGACCTTGGGACGTCTCCTGGCCGGGCCGACCCCGGGCCGGCTCCGGGCCGGGCGGACACCGGGAATGTGGCGCACGTAACGCGCCAAAAACCTAGTAACCACAAGCCATTCGGTTCATCATCACTTCGCGTGCGCACGTACACGCCACCGGGCGCACCCGGCGATGCCCACGCCCCACCGACGAGACCGGACGGAGCCGTCACCCCGATGACCACGACCCAGCGCCTCGACAACGACGAGACCCGCGACGACGAATGGGCCGGCCCGGCTCGTTTCCTGCCACCGGTCGATCCCGTGGTGAGCCCGGACGGCAGCCGGCACTACGCCGGGGTGACGTACGCGGTCGCGTTCGGCTACCGGCCTCTGCAACTGGACCTCTGGGTGCCGGCCGGCGCCGAACGGCCGCCGCTCGTCGTGTGGATCCACGGCGGGGGCTGGATGTTCGGCGATCGGCGCATCCTGCCGGAGACGCTGCGCCCCGGCCAGATCTTCGACGAACTGCTCGCTGCCGGCCTCGCCGTCGCCACGATCGACTACCGGCACGCGCTGGAGGCGCCCTTCCCGGCCCAGTTGCACGACGCGAAGGCGGCCGTCCGGTATCTGCGCGCGTACGCCGACGAGCTGGGGATCGGCACCTCGCGCGTCGCGGTCGCGGGTGAGTCCGCGGGCGGCCACCTCGCCGCCCTCGTCGGTCTGACCGCCCACCGTTCCGACCTGGAGGGCTCGCACGGCGTCGTCGGCCCGTCGAGCGCCGTCGACGCCGTCCTCGACTGGTACGGCGTCGCCGACCTGTCCACCATGCCGCGGATGCAGCCGCCGCCGGAGGTCCTCGCCAAGCTGCCGGAGGAACTGCGCACCCCGCCCGAGGACCAGATCGTCCGCGGGCTCGACGACCGGGGCCGGGCCGACGCCAGTCCGATCACGCACGTCACCGCGGACGCCCCGCCGTTCCTGCTCGTGCACGGCACCGCCGACTGGCTCGTGCCCTACGCGCAGAGCGAGGCGCTCGCCGCCGCGCTCACCGCGTCCGGGGTACCGGCCCGGCTGGTGCCCGTGGACGGCGCCGGACACATCTTCACCGGATGCGCCGACGTGGACGCCGTCGTCCGCCTGTCGGTGGACCACCTCGCCGAAGCACTGCTGGACACCCGGGCCTACGGCGCGTCGTCCCGGGACGTCGGTGACAGCCTCGCCCTGGCCCGGAGAGGTCCGCGCCAGGGGAGGTGCTCACGACGACCAGGAAGGTGAACCGCCTGAACACCCCGCCCCGGCCGGGGTGTTCAGGGGCCGGTGTTGAAGCCCTTGTCCAGGTAGGGGTGTTGGTCGACGACGAAGCCGTCGTGTACCAGGCGGGCGATGCCGCCCTGGTCACGCCAGACC
The DNA here is from genome assembly GCF_044750285.1 of Streptomyces sp. NPDC088812. Taxonomy (NCBI): domain Bacteria; kingdom Bacillati; phylum Actinomycetota; class Actinomycetes; order Kitasatosporales; family Streptomycetaceae; genus Streptomyces; species Streptomyces sp. NPDC088812. Next base: position 49,928 of record NZ_JBIVJP010000031.1, on the reverse strand, counting down.
TCCTGGGCGGAGCCGAAGGAGAATCCGCCGGATTCCTGGTGGTTCTGGTTGGTGTAGACCCGGTAGCGCTGGCCGGGCTGGATGAGCGTGCCCGGCGGGAAGGCGTAGGTGTGCCCGGTGGGCTTGGACTCCACGATCCAGTCGGTCAGGTCCTGGGGTGCGGCGCCCTTGTTGAAGATCTCGACGTACTCGTCGGGCTGGCCCGCGCCGGTGCCCAGGTAACGCAGGCCGGAGATGATCACGTCGGGCTCGTCGAGCGTGAACATGCAGACGACCTCGGCGAAGTTGATTCCGCCCTCGGGGCTGCGGAACTGCCGAACGATCTGGCCGTTGCGCTTGAACCCGCTCAGGACCGCTCGGTACTGCTTGCCGTCGATCGTGACGGGCTGGGGGTGGACGAAGGTCTCCAGGTCGACCAGGTCGTCGTCCGCGGGACTGCTGTTGGTGGTGTTGGGTGTCTCGTTGTGGTGGAAGCTGAAGTCGAGGTCGGTCGTGCTGCCGTCCTCGAACATGACGTTGACCCTGAGCTGGACGTCGAACTGGGACGGGCTGACGTTGGTGGGCAGATTGCGGTGCACGAAGGTACCGACGACGAACTCGGTGCCGTCGAGCTGCACGTCCGCGGCCGCACCGCGGAACTGGTACCCGCTCTGGGAGCCGCTGCTGCCCCACCTGACGTCAGGGGTGCCGAGCCCGTCGACCGGGGAGATGGCCGGGGTGGTGGCCGGAAAGACGCCTGAGGTGACGACGGTGGTCATGGTGTCTGGCTCCTGCTCTCTCAGTCCTCGTCCTCGATGACCTCGGCCTTGAGTTTGGCCGGTGGCGCGGTGCCGACCTGAGCGACGCCGTCGGTGTGGCGGCCCAGGGCCGCGCCGTCGACGGCCTCCAGGCCGCAGGTGTACACGATGCAGTCCTTGTCCTGATCGGTCGTGTTCAGGTGGACGTGGTAGGTGAAGGTCAGCGTGCGCCCGTCGTCGCCGACCTTGGCCTGGACGGGCGGGAGGCTGCCGCCGGTCGTCTGGTTGATGCGCTTGTACTGGGCGCCCACCGTGCCGTTCCAGCGGAATCCGGTGGGGGCCGTGAAGACGTGCTCGCGTTCCCCCGCGTCGACGGTCTCGCTCCAGTTCGGGGTGCGGACACAGATGTTGATGGTGGCGCCGAGGCCGCCGGGGGCGTCCTCGACCCCGCCCTCCTGCCACACCACGAGGTCCAGCTTCTGCGCACGGCCCTGTTCGTAGCCCCAGTCGTAGCCGTTGGCGTACTGGTCCTTCTCGCCGCGCGTGCCGTCGCGCGGGGGGTCGGCGTACGGGCGTCCGGCGAGCGCGTCGGCGCGTCCCTGGTCCTCTCCCCGTTTGTAGGCCTGCTTCTTCGCGGACTGCACGTCGGTGGTCATCTCCGGGTCCTCCTGGGGCTGTGATCGAGAGCGTGCGGTGGAGAGGGAGCCTTGGGCGCGGTCACCCCCCTGCCCACGGGTGGCGGGCAGGGGTGTCCGGCCTGCCTGTGGCGGGCCGGACCTGGCGCCGCCGTGCCGCGTCGTGCACGGAGCGCGGGATGCCGTGGGGCGGAGTGAAAGGGGGCGGAACGCCGAGTGCCGCCTCGGCTCCGGGCAGTGCGTCGCTCGGACGACGAACGGTATGCACAGGGCCGTACCTCTGGGTCCATGGTTAGCCGGTGCGCGCGGGCGGTATGCCGTCGTTCCCCCGTTCGGTGGCGCGGGATCGATTCTGCGTCGCTGGTTCGGGTGGAGCGGAGGCACGCGGGGGCGCACGGATGCCGAGCGCGGCAGTCCGCGTCCGCCGCAGCCGTCGGCGTCCCGCGGCGGTGCGCCTCCGCCGGAACCCGGGCCGCAGCCCGTCCCGGGGTGCTCTTCCCTCGTGCGGGTGGAGCGGTCGGTGCGCTGCTCCTGCGGGTGCGGCCCGGCCGGTATGCAGGGGATGCCGGAGACGGATCGGACACAGGAGACGACGGACATGCGGGTGACGAGGGTGACGAGGGTGTGGAAGGTGACAGGGGCCGCGCAGGGGCCGCTGTGGCGGCGCCGGGCGGTGACGGCGTGACGGCGAAGGCCCCGGCCCCCGAGCGGGCGTCCGTTCCCCCGGACGGGCAGGACCCGCTGGTCACCGTGGCCGGGAGCGGCACCGCCGGATTCCGCGGGGACGGAGGGCCGGCGCCGGAGGCTCAACTGGCCTTTCCCGCCGATGTGGCCGTGGGACAGGCGGGTGTCTTCATTGCCGATCACGCCAACCACCGGGTCCGCCGGGTCGACGGCTCCGGTGTGCTCACCACGGTCGCCGGGGACGGGCTGCGGGGCTTCGCCGGGGACGGCGCGGAGGCGGTGCGGGCCCGTCTGGGCTTCCCGGCCGCCCTCGCGGTCGACGCGGACGGGGGCGTGCTCATCGCCGACGAGATGAACCACCGGGTCCGCCGGATCGACTCCTCGGGCGTCATCACCACGGTGGCGGGAGACGGGTGCCGCGGCGGCGACGGCGACGGCGGCCCCGCCGTCCGCGCCCGGCTGGACGCCCCCTGCGCCCTGGCCGTGGACGGCGCGGGGACCCTGTACATCGGCGAAGCGGGTACTCCCCGGGTGCGCAGGGTCGGCGCGGACGGTGTCATCGGCACGGTCGTCGACGCATCCGGGCGTGGTGGTGCGGCGGACGCGGGCGAGGCGTTCCTGCCCGCGGGTCTCGCGGCCGATGCGTCGGGGCACCTGTACATCGCCGACCCGGTGGGTCGCCGGGTGCTGCTGCTGGGCGCGGACGGGACACTGCGGGTGCCGGCGGGGCCGCCGCACGGGAACGGCGGCGCGGCGGTCGACTGGGGTGCGCCGTGTGCCGTGGCGGTCGACGTGCAGGGGGCCGTCTACGTCGCCGACATGACCGGGCACCGCGTGTGGCGGCTGTCCGGCGGAGCCGCCCGCGTCGTCGCGGGACCGGCCCTGTCGGCTGGTGAGCAGGCTGCCGACGGGACGGCGGAGACCGCCGTCGGCCGCGCGCTGGCCTATCCGTGCGGTCTGGCCGTGGACCCGGCCGGGCGGCTGCTGGTGGTGGACAACTTCCACCACCGGATCGCGGCCCTGCCCCTGACCGGCGCTCTGCCCGAGGCCACCGATCCCGAACCGGTCACTGATCCGGAACCGGCCACCGATCAGGAACCGGTCACTGATCCGGAACCGGTCACTGATCCGGAAGGGGCCACCGGCCCGGAACCGACGGATACGGATCCGGATCAGATCACCGATCCGGAACCGGCCCTCGATCCGGAAGCGGACGGGAAACCGGAAGCGGACGGGAAGCCGGAAGCGACGGATGCAGATCCGCCCCCGGTCAGGGATCGCGAACCGGACGGCGGAGCCGGAGGTGCTCAGGACGCCGGCCGGGACGCCGCCGCGGCGACGGCCGCGCGACTGCTGGTTCGCCAGGAAGTCGGGGTGGAACTGCCGCGCGGAGGCAGTGAGTTGATCCACGTGCGGGTCTCGTCCGCCGATGTCTGGGATCCCGGGCGGGTGGAGCACCGCTTCACCGCTCCGACGGGTCTCTCCTTCGACGGCCGGGTGACGTGCGCGTACTACTACGCCGACGGGTCCGTGGCTGCCGCCGCGGAGCCGACGGCGGCGGTGCGGGAGGGTGGCAGGTCGCTGTCCGTGGTGGACGAGCCCCGTCTGAACACGCCCGGCCGTTCGGCGGCCGCCCTGGTGTACACCCTCGGCGTGCGGGCCGCAACGGATGCCGAGCCGGGCCGGTACACCGACGGACGAGCGGTGATCGCGGGCCGGCCGGAAGTACGGCTGAGAGCAAGCGTCCTCGGGGACGACGAGGATTAGGGCGCCACTCCCCCACGCCACACCCGGCCATGCCCGGCCATGCCCGGCCGCGCCGCGCGGGAGGTCCGGGAGGTCCGGGAGGTCCGGGAGGTCCGGGAGGTCCGGGAGGTCCGGGAGGTACCGGCGGTGCAGGAGGCACCGGAGGGACGCCCCCAGCGCGTCGGCGCCCTCCCGTGCCGCACGGTCGCAGGCCTTACGGTCCCGTCCACCGGCGTCGGCGGGGCGCCGCGACCGAGAGCCGGACGGCCCGGGAAGGACGCGCCCGGCCCCTGAGCCGTTCGTGTGCCGTAGGTGGCGGACCGCCCGCCTCCGACGGCTCCTTGCGCTTTCAAACCACCAGTGCAGAAGTAATCGTTTCTCTGCTCCCGGGTCACCCGCCCGAACGTCACTTGCTGTGACAGATGAGGGACGGTGGGTTAGTTTTCGAAATGTGTCCACGCCGACCCTCTCGAGGCTCGGGCCCCCGGGCCCCTTCCCCCATGCCCCGCTCACCCATCCGCTCGACCGCAAATGGCTGCACTACGCGTTCTTGTCCCGGTGCGGTCGCCAGGCCCTGATCGCCAACCTGTCCGTTCTGGGGTCCTCCTCCGGCGCGGTCTTCGCGGATCCGGGTGCTCCGGTCGCCGGGCGGCGCAGCGGCACCGGCACGGCGGGCGAGGGACAGCACATGGCGATCCTCCTCGTCCACGAGGAGGGACACGGCTGGAGTTCGACGCAGTTCAACGCCGACCAGCCCGCACTCCCCTGGTCGGCGTTCCGGTTACCGCATCCGCACGGCGAAGCCCGCGTGTTCGCGGTGGCGGCCCGCTCGGGGGCACCGGCGGCCGATGTGCGGCTGACCCGGACCAGCAGGCCGTGCACCTCGCAGTGCGCCCCCTTCGGCGAGGACGAGCACCTGCGCTGGCAGTCGGAGCCCGGCGTGCTGGGCGTGGGAACCCTGCGCCACGGCGACGGCACGGTCACGGCGACGGATCTGCTGGGCTACCACGAACGGGTACGCGGCCGGTGGTCCTGGCCCACGCTCGGGGGCTGGGTGTTCGGATTCGTCAACGACCCGTCCGGCCCCGCCGGTGCCGCCCCGCCCTCGGCGGTGGTCTTCACCCTGCTCCAGCCGGCGCGTCCGGCGGACGCGGCCAACGGATCGGTGATGCTGTGGCACGAGGGGCGGATGGTCCGTCACTTTCCGCGCCGCAATCTGCGGGTCGCGGTCAGCGGCACGCTGGACCGCGACCGGGTGGTGATGGTGCCGCCGCTGGCGGACGTGCTGGGCATCCCGCCGATGGCCCCGGTGCCCGGCCGGCTGCTGATCACCGCCCGGCTCGGCGAGGACCGTCTCGTCCTCGACTTCCGCTCGCACACGGCCGGCCGGATCGCCAACCCCTCCGAGACGAGCCTGCACCCGTTCAGCGTGCACGAGACCCTCGGCCCGTGCACGGTGGAAGGGCGAGTCGGCGGACGCCGTATCGGCTTCAGCACCGAGGGCATCGTGGAGTTCGCCGGTGGCGCCCGTGACTGAGACCCTGCCCGCGTTCACCGGTGCCCGGCTGCTGGACGAGACCGTCACCGTCCTGTCCGACCGGGCGCCGGCCGTCCTCGCCGCCGCCGCCGACCAGTTGCGCGGCATCCGGCTCGGCCTGCACTTCAACGACGGCAGCCACGCCACGCTCACGGCGCGGCACAGCCGTATCGTCGTGCGCCAGGACCGCTGCCCGGATCCGGACGTCGAGGTCGTCTTCGACAACCGGGCGATGGACCTGCTGTTCGACCTCCAGCAGCCACCCGTCGACCAGGTCCTGCCCGGCAGCCTCGACATCCGCGGCGCCCAGGAGGAGACCCTCGCCGTGTGGCGGGCCTTCACGCTGCTGTCCCAGCGTGCGGCGGGGCTGCGCAGCATGCAGGAACTCTGGGGCGCCTACCGCGAACAGGCCCCCCGATTGTGGGGCGGTGCCGCACCCGCCGCTCGGGAACCGGCCGCCGATCCGGTCGACTGGACGGCGCTGGACTTCCTCGCCCGGCGCTCCCCCCAGGACGCGCCCGCACCGCCCGCGCTGATCGGCGACACCACCGTCGGGGCCCCGCGTCTGCTGTGGGACGGACGGGCCGGCACCGACTGGTCGCTGCCGGACACCGTCCGGGACGCGGACCTGCTGGAAACCATGCGCCGGTGCCGGGCCCGCACCAACGAGGAGATCGACCGGCTGCTGCCGGACCGCGAGCCGCGCGCCGAGCTGTACGACCTCATGCGCTCCTACCCTGCCCGGCAGGGCAAGGGCCTGCGGCCCACCCTGACCATCGCGGCCTGCGCCGCCTTCGGCGGACGCCCCGACGACGCCGTACGCGCCGCCGCCGCACTGGAGTTGTTCCACAACGGCTTCCTCGTCCACGACGACATCGCCGACGAGTCCACCCACCGGCGCGGCCTGCCGACCATGCACGAGGAGCACGGGCTGGGTCTGGCCGTCAACGTCGGCGACGGCCTGAACCTGCTCGCCGTCGACGCCGTCCTGTCCAACCTCGAAACGCTCGGTCTGGCCCGCACCCTGGGCCTCATCCACGAAGCGGTCCACATGTGCCGCGAGTCCGTCGAGGGCCAGGCCATGGAACTGGGATGGATCCGCCACGACGTGGTGCCCGAGGCCGATGACGCCTACTTCACCATGAGCACGAAGAAGACCGGCTGGTACACCTGCATCAGCCCGTGCCGCATCGGAGCCGTCTGCGCCGGCATCACCGACCCGGCCGTACTGGGCCGCTTCGACGAGGCGTTCCGCCTGATCGGCATCGCCTTCCAGATCCAGGACGACATCCTCAACCTCGTCGGCGAGGAAGCCCTCTACGGCAAGGAGCCTCTCGGAGACCTGCTCGAAGGCAAGCGCACGGTCATGCTGATCCACCTCCTGCGCACCGCGTACGCCCACGAGCGGCCCCGGCTCTTCGACATCCTGCGCCGGCGCCGCACCGACAAGACCCAGCAGCACGCCGAGGAGCTCCTCGCCGCGATGCGGCGGCACGGCTCCATCGAATACGCCATCGACCTCGCCGACCGGCTCGCCGCCGAAGGCATCACGCGCTTCGAGGAAGACCTGCGCGTCATCCCCGAGAACGAAGGCAAAGCCGTCCTGCGGCAGATCGCCCACTACGTCACCTCGAGGCCCCTGTGACCACCACCGCACCCCCGCCGCCGTCCGGCCCCGCCGACGCCGGCCCGCTGACCCCTACCGACCACCGGGCCCTCGCCTTCCTCGGCCAGACCAACAGCCGGTTGCGCCGCGGCCTGTGCACCCTGGCCCGGCACGGCGTGGCCCTGCGCCGGCGCGCCCCCGAACGCGCCCGCGTGCTGCTCGACACGGTCCGGCCCTGGCCCCTCCACAAGGGAGGCCAGTTCCTCTTCGACCTCATGGAGTGGGAGGACCTCATGGTCGACGGCGACCCACCGCCGCTGATGTCCACCGAGCGGATCGTCTCCGCCTGCTCCCTGCCCGTGCAGTGGCTCGCAGCCACCGCGGAGGCACCGACCGCGGCGACACCGGTCCCCGGCCAGCGCACCGCCGCCGCCCTCGACCTGCCCCTGCGCCTGCTGGCCACCACCGCCCGTGCCGCCTTCCGGGGCGCCGCTCAGGACCTCACGGACCTCCTCGGCCCTCCCGCTCCCCCGGACGAGACCCACGACGCCGCACACGTCACCGCCGCGGATTCCGGAACAGACTCCGGAACAGACTCCGGCACGGACTCCGGCGCCGAGGCCACCGACGACGAACTGCCGCCTCTGGAAGCGGGGTTCTACCTCTACGAGGACATCGTCCTCGGCGCCCTGGTGGTCCTCGGTCCGCTCCTGGCCGACCACGCGCCCACGGCCACGGCGCCTCCCGACCCGTTCATGGCGTCCGTCGACGATCCGGACAGCCCGGACGGCCCATGAACGAGCACACCCCACAAGCCCGCCACCCGGCGGATCCGCCCACGCGGACACCCCCACCCCAGAAGGGACATCATGGCCACGCAGATCCAGGCACCCGTTGAGTCGGGAGCCGAGAACAAGCTGTACATCCTGCAGCAGGGCATCGTCGAGGACGCCCCCGGAGGAGTGCCGGCCCACCTCAGCTTCGGCATCCTCAGCACCGTCCCGGACCCGGTGAACCCCGGCGACATCACCTTCACCCTCAAGGCGCCGACCGGCTTCGTCTTCACCAGCTGGCTCTCCTGGGCCTACCACGACGTCAACACGCTCCAGGCGAGGGGCAACCTCCAGACCACCCAGGGCATCCTCGGCAACGGGGGCCGCACCCTCACCTTCACCCACAACCCCTACCTGTCCACCAACCAGGAGTGCATCGGTTACGGGGCCCAGGTCACCGCCGTCGACGGCGCGACGCCGGGCCGCTACACCGATGGTGAACTCCGCGTGGGAGGCGCCAACCCCGTCAGGCTCAAGGGCCGCGTCCTCGACCCCGACGAGGACTGACCCCCCGTCGGCCGACCGGTCCACCGGTGGCTCCGGCACCTGACCCGGAGCCACCACCCACCCCCCCATCATCCATCCCCCCACCACGCGGCCACCGATCGATCGGACGCCAAAGAGGAGGGGGTGGCTATCATCGACTCCCATGAGCCCTCGGAACTCGGTCGTGGAGACGCGCCGCACCCGGCAGCGCATTCTGGACCGCAGTATGGCGATCGCCTCCGTGGAAGGGCTTCAGGGTTTGACCATCGGCCGGCTCGCGACCGAGCTGGGGATGAGCAAGGCCGGCGTACTCGGCCACTTCGGCACGAAGGAGAGCCTCCAACTCGCGGTCGTCGACACCGCGTCGGAGCTGTTCGCCCGACAGGTGCCGCAGCGGGTGCGGGAGGTGCTGCCGGGGCTGCCGCATCTGCGCGCACTGTGCGAGGCGTGGGTGTCGTACCTGGAACGGAACCTGCTGCCCGGCGGCTGCTTCTTCACCGCGGCGGCGGCGGAATTCGACGGGCGGGACGGACCCGTGCGCGACGCGGTCGCGGGCCTGAACGCACTGTGGCAGCGCGATCTGCGTCTCCACGTCCGACGCGCGATCGGGGCCGGGGACCTGCCGGCGGACACGGACCCCGACCAATTGATCTACGAACTCGTCGGAATCATGCTGGCCCTCAACCATTTCCTGCAGCTCCAGCACGACCCGCTCGCCCCGTCCCGCGCCCGCCGCGCCCTGCACCGGCTGCTGGACACCTGACCGGCCGCCGCCGCGTCAGCGGTGCGCACGCGACGGCTCCGGACATCCGTCCGGGGCCGTCGCGTCGTGGCGGGAGCCGTCAGCCCGGCAGCAGCGGCGGGGCCTCCTCGACGACGTCGTCCTCCGCCGCGGGGCAGGGCGTTCGGAACAGGTGCTGTCCGGAACCGACCTCGACCGTCTCCCCCGCCCGGCCCGGGAGATCGACCAGCGCGGTGGTGTTGGGCGGGACCGTGACGGAGACCCGCAGCTCGCCGTCCTCCCGCGTCCAGGAGACCACCGCGCGTCCGTACGGCGTCTCGTGCGCCGCCGAGGCGTGGCTCAGCCGTCCGCCCGGGCGGGGCCGGACCAGCAACCGCCGGTACCCGGGTGCGGCGGGGGCGAGGCCGGCCACGGTGCGGTGCAGCCAGTCGGCGACCGCGCCGAGGGCGTAGTGGTTGAAGGAGGTCATGTCGCCGGGGTTGACCGCTCCGTCGGGGAGCATGCTGTCCCAGCGCTCCCAGATCGTGGTGGCGCCCATGGTGACCGGGTACAGCCAGGACGGACAGCCCTGTTCGAGCAGCAGCCGGTAGGCGGCGTCGTACTCACCCGCGGCGCACAGCGCGTCGCAGATCAGCGGGGTGCCGACGAAGCCGATGCCGATGCGGAAGCCGCCCGCGCGCACCAGCTCGACCAGTCGCCGGCCCGCACGCCGCCGCTGTTCCTCCTCCGGCAGGAGGGTGAACTGCAGCGCGAGCGCGTAGGCGGTCTGGGAGTCGCTGACCAGGCGGCCCGAGGGGCTGACGTACTCCTGGTGGAAGGCGGCCCGCACGGCCTCCGCGAGCTTGCCGTAGTGGGCCCGGTCCTCGTCGCGGCCCAGCACGGCCGCGGTGTCGGCCAGCAGTTGCGCGGAGAGCGCGTGGTGGGCGGTGGCGACCAGGTGGCCGTCGGTGCGGGCCTCGAACGGGCGGTCCGGCGGGGCGGTGGGGTCCAGCCAGTCCCCCAGCTGGAGCCCTTCGTCCCACAGGTGCCGCTCCCCGGTGAGGGCGGTGACGCCGTCGACCCAGGCCTTCATGCTCGGATACTGGGCCTTCAGCACGCCGGTGTCGCCGAACCGCCGGTACATCACCCAGGGCACGATGACGGCGGCGTCGCCCCAGGCGGCGCACGCGAAGCGGGGGAAGACCGACTCGAACCCCGGCACCCACAGCGGCGGCCAGCCCTCGGGGCTCTGCTGGAGCGCCAGGTCGGTCAGCCACGAGCGGACCAGACCGGCGCAGTCGTACAGGAAGCTCGCGGTGGGCGCGAAGATCTGCAGGTCGCCGGTCCAGCCGAGGCGCTCGTCGCGCTGCGGGCAGTCGGTGGGGATGTCCAGGAAGTTGCCGCGCATGCTCCACACGACGTTCTCGTGCAGCTTGTTCACCAGCGGGTCGGAGCACTCGAACCAGCCGGTGCGCCGCATGTCCGTGTGGCAGACGACGGCCCTGAGGTCGCCGGGGGCGATCTCGCCGGGCCAGCCGTCGACCTCCGCGTAGCGGAAGCCGTGGAAGGTGAAGCGGGGCTCCCACTCCTCGGTGCCGCCGCCGCGCAGGGTGTAGGAGTCGGTGGCCTCGGCTCGGCGGAGCGGGCGGGTGCCCAGCTCGCCGTTCTCCAGCACCTCGGCGTGGCGCAGGGTGACGGTCCGCCCGGCCTCGCCGCTCACCCGGATCCGCAGCCGGCCGACGAGGTTCTGACCGAAGTCGAGGACGGTGCGGCCGGACGGCGAGGTGATGACCGCCACGGGGTCGACCAGCTCGGTGCGGCGCACCGGCGGTCCGTCCGGCGCGACCAGGCGGCCGAGGTCGTACGGCAGCACGTCCACGCCGCTCCACGCGCTGTCGTCGAAGTGGGGGGCGGATCAGCCGGGCAGCTCGCGCCGGGCGTCGTACCTCTCGCCCTCGTAGATGCCGGAGGAGACGATCGGCCCGTGCGCCGCGCGCCAGTCGTCGCCGCTGCCGAAGGTCTCGGTGCTTCCGTCGGTGTAGCGCACCTCGATCTGCACCAGGGCGGCGAGGCGGTCGCCGTAGCGGTTGCGCGCACCGCCCTCGAAGCCGATCCGGCCGCGGAACCAGCCGTCGGCGAGCAGGACACCGACGGCGTTGCCGCCGGTTCGGAGCAGGCCGGTGACGTCGAAGGTCTGGTAGCGCAGGCGCTCGGTGTAGTGGGTCCAGCCGGGGGCGAGGACCTGGTCCCCGACCCGGGTGCCGTTGATCTCGAGCTCGTGGACGCCGTGCGGTGGCGTACAGCCGGGCCGACTCCACCGGCGTCCGCAGCCGGAACTCGCCGCGCAGCAGCGGGGGCGGGACCTGGTCGGTGGTGTCCTCGTGCCAGGCGGGGGAGACGAACCGCGCCGTCCAGTCGTCCGGCTCGAGCAGGCCGGCCTCCAGGGACCAGGGGCTCGGGCCCGTGCCGTCCGGCCCCCAGACCCGTACGCTCACCATATTTCGTCACACGCCCCATGCCTCGCCCCCCCGCGGACGCCCGGACCGCACGCGGGTGTCCCGGAGCGGGGAGGAAAGCGGTGCGGCAGCGCGCCGGGGTGCCCCGACGCCTGCGAAAAAACACCTGTGCCGTTCGCGTGTGCGGGTAGCGCTGCGGGGCAGACGGCGGGACGGAGGTTGATAACTATGGTTCCCCTGCTTCTGGTTCTGCTGCTGGTCCTGCTTCTTTTCGGTGCCGGATTCGCTCTCAAGGCACTGTGGTGGATCGCCGTGATCGTCCTGGTGGTCTGGCTCGTCGGCTTCTTCGCCCGCTCCACGGGAGCAGGCGGACAGCGCGGCCGTTGGTATCGCTGGTAGGGCGTCGGCAGGCGGTCGGGAAAGCAGGAAAGGGTGGGGTGCACCGATGGCCGGTGCACCCCACCCAGGTGTGCGGATCGACGCTCACCCTCGCCCGCGTCCCGCGGGCGACGGCGTCAGTCGCCGTCCTCCGTGTCCGGAGCCCCGCGTTGGACCAGGGCCTCCACCACGTCCACGGCGCTGCCGTCGTGGTCGCTGCCGGCGGTTCCGCTGCCGTTCTGGAGGTTCGCGGTCCGGTCGACCTCCAGTACGGAGTCGGCGTGCGAGTTGTCGAGCACGGTGATCAGGCTGTCGGTCGCGCCGGCGGGCTGGGCGCAGCCGAGGAGGGCGAGAGTGAGGCAGGCGGCGGCACTCGTCCGTTTGACGTTCACACGCCGACGCCTTCCCGTGCGGCGGGGACGGGGTGGTGACGGGTGATGTTCCTGGCCAGGAGCTCGGTCGACTCCTTCACGCCGATGGCGTTCGCTTCCGCGGCCGGCAGTCGGCCGTCGGCGAGGTGCAGTTCGGCCAGGGCCGTGTCCACCGCCCGGTGCGCCGCGAAGAGGCACGGCGTGCTGTAGATGGCGACGTCGACACCGAGGTCGGCCAGTTCGCTGAGCGAGAGGCGCGGGGACTTGCCGCCGGCGATCTGGTTGAACAGCAGCGGCTTGCCCGCGACGACCTCGCGCACGCGTTGGATCCACTCGACGCTGCGGACTCCGTCGACCAGCACGACGTCGGCGTCCGTGGCGGCCAGGGCCTGGGCCCGGCGCAGGATGTCGTCCTCCTCGGTCGCGTCCGTGCGGGCGACGACGAGGAGGTCCTTGCGCGTGGAGAGGACCAGTTCGAGCTTCTCCAGGTACTCCTCCAACGGCAGTACCAGCTTGCCGTCGGCGTGGCCGCACCTGCGGGGACGCTTCTGGTCCTCCAGGATCACCCCGGACGCTCCGGCGCGCTCCAGGCTCTGCACCATGTGGCAGGCCACTTCGGGATCGACGTAACCGTCGTCGATGTCCACGAGCAGGTGGTGGTGGGGGAACGCGCCGCGCAGTCGCTGGACGAAGGCCAGCATGTCGGGCCAGGCGATGAACCCGATGTCCGGCAGCCCGTAGTAGGAGGCGGCGAAGCCGAAGCCGGAGACGAACATCCCGTCGTAGTGCTCGGCGGCGATCGACGCCGAGTACATGTCGTAGACGCCGATCAGTGGCGTGGTGCCCGGCGCGGTGATCTGCGCCCGCAGTCTGCTTCCGTACGTCATCGTGGGGATCCTTTGCACGCTGGACGGCACACAGGCCGGTGTGAGACTGCCGCGACACGGCAGCCTTTGCTCAACGCTGATGATTTCGGGTCCAGCCTTTGGGATGCGCCTCGGGAAAGCTTTACTCACTCCGACGGCGCAGCCCCTTCACCACAGAAACGTCACTGTGCCCGCGGACGCAGGTTGACCCGTCGGCGGACGGCGGTGTCGAGTGACCCGGTACGCCCTGCTGGGCTGAACCCCGCATGCGCACAGGGCGGTTGCGCGGATGGGGCGGGCGTCCGGGGTCGGCGGGGCTCGTCACCGACACAGCGCACGCGTCTCCCCGCCGCTCTCGCCGGCGTCCGGGGAGCGTCTTCCGCGGCCCCCCGGGGCAGCGGGGCCGGGCGCTGAGCACCACCGGCGGTACGGGGCGTCCGCCGCTCACGGCAGCAGGGCCGCGGCGAGTTCGCGGGGCCGGGCGGCGAACGGGCTGTGGCCGCCCGGGAGGGTGCGCACGGTGAACGGGTTGCCGGGCACGGCCCGGTCGGCTTCCGCGATCATCAGGTCCTGCACGGCCGGCGGCAGCGCCCGGTCGTCCGCGCAGCGCAGGAAGGTCCGCGGTATCCGCCCCCACCGCGGGGCGGTCACGGGGACCGGGGTGGCCGGGACCGACAGCGGCAGATCGGTGCTCAGTGCCGAGCGCCAGCGGTCGAAGCGGTCCGGCGGGGTGTCGTGGTAGTAGGTCTGCCGCAGTTCCTCGGCATAGGCGGGATCCGGTGAGAGCGGGTTGATCCGTACGGCGCCCAGCTCCGCGGGGTCGCCGAGGGTGAGGCTCTGTCCCCGTGCCGTGGCGTTCTCGGGCGAGCCGAGGTAGTCGGAGAACCGCGGCCGTCCGGCGGGGACGAAGGCCGACAGGTAGACGAGGGCGTCGACGAGCCGGGGCGCCCGCTCGGCGGCCAGTGACGCGGGGCCGCCTCCCGCGCTGTGCGCGACGAGCACGACACGGCGGTGGTGGCGGACCTGGCGCAGCGTGTCCAGCACGGTCTCGGCGCAGTCGTCCATCGTCACGGTGGCGAGCGGGGACCGCTCGGTCGGCAGGCCCGGCTGGCCGGGCAGGAGGTATCCGCTGGGCAGCGGTGCGTCGAAGCCGTGTCCCGGCAGGTCGACGGCCACGCTCGCGGCGCCGAGTCCGGCGAGTGCGCGTTGCGTCGCCGCCCACTGCCCGGAGCCGTGCCAGGCGCCGTGCACGAGGACGAAGACGGTGGGGGTGGCGGAAAGGTCGGTCATGCCTGCATTCCACGTGACCCGGCCCCCGCCATCCAGGGAAAGATCTGGCAAGCTGGCCCACGATACCCACGGGATATGGCCGGGAGGCCGGCATGGAGGCGCGGCACCTGCGGTACGCACTGGCCCTCGCCGAGCACGAGCACTTCGGCCGGGCGGCCGGTGCCCTGGGCATCGCGCAGCCTCCGCTGTCCAAGCAGATCGCCGACCTCGAACGCGAGGTGGGCGCCCGGCTGTTCGACCGTACCCGCCAGGGCGTGTTCCCGACGGCGGCGGGCGCGGCCTTCCTCGCCCGGGCGCGCAGAGCGCTCGACGAGATCACGGCGGCCTCGGTGGACGCGGCCCGGGCGGCGCGCGGTGAAACGGGCCGACTGCGCCTGGGCTTCATCGCCTCGGCGCTGCTCGAACCCCTGCCGGACGTGCTCGGCCGGTTCGGCCGCGAACGGCCCGACGTGCGGCTGGAGTTGCACGAGATGGCCACCAGCCGCAGCACTGCCGCACTGGTCACCGGTGAACTCGACGTGGCGATCACCCTCGGCCGGCCACGGGGTGCCGGGGCCGAGACCCTGGTGTCGGTCCCGATCGGACACGACCACCTGGTCGCGGTGGTGAGCACCACGCACCCCTACGCGGGCCGGCCGTCGGTGAGTGTGGACCAACTGCGGCAGCAGCCGCTGATCGTGGCGTCCGGCGAGGACGAGCCATCCGTCCTCACCGGGCTGCGCACCCTGCTGGGCAAGGACTCCCCCGCCCTCTCGGGCGCGGCCGTCGCGAGGGACGTCCACACGATCATCGGCCTCGCCGCCTGTGGCGTGGGCGTCGGTCTGGGGCCCTCCCGCATGCTGTCGGCCCCGCGTCCGGGCATCTGGTTCTGCGAGGTGACCCCGCGCACGCCCCTGCCCGATCTGGTGCTGTCCTTCACCGCCCGGGACCGCTCCCCGGCACTGAACGCCTTCCTCGACACCATCCGCGCGAACTGCCCCGACGTCGGTGCCGCACTCGACCTCCGGCTCCTCGACCGCTGACCGTGTCGGTCACCTCCGGTGACCGCGGCGGCGGTGTGCGTGTCACCGTCGACGTCGATCACCGTGCGAAGGGCGTCCTCGAAGCCGGTCGGGCTGCGCAGAGCCCCGACCCGGGCAGGCTGTCGGCGGCCTCCTGCCAGGACGCCCACCCGGCCCGGGACGGTGGGCGCGCCGCGCCCGGTGCCGCCCGGGCACGCGGTGAGGGGGACGCCGGGTCGGTCAGTCGTCGTCCGCCGGGGTGAGGACGTGCAGGGGGTCCGACACGTGGGCGGCGGTGGTTCCGGTCAGCATGCGGCGGGCGGCCGGCAGCGGAACGCGGACGACGAGCGGGTGGCTGAGGACGACGTCGCGGGTGGCGGTGTTGCGGCCTCGGGGCCGTATCCCCTGCGTGAGGCGGTTGTGGATGTCCGCGACGACACGGAACTCGGCGGTGAACTGGACGAGCACCGACTCCGTCTTGGGTTTGCTCAGCGGCACGGTTCCCGACGCGTGCCCGGCGAGTGTGGAGAGGTCCGAGGCCTGGGCGCCGGTCAGTACGGCGTCGGTCATCCGGCCGGGGTCGGTGAGCAGGGGGCCCGCGCCGGCGTAGCCGCGGGTGCCGCGTCCGTGGTCCGTGCCGGTGTGGAGGTCGGTGGCGGCTGCGCGGCCGTCCTCGGGGCCGCTCTGGGCCACGGTCTCGAAGATCGCGGTGTCGCTGCGTCCCAGCACCCGGCCGTCGCGCAGCCGGGCGTGCAGGGAGCAGTCGAGGTCCTGGCCCTCGAGACCGGAGTGGTGGTTGACGGGGAGCCGGCAGCCCGCCGACGCCAGCAGGGGCAGGGCGGCCATGAGCCACTCGGTGGAGACGGACTCCGACTGGACGTAGGCCGCGTGGCTGAGGGCCGCCGGGTCGAACCGTTCGCTGCCGCCGGCGTCGCGGACCGCGCCGCCGATGGCCGTGCGCAGTTGGCCGGCCCCCCGGAAGCCGTTCACCTGGACCTCCAGCGGCAGGGTCGCGCCGCGGCCGCGCCAGGTCCGCAGGTCGGCGGGCGAGGTGGCCGTCGTGCGCCGCAGACCGGTGCCCGCGCCGGGGGCCGTGACCGGCCGCAGCCGGGAGAGGGCCTCCATGTCCTTCTCCAGTGCGCGGTAGACGAGGGTGCTGTCGCCGATCTCGGCTCGCGCGACCCGCCCGTCGGAGGAGAACAGCGCCAGTTCGGCCGTGATCGGCACCCTCATCCGCACGGAGGGCGCGCTCGCGTCGATGATGGTGCGGATACCGACCTGGGTGCGTGAGGTCTCCCCGGTCCTGCGCGCCGCCGAGGTGAGGGCGCCGCCGCCCAGGGTGCCCGCGCTGCTGTCGACGGCGCCGCTGTCCGGTTCCCCCGTTCCCGCCACCGTGGCGCCGGCGCCGATCGTACGGCCCCGTCCCGCGCTCTGCGTGCGGTCCATGACGGCGACGGTGGCGAACTCCATGTCGCGGTCCCCGTCGGTGCGTCCGGCCGGGCGGGCGTCGCCGGTCCGCCGGATGCTCAGGACGGCCCGGTAGCGCTGCACGCGGTTGCGGAAGAGCTCGACCGCGACACCGCCGTCCATGGCTCCCGACAGCAGGCCGACGGCTCCGTCCCGGTCGAGGACCCGCAGGAGTCTCTGCACGTTGCGGTAGGGGTCGTCCAGCTGGCGTTCGGGCAGCAGCGCCGCGGCGAGGCCGGCGTCGCGGATGTTCCCGCGCAGGGCGCGCAGGAGGGGGACGAGGTCGGGCATGTCCTCGATCAGGCCGAATCCGAGCGGCAGGTCACGGGCGAGAGCGGGCGGCAGCGGGGGCGTCTGCGCGCGGTCCTGCGCCGTGTCGCCGGCCGCCGCCCGGTCCGTGCCCGCCGGGGCGGGGTCCTGTGTGCCGGTGGTCGCGGCCGGTGCGTGGCCCGGTGCGGGCACGGCCGCCGTGTCCTGGGGCGGGCGGGTCTGCTCCCGGCCGGTGTCCTGAGGCCGTTCCCCGTCGGGCGCCTGCGGTGGCCGCAGTCCCGCCGCGGCGAGCTGGTCCTCGCTCAGCCACAGGCCGACCGCGCCGGGCACCGTCTGTTCGGCGGCGGACACGCCCTGGCTCGCCGGTCCGGAGGACACCTCGGCCACCATCCGCACCAGCAGGTCGCACTGGACCAGGTAGAAGGGGCGGCCCCTGGGGACCACGGCGTTGCGCTCGACGGTACCGGTGAGGGAGAGGCCCTGCGCGGTGCCGCGGTGGGTGGCCCTGCTCCCCGACAGACCTTCGCCCATCTGCCAGTGGTCGCCCTGTTCCCGTCCGGAGCCGCCGTATCCGACGGAGTGGGTGACGGTGCGTGACTTCTGGCCCGTGGCCTGGTGTCCGCCCAGGGACATGTTCTCGGTGCCGGGTCCCTCCCCGGTGGTGACGACACGGGGCCGGGTGAGCGCGAAACGCGCGCCGACCGCGCCGGTGAGGGACTTGACCCTGCGGGGGTAGCGCAGGTTGTCGACGACCCAGCCGGTGCCGACGGCCTGCCGGAGCGCCGCGGTGACGGACTGCGGGCTGAGCTGGGTGTCGATGGCCTGCTGCGGGGCGAGGCCCTCGGTGGCGAAGACGTCGTCCGCCCGGCCGGGCGCGTTGCGGACGGCGGCCTGCGACAGCAGCCGGTAGGCCAGGGCGCGCACGGCGCGGCCGTCGCCGACCGTCTCGACGAAGGACCAGTCGCGGACCTGCGGGCCGCGCACCTGGAGGGGGCCGCCGGTGAGCGCGCCGATGCCGGCCACGTCGACCGGCCGGGGCATCCGGCGCAGTTCGGCGGCCCTGGCCCGCAGCCGTCCGCCCTCGGCCCCGCCCACGGTGAAGCCGGTGGGGGTGGTGAGCCGTACGTCCTGGCCCGCCAGGTGCAGCGGGTCGCCGGCGGCCGCGCCGGTGGAGGAGGCGATCTCCTCGACCTCCGGCTCGTGGCGTCCCGGACGGCCGGGGGTGAGGGTGCGCATCGCCTTGCGCTCCCGGGTGACCTTGGTGACCCTGACCCCGAGATCGAGGGTGGAGCCGAACGAACTGCGGTCCGGGGAGCCGCTGTTGAGGGAGTCGCCGCGGACGGCCGGGCCGGCCTGCGCCGCCCGGCCGGAGTGCAGCACGCTCTCCGCGGTCAGTCCGCCGGAGACCTTCCCCGGGACGATCTGCATCTGGAGCGCGAACCGGGTGCCGATGTCGCGCGAGCTGGACTGTCCCGTCTGCGAGCTGCTGCTCACGCCGGAGCTGCTGCGCACCAGCCAGTCCTTGGTCTCTCCCAGGTAGGCGATCGGGCCGAGCCTGCCGGTCACGAGGACCTGGACGTCGTGGGCGTGCCCCAGGGTCTTGCGGCGCAGCCGGACGGGGATGCCGGTGGACAGCAACTGGTCCTTGTTGGCACGGATGTTGGTCTGGGACAGCACGGCCACCAGGGTGCGGTAGTTGGTGCGCTGCTGCTCGGCCTCCTCCGCGGACGGCCGCGAGGTGTCCTGGCGGCGGGGTGCGGGGCCGGACGGTCCGGCTGCCGCGGCGGGGGCCAGGAACTCCGCGGGGAGGTAGCCGTCCAGTCGGGGATCGGTGGCGAACAGCCGCTCCACGGCGGCGATCAGCGGCGCGGAGTCGAAACGGCCGAGGGCGACGCTCGATCCCATGCCCGCGAACGGCAGCTCCCGCTCGGGCAGTTTCCGGCCGTCCTCGTCGACGGTGGTGTACAGGTCACCGCCGGTGACGCCCTCGGGCAGGGGCAGTCCGAGCGACTGCGCCTCCTCCGCGCGCAGGCTGAGCAGCACGTCGATGTCGTGTGCGGCGGTGCGGGCGACCCGTCGCGGGGTCGCGGGGCCGTCTCCGGTGCCTTCGACCGTCAGCCGGACGGTGCTGCGGTACAGCACCTTCTGGCCGCGCACCTCGGCTCCTTGGCGGGTGGTCGCGGCCTGCTCGGCCTTGACGGTGCGGCTGCGCGCGACCCCGGGCAGGGTCACCTGCGACAGCCGCAGGGACGGTGCTGCGCCGGGGGCTCCCACGGCCAGGGACGGACCGGCGCCCAGCCGGGCGCTGCCGCCCTCGTGGGTGGTGTCGGAGACGCTGTGCGCGACCTGCTGGTGGGTGCGCAGCTGGGTCTTGCCGATGCCCCAGGCCGGGGCCATGGAGAGGATGTCCGCGCGCATCCGGTACGTTCCCCGGACGGTGCCGTCGAGGGAGGTGAGGTCCTCCCCCGTGACCCAGCCGGCCAGCAGACGGGGCAGGTCCTCCGTGACCGTCGTCGCGGACGTGGCCTCGTACAGGTACGGGCGGCCGGGGGCGCCCAGTTCCGTCAGCCGGGGGTGCAGCACGGAGGCGACGCTGTCGTAGAGCCCGCCTCCGCCGCCGTGGGGTTCGCCGGCGTCCGTGACCGCGAGCGGTGCCAGGGAGTCGGCGAGCGCCGTCTCGTGTGCCGTGGCGGGCGGCAGGGGGGCCGTGTGGCCGGGGGTGGTGGTGCCGCGGGGCACGAGGTGCTCGCGCGGCACCCGCATCGTGAGGGTGCCGGGCCCGCTCACCGGGGTGGGGGCGGGGCTGCGGGTGCGGTCGCCGCGGGTGATGCGCACGTGGAAGCGGACGTGGCGCAGCGCTTCGACGGATCCGCCGTCGCTGCGCAGGGTCCGGGGCTCGGAGACGGTGGTGGCGCTGTGCGTCTCGGTGGAGGAGGTGAGGCCGACGTCTCCGGCGAGGGCCGCGCCCGCCCAGAGCCCGGGGTGTACCGGTGCGAGGACCGAACCGGAGCCGCGCAGGCCCTTGTTGGCCGTGTGGCGGGTGCCGCTGTTCCCGCTGCCGGCGGAGTTGCGCAGGCTGTCGACCTTGATGTCGGCGCCCTCCGCCTCCGCGTCCCGGTCGGCGGCGCTCATCCGCGCGGCGCGCGCGTCGACGACCTGTTGCGGGGCTCCGGGGGCCAGGAACGTGCCGGGTGCGTCGGTGGTGTCGGGGGCGATGAAGACCGTGACGTCGTAGAGGCCGCTGCGGGTCCTCACGGCGAACGAGCGGCCCCGCCCGAAGAACGTCTCGGGCCGGGTGGCGAGTTCGCGGGCGATGCGGTCGGCCTCATCGGAGGGGCCGGCGACCCGGACCACCTCGTCCCGCACGAAGCCGTGGCCGGTGAGGCCGTGCACGAAGGACAGGCCGCCGGCCTGGAGTTGCGTCAGGTAGGGCGGCAGGACGAGGTCGTACTCGGCGGCTTCGTCGACGGTGTCGAGACGGGGCGCGCGGGCCGCGGAGCGGGGAGCGGCGGCGGTCGTGCCGGGGCGCCTGCTCCGGCCGTTCACCATCCGCCCGGCCGCCGTGTTCCCCGCCGTCTGCTGGAGCCTCAGCATCGCCTGGGGATCGGTCGGTGCCGTGGCCGGCAGGCCGGTCCGTCCGGTTTCCGGGACGGCGACCGGGGGCGTGGGCGGTCGCAGTGCGGTGGCGGCCCTGCCCCGGCCGGTCTCGTGTGTTTCCCCTTGCTGAGCGCGCACGCACACCTCTCCCCTGTGGTCGACGGAACGGCCGATCGGTGGTGTGCGGGCACCCGGCGGGGGGCCCGCCGCGGGTGATCATAGGGCAACGGGAGTACGTCTGCCGAGTGAACGTGCAACGACTTTCGAGTTGCCGAGGAGAGTCAGCGGATGATCGGGGGCACGGGAGGAGGCGTGCTGCACAGGGCGTGGACGGCTGACCGCGCCGCTCGCTCCACGGCGGAGACGCCGTGCTCCATGCTGGGGCTGCCGTAGGAGAGGACGACGAGGTGGAACGCGCTTCCGTGCGCCGTGACCCGCCCCATGCTGTTGATGGCCCAGCGCTGGGAGTGGGAGCGCTGGAGCCAGCCGTTCTTGAGCTGCCGGCCGGTGCCTTCCGCGGAGACTCCCCAGGCCTGGTCGTCGTCGACCTGGCTCATGAAGGTCCGGATCAGCCGGCGGGAGGCGCCGCTGAGCGGTGACCGGTCGGCGAACACGGCGTCCAGCAGCTTGAGTTGGTCTGTGGCGGTGGTCCGTGTGAGGCCCCAGTGGAAGCCCGGTCCCGCCTGGGTGGAGGTCAGCCCCAGCGTCCTGTTGGCGTCGGTGAGTCCCGGGCCGGCGCCTATCCACCGCCACAGGGCGTCCGCGGAGTCGTTGTCGCTGCTGCGGATCATCGAAGCGGCGGTGGACGTCTCCCACCCGGTGAGCGGGCGGTCCTCGTGCTGGGCGCGCAGCAGCAGGGCCGCCAGGATGTTCACCTTCGACAGGCTCGCGGTGATGTGGTGCCGTGAGCCGTACACCGCCCGCCGGCCGGTCGCGGGCTCCAGGACGGCGACCGACAGCTGGATGCCGCTGCGGGTCCGGATCGGTTCGAGCGCACGGGCGAGCGCGGTGTCCGCGGGGGTCGGGGACGGCGTGCGTGTGCCGTGGCCGGCCGACGCGGCGCGGGCCGGCCGGCCGTCGGCCGACGTCGAGGATGCCGGGTGCCGTGGGGGAAGGTGCCCGACCGGGTCACCGGTCGTGTGACGGCCGGTGGCGGGGCAGCCCATGAGCAGCGCGGTCGCCGCCGAGCAGGCGAGCGCGAGCCGTATCCGCTCGCGTCGCGCGCGGGGCCCGTCGTGTCCGTCCGGACCGGAGCGGTCCGGGTGGTGTCCTGTGCCGCGGGACGGACGGGCAGGGGGGTATGACGACATCGAAGAACCTCGATCGCACAGGCGGGCAGGGGCCGGAACGCATCAGCACGCCTTCAGTCTTTTCCGGGGTGAGGCACGCCGCACCCCGGTGCGTTTTCGCTCCGACGGCGCAACGCGAGCGGCGGCGCGAGCCGGCTGACGGGCCCTCGGAAGCGGGTGGAGGGCCCGTCCCTTCCGGTCTCGCGCGCCCGCCGTGCGCCGCCGGGGCAGGCGCCGACGTCCCCTGCCGGCGGTGCCGTGGTCCGCGTCCACACCACTCGTGCCGGTGAGCGCCTCGCGGCGTTCGGAGGAGTCGGGCGGCCCTGGGCGGGGCCGGTGGGCCGCATAACCTTCCTCCGTGAGCGACATCCATGAACTCCAGCTGAACCTCGACCTGCCCGGTTCCCTCGCGTCCGCCGATCTCGCGCTGCTGCGCTGGCACCTCGGGGAGGAGGCCGGAGAACCCCCGCACCCGGACGACTACCCCCTGTTCTCCGACCGCGGGCCCGCCCATCGCATCGGCGGAACGCTCGTCGGCGAGCTCGCGCGCGGTGCACGGGGGTGGGCGCTCACCGTCCGGCAGGAGGTGCATCCCGACGAGTTCGATCAGCTGCGCGTCCTCGTGACGTGGCTCGCCGCGCGGACCAGCACCGCCGGCACCATCGGCTCTCTGCGGTTTCCCGAGCGGGACATCCCCGACGTGCTCGTCGCGGACCCCGCCGCCGGAACCGCGTGGCGCCTGACCCTGACGCCCGAGCGCTCACCGCAGGACGAGCTCATACCGGACCCCTGGAGCTGACCGCTTCCGGAGCGGAACGCCGCCCCCGTAGCCGGCCCCCACGGGCCCATGCCCGCGCAGGCCCCGGACATCGGTCCGGGGCCTGCTTCGTTCCCCGATATGACATCTCCTCATAAGTCTGTACGGACGCGTCGGCCGGTCCCGGGACCCGATGTCGTCGGCCGTTTGACGCCTCAATGGATAACGGCTAACTATTGGCGGGTCGTCGGGGGGAGGGACGAGCCGTGCAGGACGTCGTGCTGGCGCTGCTGGTCAAGGAGCCGTCGCACGGGTACGAGCTGCGCAGACGGTTGCGGGAGGCGCTCGGGCCGTTGGGGGATGCGCTGAACGCGGGACAGATCTACGTGACCCTTACCCGGCTCGAGAAGGCGGGATGCGTCGTCCAGGAGCGGGAGGACGTGCCCGAGCGGGGCCCGCGGCGCAAGGTGTACGCGTTGACCGCGGCCGGCCGGGAGCGGGTGGCCGCGTGGCTGGGCGAGAGCACGGGGCCCAGAACGGACGTGACGGAGTTCCACCTGAAGCTGGTGGCCGCCGCCGAGTCGGGCCTGGCCGATCCGTGCGCACTCGTGGACACGCGGCGGCGGGAGCTGATGCGCGCACTCGCCGAGGCGCAACGCGCCGCCCTCGCGCACGGGACGGACTCGGAGGCCGGCCTGCTCCTGGAGGGCATCACGCTCCGCCTCCAGGCCGACCTGCGCTGGCTGGAGACATGCGGGCGGACCTGGGCCGTCCACACGAAGAAGGGGAAGCAAGAGGGATGACGAAGGACGTACGGCGGGTCATGCGCCGGTTACCGCACGGGAGTTCGGCCGGGAGAGCGGGCGCGCGGCCGGCACCGGACCCCCTCGACGCACCGGACCCCCTCGACGCACCGGCGACCCTCGACGCGCCGGTGCTCCGTGCCATCGGGCTGTCGCGGCTCCACGGCGAGGACGAGAGCCTGGTACGGGCGGTCGACGACGTCGACCTGGACGTCCCGGCCGGGCAGACGCTCGCCGTGACCGGGCCCAGCGGCTGCGGCAAGTCCACGCTCCTCCAGCTCCTCGGCGGGCTCGACCGCCCCACCGACGGCGAGGTGTGGCTCGGTGGGCGGCGCATCGACGACCTCGGCGAGCGGGCGCTGGCCAGGCTGCGCCGCCGGGCCGTCGGGTTCGTCTTCCAGGACTTCCACCTCATGGACGAACTGACCACGGCGGAGAACGTCGAACTGCCCGCGCTGCTCGCCGGGGCCTCGCCCCGCGCCGCCCGACGGCGGGCCGCCGAACTCCTCGGACGGGTCGGGCTCGCCGACCGTGCCCGGCACCTGCCCTCCGAGCTCTCCGGAGGGCAGCGGCAGCGGGCCGCCGTCGCCCGCGCCCTCGCCAACGAGCCGCTGGTCGTCCTCGCCGACGAGCCCACCGGAAACCTCGACAGCGCCGCGACCCACGAGATCCTCCGGCTCTTCGAGGAGCTGCGCGCCGGCGGGCAGACCCTCGTCGTGGTCACCCACGACGAACGCGTCGCCGCCACGGCGGACCGTGTCGTCTCCCTGCGCGACGGAACGCTGGCCGACGACGCCCGCCTCGACGGCGGCAGCGGCACCACACATCTCGGCGCGCTGCTGGACTGGGAGGGCTGACCGTGGGACACCTGCTGCTGATGTGGCGCCTGGTCGCGCGCGACATGCGCCGCCGGCCCGGCGAGGCCGTCATGTTCCTGCTCGCCGTCACCACCGCCGCCACCTCCCTGACCCTCGGGCTGGCGACCACCGACGCCGTGGCCACCGCGTACCTGAGGACCCGCGCGGCCACCGCCGGCCCCGACATCACCGCCATCACGACGGCGACGGACCCGTCCGGCCTGGCCGAACGCCTCGCCCACGCGCCCGGTGTGGCCGCGGTCGCCGACCCGGTCTTCGCGTTCGACACCACCGTCCGGGCGCACGGCCGTACCGCGCGCTCCTCGGTCGAGGGCCGTGAGAGCTCACCGTCCGCCGTGGACCGGCCGCTGGTGACGTCCGGCACCTGGGTGCGTGCCGGCGGCGCGGTCGTCGAGCGCGGCTTCGCGCAGGCACTGGGCGTGCGCGTCGGCGACCGCGTCACCATCGGCGGGCGCGGCTACCCGGTCGTCGGCATCGCGATCAGCGCGGCCACCCCGGTGTATCCGTGGAGCGACTGGGCGCAGGGGCCCGGCCCGAGCGACTACGGCGGCAGGATCTGGCTCACCACCGCCGACACCCGCGCGGCGGCGGGCGACACGGCCGGTGTCCACCTGATCCACCTGAAGCTGTCCGACCCCGCCGCGGCCCTCGGATGGAGCGACACCGTTCTCACCCCCGACGTGAGGGGCGACTCCTGGGTCAACACCCACCCCTGGCAGGGCGTCCTCCTCACGGACTCGAACATGATCCGTAGCACCCGGCCCGCCCTGGTCGTCGGCGGCTGGCTGCTCGCCGTCGCCGCGGTCGTCACCCTCGCCGCGCTCGCCACCGCACGCGCCACCCGCGACAACCGGCGTGCCGCACTGCTCAGAGCAGTCGGCGCCGGCCCCGGCACCGTCACCGCCGTGCTGCTGGCGCAGTACCTGCTGCTGACCCTGCTGGCCACCACGCTCGGACTGGCCGCCGGGACGCTGGCCGCACCCCATGTGATCGACCCCAGCGCCGGACTGCTCGACACCGTGGGCCCGCCGGACTCCAGCACCGTCACCGCCGCGGTCCTCCTCGCGATCCTGGTCGCCCTGACCGGCGCGCTCGGCCCCGCGGTGCGCGCCGCCCGCACCAGCACCGTCCACGCCCTGGCCGACCCGGCGCACCTGCTCACGCACCACCCTCGCCTGAACGCCGTGACGGCGTACCTGCCCACGTCGCTGCTGCTCGGCATCCGGCTGCTCGCCCGCCGGCCCGGCCGCGCCGCCCTGGCCTCCGCCGGCACGGCCGCCACCGCCGTCATGGTCACCGCGCTGCTCACCTGGCACACCGAGCTCGACGCGGCCCCCGACTCCAAGCGGTTCGGCCCCAGCGAGGTGCGGATCGACCAGATCGACCAGGTTCTGCTCGCCGTCACCCTCGCGCTGGTGGCGCTGTCCACGCTCAACGCCGTGCTCCTCGGCTGGAGTTCCGCGGTGCAGGCCCGGCGCGCCCTGTCCGTCGCCCGTACCCTCGGCGCCACCCCCGGCCAGGTCGTCGCGGCGCTCTGCTGCGCGCAACTCCTGCCCGCCGTGCCCGCAGTGGCGGCGGGTGTGCCGGTCGGGCTCGGCCTGTACTGGTTCTTCGGCACGCAGGTCACGCCCCCGGGAGCGTGGCTGCTCGCCGCCGCGCTCGCCGTGCTGACGGGGATCGGGGTGATGACCGCCCTGCCCGCGTGGGCCCACACCCGCGGTCCCGCCGGGGGCGTCCTCCACGCCAGGTCCGCGTGAGGGCCCCTCCGGCCGGACCGCCGGGACGCGGCGTGGTGGTGGCATGCGCCAGGCATGCACGCCGGCTTCCGCGGGGGCCGGCGGTGTCCCGCGCGGGCGCCCGCCGTCGCGTGAGAAGGAGTCGTACGAACCGGTCCGGTTCCCGGATCGGTGTGCCGGTCTCCGCGTTATCTTGCTCGGGCACAGGACCGTTGCCGAGAACAGCCCGGCGTCACCGCTGTCACCCTCAGCCACTTGTCACTTCGTCGTGGTCACAGCGGGAAGGGCTCTCTCGTCCGCCCGACAGGGCGTCGCAGGCATGGAGTGGGGCATGGGCGCACAGGACGCGCAGGACACGGCCGGAAGGCTGCGGGCGATCGTCGACGAGCTGTCGGACCGTTTCTACGAACGGGCCGACGTGGTACGGACGTTGGTGGTGGCGCTGCTGGCCGGGCAGCACTCCTTGGTGCTCGGCCCGCCCGGAACGGCGAAGTCCGAGATGGCCCGGGAGCTCACGGGCCGGATCGAGGGAGCGGCCTACTGGGAGATCCTCCTGTCGAAGTTCACCGCGCCGACGAGGATGTTCGGACCCGTCGACGTCGCCGCGCTGGCCCGGGGCGAGTACCGCCAGGTGTACGACGGCCGCGCCACCACCGCGCACGTCGCGTTCATCGACGAGATATTCAAGTGCTCCACGGCGG
Source organism: Streptomyces sp. NPDC088812 (assembly GCF_044750285.1). NCBI lineage: Bacteria > Bacillati > Actinomycetota > Actinomycetes > Kitasatosporales > Streptomycetaceae > Streptomyces > Streptomyces sp. NPDC088812. The sequence continues at coordinate 23,083 of NZ_JBIVJP010000031.1, read as the reverse complement.
CACTGAACGAGACGCTGGGCTACCTCAACGAGCGGATCTACCACCCCGAGAGCGGCGGCGAGCCCATCCGCTGCCCCCTGATCGGGGCGATCACCGCGAGCAACGAACTGCCCGGCGGGGAGGACACGGCCGCGATCTACGACCGGCTGCTGGTGCGGATCGAGGTCGGGTACCTGGAGGACCCCTCGAACTTCGCCGCGCTCGTCCGCTCCGCCGTCAGCCGCCCGGCGGCACCGACGCGGACCACCGTCGAACTGGCCGCGTTGCAGCACGCCGTGGCCGAAGCCGTCCCGGCCGTGGACGTCCCCGACGCGATCGTGGACGCGGTGTGCACGCTGCGGGCCGCCCTGCGCCGCAAGGAACTCGTCGCCTCCGACCGCCGCTGGCGGCAGGCGGTGGGCCTGCTCCAGGCGTCCGCGTACCTCGACGGCCGCCCGGCGGTCGCCGAGACCGACCTGTCGGTGCTGACGCACGTGCTGTGGGACTCCCCCGCCCAGCGCCCGACCGTCGAGCGCGAGGTGCTGCACCTGGTCAACCCCGACGCCAAGGAGGCGCTCGACCTGGCCGACACCATCGAGGAGCTGGAGGCCCAGCTCGACGCCATGGCCGGGCAGTCCCGCGAGGCGCTCAGCGAGTGGGTCATCAAGAAGGCGCACCACCAGCTCGCCATGGCGGGGAAACGGCTGGAGAAGCTGCGCGAGGAGGCGGCGGGCGCCGGCCGCTCCACCGCCGCCATCGACCGGGTCACCGGCCGCCAGCGTGCCGTCCGCGCCCGCGTCCTCACCGAGGCCCTCGGCATGGACGCGAGCATGGCGCAGGCCCAGCTCTGACCACGGGGAGGCAAGGATCATGGGCGGGGCACCGAGCGGGCTCGACGACCTGGTGAGCCGGGCGGGGAAGTGGCTGGGCCGGTCCGCCGCCGCTCCCCGGCGGCACACCACGGCCGTGGTCGCGGACCGGTTCGACCGGATCACCTGGCGCGACACCTACCACCGGTCGGCCGCACTGCGCGACCTGTCCGACGAACTCGACGAGCACCACGACGGCACCACCGACCTTCTCACCGACACCTTCCTGGCCGCCTACAAGGTCCGCCCGCGACTGCGCGAGCAGGCGGAGATGGACCCTTCCCGGCTGGTCAACCACCAGGTCGTCACCTCGCTGACGGAGTCACCGGAGTTCGCCGAACTGCGCCGGGAGACGGCCGGCGACCCCTACGCCGCCGCCATGGCCGTACTCGCCCAGGCCGCCGCGCTGCGCCGAATCCTGGAGCGCTCCCGGGACGCCCGGGAACAGGCCGGGCGGGCGCGGGAGGCCCAGCGGGAGGCCGAGGACGCGGCGGCCGTCGTGGGCGAGGCACTCCGGCAGGCCGCCGACCGGACCGACGAGGACGGCACCGTGCCGGCCCCGGCCGCCGACGCCGTGCACCGGGCGATCGAGGCCGCGGACGCCGCCGAGGCCGCCGCACGGCAGACCGCCCGGGCCGCCGCGCAGGCCCTCGCGGCGGCCGCCCCCGGTCTGCGTGCCGCCGCACGCGGCGCGGCGGCGAAGGCCGCCGAGGCCGCGCGCGAGGAGGCCGCGCTGATGCGGGCCTGGGGCGTCGGTCCCGGCGCGCTGGAGCGGATGCCGTTCGACCGGCGCGCCCGGCTCGCCGAGCGACTGCGCACGGGCCGTCTCGCCCGCTGGGCCGAACTGATCGGCCGCTTCCGGCAGATGGCCGACGGTGAGCGTGCCCGCCGGGTGGAGAACGCCGCCGGGGAACTGGTCGGCGTCACGCTCGGCGACGACCTCTCCCGGGTCATCCCCTCCGAGCTGGCCAACCTCGGCCTGCCCGAGCTGCGTGCGGTGTTCGCCGCGCGCTACGCCGCCGGGGAGCTGATGCTCTACGACAGCCAGGGGGAGCAGAGCACCGGCCGGGGCGCCGTCATCGCGTGCGTGGACACCTCGCACTCCATGTACGAGGCCGGGCCCGGCGGCATCACCCGGGAGGCGTGGGCCAAGGCGTGCGCCCTGGCCCTGCTGGACCAGGCCCGCCACGCCGGGCGGGACTTCGTCGGCATCCTGTTCTCCGCCGCGGACAAGCTCCGGGTCTTCCGCTTCCCGGCCGCCCTGCCCGCCGACACGGCCCGGGTCCTCGACTTCGCGGAGACCTTCCTCGGCGGCGGCACCGACTACCAGAGGCCGCTGTCGGCGGCCGGCGAGCTGCTGGAGGAGGAGTTCGACGACGCCGCCCGCGCACGCGGCGACATCGTGATGATCACCGACGACGACTGCGGCGTCACCGAGGAATGGATGCGTGGCTGGAACGACACCAAGCACCGGCTGGGCTTCCGGGTCTTCGGCGTGGCCCTCGGCGCGCCACGCGCCGCCGGGGACGGCTCGGTCCTGGAGGCCCTGTGCGACAACCTCCGCTCCGTCGAGGACCTCACCGACGTCCACGCCGCAGCCGACCTCTTCCGCGTGATCTGACCCGGCCGCCCTCCCCGCGCAACCGATACGACGTCAGCCCTCGCAACAGGGAGGCCCACGGGGCCCGTTCGCCTCCGCTCACGCGGCACGGCGGTCTCCTATAGGTTCGATCACATCCCGTCGCGGGACGGGCCCGGACCTACGCGTGAGGGAACTCTCATGGCCTTCATCCACCACACCACGATGACACCCACCAAGCTGGAGCTGCTCACCGGCTGGCTGCCGAAGCAGAGTTGGTACGTGGGCGACGCGGGAACGCCGGAGCTGGTCAAGGCCGGCGGGTTCCGTCTGGACGACCCGGAGGGCGCGGTCGGGATCGAGTTCATGGTCGTGGCGGACGCCGCCGCGCGGGAGCCGGTGGCGTACCTGGTGCCGATGGGCTACCGCGGCGCGGCGCCGGCGGACGTCCCCGGGGAGGCGCTGATCGGCACCTCCGAGCACGGGGTGCTCGGTACCCGGTGGATCTACGACGGCGTCCACGACCCGGTGGTGACGGCGCAGTTGCGCGCCCTCCTGCGTGGTGAGGCGACGCCGCAGCACCAGAGCGAGAGCGGCACCCCCGACCCGACCGTCACCGTGCACGGAACCGTCCCCGGCGACGGCTTCGACGTCCGGGTCCACCGCGTCCTGCGGCCGGCCGAGGCCGCGCCGACGTCCCCCGGACACCTCGTCGCCGGATGGACCCGGCCCGACGGAACGGCCGCACGCGGAGTGTTCGCGACCGTCGTACCGCGGTAGGAGGCCGCGGAGCGGCGGCTGTCGGGTCGTGGCCGGCGGCCCGGGCGTTCGCCCCGGCGGCGGGTCGTCCGGGGCCGCCGGTTCGGGACGCGCGATTGAAACAGTTCAAAATGCGGTGCGGTACACCCGGTAAGCCCTTGCTGCCCCATCAGCGTGAATTCGCTTGTGCACGTGGGTTGACCTGGCCGAAATGCGCCCCCTACTGTCGGCGTCCACCCCAGGAGTAACTCCCGGGCATGACACACCCCTATTGAATCGTTTCATTCCGTGTCGGCGACGATGCCGACGACAGGAAAGGCGTGATGCGTTGAGACTCAGACTGTCCTTCGCGTGCCGCGTGGGAATCACGTTCTCGGCGACCCTGGCTCTCCTGGGCACCGCCTGCGTGGGTACCGCGATATCCGGCGTTCCCTCCTCGACGGCCACGGTGAAGGCCGGCTCCGCGACCCTGGGCTCGCGGCTGACCGCGGCCGGTTTCAGCGATCCGGGTGCCGCGGACCGCCCGTGGGTCCGCTGGACTCTGGCACCCGGCGCCTCCACCGCCGAACTGGAGAGCGAGCTGCGCGAGATGGCGGCCACGGGCATCGCCGGCGCCGAGATCGGCCAGGGCTCGTTCCCCTCCACCGGCCAGCTCGCCGCGCTCTACCGGACCGCCAACTCCCTCGGCATCACCCTCAGCCTCTCCCACGGCCCGGTCAGCGCCCCGGACGGCTTCTCCATCGACGACGACCAGGCGCGCAAGCAGCTCGTCCACGGCTCCTCCCTCGTCGGCGGAGGGACCACCTTCTCCGGCGCCCTGCCCGAGCCGAGCACCACCAACCGCAGCACTCTCGTCGCCGTCCTCGCCTTCCGGTGCGCCGGCGCCTGCCCGGCCGACGGCCAGATCACGCTCGACAAGGACTCGGCCGTCGACCTCACGGGCCGCGTGAAGGACACGGACACCGCCGGTGTCCTGGGCGGCACCACCCGCGGCACCCTGGAGTGGTCGGCCCCGGCCGGCGCCGACTGGAAGCTGCTGACCTTCTGGAGCACGGGCGTCCAGGCGCAGCCGGACCTGTTGACCAAGGCCGGCACGGACGTCCTCACCGACAACATGGACCAGGAGTTCGCCCCGATCCGGCAGCTGATGCGCGCCAACGGCGGCGACTTCCTCTACGACTCCCACAGCGCGGACCGCGGCAGCCCCACCGACACCTGGAGCAACACCATGGCGGCCGACTTCCGGCGCGCCACCGGCTACTCCCTCACCGACTACCTTCCGCTGCTGGTCAACCTCCCCAGCACCGGCTTCGGCGGGGCGAGCCCCGCGTTCCGGTTCGACAGCGCGACGTCGGCCAAGTTCCGCAACGACTTCTACCAGGTGCGCACCGACCTCTGGCTCGACAACCACGTCCGCCCGCTGAAGAAGTGGGCGAAGAGCACCTACAACTACGCGGTGCGGCTCCAGCCCTACGGGGACAACGGCGCGGCGGTCGACTCCATCCAGGCCGCCGCGAACCTCGACCGGCCGGAGACCGAGACGCTCTGGTTCGGCGACGAGGTCGACAACTACCTCCCCGAAGCGTCCGCCAACCACATGACCGGGACCAAGTGGTACTCCATCGAGGGCTCGGCGGCCTTGAACCAGGCCTACGCGCAGACCTGGCAGGACCAGGTCGTCCGCATGAACAAGGCGTTCGCCGGGGGCGTCACCAAGCTCGTCTACCACACCTACCCGTCCGACACGGGCAGCAGTTCGGTCTGGCCGGGCTACTCCCTGTTCCCCTCCAGCTTCTCCGGCTCCTGGGGGCCCCGTAACCCGAACTGGGCGGACGCCAAGGCGTACAACGACTACTTCGCCCGCAACCAGCTCGTCCTCGCCCAGGGTGAGGCCAGGACGGACGTCGCGGTGTACATGCAGAACTACGTGTACCCGCAGCCGTACACCCAGGGGGACCTGCAGTACTGGTCCGACCCGTCGCTGGCGGAGCACGGCTACACCCGCGACTACGTCAACCCGACCCTGCTCGACCTGCCCAACGCCACCGTCAAGGACAAGCGGCTCGCCGTGGACGGGCCGGGCTACAAGGCCCTGGTCCTGGACAGCGAGCAGCTGCCCGCCTCCGCGCCCTCGCGCACCGGCATCCCGGTGGCCACCGCCAAGAAGATCCTCGGCTACGCCAGGTCCGGCCTTCCGGTGATCGTGGTGGGTTCGGCGCCGGGGACCGTTCCCGGCCTGGACGCCAAGGGCGACCAGGACCTCCAGCCGGTGATCGCCTCCCTGCTCGCGCAGCCCTCCGTCCACGTGGTCGAGTCGGAGGCGGCGGTCCCGGGCCTGCTGCAGCGCCTCGGCATCGAGCCCTCGGCCGAGCCGGCCACTCCCGGCCCGCTCGTCTCCGTGCACCGCGCGGACGCCGACACCGACTTCTACTGGCTGTACAACCAGGGCTCGGTCACGAACGACCAGGAGCCGGCCACCTTGTTCGACCCCAACACCTCGGCCGAGCCGCTCGACACCGACGTCACGCTCCAGGGCCGTGGCACCCCGTACCTGCTCGACACCTGGACCGGCGCCATCACCCCGATCGCCGAGTACACCAGGGACCGAGACAGCGTCACCGTCCATGTGTCGCTCTCGGGGGACGACACCCAGGTCATCGCCCTCACCACCGACCCGAGCCGCTTCGGCGGGGCCGGCTCCCGCACCACCGAGGGCCTCCACGTCGTCTCCACCACCGCGGACGCCGCAACCGTACGGACCGACGGCAGCCTCGCCGTCGAAGCCGCCGCGGCCGGCACCTACACGACACGCCTGAGCAACGGGCGCACGGTCCGCACGACCGTCTCCTCGCCCGGCCCCACGCTCGACCTCACCACCCGGTCCTGGAACCTGGACGTGCAGGACTGGCAGCCCGCCGCGCCCTACGGCACCACCGGCGCGGCCGGAGTCGAGACGGCCGAGACGCCGGTCCACGTCCAGCTCGACCGGCTGGCGGCGTGGACCGACATCCCCCAGCTGCGCAACACCTCCGGAACCGGCACCTACACCACGACCGTGACCCTTCCCTCGACCTGGAAGAAGGGCACCGGCGCCCGCCTCGACCTCGGTCAGGTCACCGACTCCTACACCCTCACCGTCAACGGCACCGCGGTCCCCGTCCCCGACCAGCTCGGCGCGACGGCCGACATCGGCAGCCAGCTGCACGCGGGCCGGAACACCGTCACGGTCCGCGTCGCCACCACCCTCATCAACCGGCTCCGCACCCTCTCCGGCGCACTGTCCACCCGCTCCGCCCAGGCCAACGGGCTCGTCGGACCCGTCACCCTGACCCCGTACAGCATCACCGAGATCAGCTGACTCCGGCGCGGGGTGCCTTCCTTGACGGGGAGGCACCCCTTTTTCGTTGACGGGAGACACCCCCCTTTTTTTGTTGACGGCTCCGGAGCCGGGCCTCGTCCATCGGCGGGGTCACTCCGTGACGGGCGGGGCGGCGGCTCAGGCGGGCCGGTGGGCTGCGGCTCGGTGGTGGATGAGGAGCAGGGCGATGTCGTCGTTGCGGGGCGCGGATCGCTGGGCGTGGCTGACGAGGCTGTCGGCGAGGGCGTCCATGGTCCGGCCCGGGTCTGCGCGAGCTGGTCGGCCAGGGCGGCGATCGCGTCCTCGATGTCGGTGCCGGGTGCTTCGACGAGTCCGTCGGTGTACAGGGCGAGGACGGTGCCGGGGGGCAGGGGGATGTGGGTGGTGGGGCAGTCGGCGGCGGGGTCGATGCCGAGCAGGAGGCCGGGCGGCAGGTGGAGTGTCTCGGTGCGGCCGTCCGGGTGGCGCAGGATCGGCGGGGGGTGTCCGGCGGTGGCCAGGCAGGCGCGGTGGCGGGCCAGGTCGAGGTCGATGTAGAGGCAGCTGGTGAACAGACCGGGGTCGAGGTCGGTGAGCAGGCGGTTGGTACGGGCGAGGACCTCGCCCGGGTGCGCGCCGGCGGTGGCGTGGACGGCGGTGCGGACCTGTCCCATGAGGGTGGCGGCCCGCACGTTGCGGCCCTGGACGTCGCCGATGGCCGCGGCGGCCGTCGCCTCGCCGAGGTGGATGACGTCGTAGAAGTCGCCGCCGATGCCCATGCCGCGCGGGCGGGGAGGTAGCGGGCCGCCACGTCCAGGCCGGGGATGCGGGGCAGGGTGCCGGGCAGCAGGCCGGCCTGGAGGTTGCGGGCGAGCTGGTGTTTGGCGTCGTAGAGACGGGCGCGGTCCAGTGCCTGGGCGATCAGTCCGGCGGTCGAGGTGAGGACCGAGTCACCCATATCAGGACCATACGCCCACCGTGTGGTGGCGGCACCGCCGCTACGGGCTCCGCCGTCACGGGGGTGACGGGCCGGCCGATCGCAGCCGCCGTCACGCGGGAGGGGCGAACGGCTGTGCCCGGTGATCGGGCGTGATCCGGCCCTGCCCGCGGAAAAGGGGTGAGGGCGGACACGGCCCGTGTTTCCATGGGCGCTATGGTGTCTGTTGAGCGTTTGCTTGCCTTCGCGGCCATGTCGTTCCTGCTGATCGTGGTCCCCGGGCCGAGTGTGCTGTTCGTGATCGGGCGGGCGTTGGCGCAGGGGCGGCGCGCCGCGCTGACAACGGTCGTGGGAAACACGTTGGGCGCCTACGTGCTCGTCATCGCCGTGGCTCTGGGGATCGGTTCGATCGTGGAGCGCTCCGTCCTCGTCTTCACGGTGCTGAAACTGGCCGGTGCCGCCTATCTGGTGTACCTCGGGGTCAAGGCGTGGCGGCGACGTGGCTCGCTCCAGGTCGCGTTCACCGCTGACAAGGCCACGCGGAGCGGTGTGCGCACGGTATGGGAGGGGTTCGCCGTCGGGGTGGCCAACCCCAAGACCATCGTGTTCTTCGCCGCCGTGCTGCCGCAGTTCGTCGACCGCGCGCAAGGACACGTCGTGGTGCAGATACTGCTGCTCGGGCTGGTCTTCAACGCCATCGCGGTGGCCTGCGACAGTCTGTGGGGGCTGATCGCGGCAACCGGACGGGACTGGTTCGCCCGCTCCCCCCGGCGCCTGTCCCTGGTCGGGGGGATCGGCGGGCTGACGATGATCGGCCTCGGTGTCACCGTCGCCGCGACGGGCCGCAAGGACTGACCCCGCACCACAGGGACGACCGTGTCAGCCGGCGGCTCGTGCCGTGGTGATGTGGGCGAGACCCAGACGGTGCACCGCGAGCGCCACCTGGCCGCGCAGGGAGCGGTCCCAGCCCGTCACGGCTGCCGCGATGTCCCGCTCGTAGACGTGCGCGAGCACGGTCAGCGCCTCGTCGGGGAGCGCCGTCCCGCGCCGACGGGCGAGTGCGACCGCGGCCGTGATGCGCACCGCCTCGTCGGCGGACGTCAACGAGGCGGCCAGCGAGGTGAGTTCACGGGAGCCGAGCGGTCCGGGCAGGTGGGCCAGGGCGAGATGCGCCGAGGCCCGCGCCTCGGGGGCGCCGCACGGCACGTCGGCGAGCGCGCTCGCCAGACCGGGCACCCGGGGGAACCAGACGAGCAACGCGGCCGCGTGGGCCGCCACGGCCGGATCGGGGTCCCGCAGCCAGCGCAGGAACACGCCGGCATGACGTTCGGCCGCACGGTGGGCGGCAGCGGCCCAGCGCAGCACCACGGCGTCGGCCACGTCGGCGACCGCTTCGATGTCCGGCTCGTCCTGCTCGAACAGGACGTGGAGCACCGCCTCCTCGTCCGACGGACCGATCCGGTCGGCCTCGGCGAAGGCCCGTGCCTGGTCGAAGGGCAGCTCCTCGTCGCCGCGGTCGCCGATGGCGACGGCGTGCAGCACCCGGAGCACGACGGTCCGGTCGGGCGTCGTGGGAGTGTCGACGAGCGCCACCAGCGGAGCCACCACGTGCGCGCTGGCGGGCCACCGGGTGCCCTGGTGGTAGACGCTGCCGGTGAGGGACGAGACGGCGGCACGGCGGGCCACCGGATCGGCGCCGGCCAGCGCGGCCAGGTGTCCGGGGACGTCCGTCGCCCGGCCGTGGGCGTGGTGGAGAACGGCCCAGTCGGTCGCCGGCGGGATGCTCACCGGGCGGAGCCTACGGCACCCGCGCCACCGGCCGCACGGGCCGGACGGGCACGCCGTCGGGTCTCGTCGGTGCCGGGGTCGGTGCCGGGGTCGGTGCCGGGGTCGACAGGTGACCGTCCGGGCGGCATCCGGTACCCGTCCGAGTGGCGTTGCGTTCCTCGTGGGCCCGCGGGAGGCAAGCTGATCTCGCTGACCCACCACCGAGGAGCCCCGATGGCGAACATCCCCTCAGACCGGCGCTACACCAAGGACCACGAATGGTGCACCACGGCGGGCGACACCGTCCGCGTCGGCATCAGCGACCACGCCCAGAAGCAGCTCGGCGACATCGTGTTCGTGGAGCTGCCGAACGTGGGTGACCGCCTGGAGGCGGCGGAGCCGTTCGGCAGCCTGGAGTCGGTGAAGGCCGTGTCCGAGGTCTACATGCCGGTGACCGGCACGGTGACCGGCGTGAACGAGTCGCTGAACGACTCGCCGGAACTCGTCAACGAGGACGCGTACGGCGACGGATGGCTGATCGAGATCAAGACGGACGGCCCGCCGCGACTCGACGATCTCCTCGACGCCGACGCGTATCACGCGTACTGCACCGACGAAGAGGCCGATTAGGGCCGAGGAAGGCGGGCCGACCGAGGTGAGGTGTCAGGTTCCTCGGTCGGCCCCGGCTCGACGGGCGGAGGAGGCGTCAGGCTCGCCCGTGTGCCGTGAGGTCCGCCGCCGACGACGCGGCGGAGCCGGTCCAGCCGGTCCAGCCGGTCCAGCCGGTCCAGCCGGTCCAGCCGGTCCAGCCGGTCGGCGACGGCGCCGAGGGCGCCTCGGTGCCCGGATGCCCCGGTGCCCCGGTGTCTCGATGCCTCGGTGCCTCGGTGCCGCGGTGCCTCGGTGCCTCGGTGCCGCCGAGTCTCACCGCCCGGACAGCCAGGTTCACGGGGTCGAGTCGGGGCCCACCAGGACGGCCGCGTCGTCGGCCCGGCCGGTGTCGTCCGGTCGCGCGCCGGGCGGTTCCGCGGTGGTCGTCCGGGGCTTCGGAGCGGTGCGGGTCGGCGTGGCGAGCACGGCGAGGCAGCCGACGACCAGGGCGATGCCGGCCCACCCCGGCAGGGGCAGACGTTCGCCGACGACCAGCACGGCGAGAACGGCCGCGACGGCGGGTTCCAGCAGGGAGAGTGTGGTCGCGGTGCTCGCCGGGACGTGCGCCAGGCCCCAGCCGAACAGGACGTAGCCGGTGAACATGGGGACCAGAGCCATGTAGCCGCCGACGGCCGCGTTGGACCAGGAGTCCAGGAGCGGGGCACCGGTGGCCACCAGCACGGGCAGGAGGAGCAGCCCGCCCAGACCGAAGACGGTGCCCATGGCCGCGCCGGAGGTGACACCGCGGCTGATCAAGCGGTGCGCCGCCCAGGAGTACAGGGCGTAGGTGACACCCGCTGCCAGGCCCAGCCCCACACCGAGCACGGTCTGCCCGGCGGACGACGTCCCGCGGCCGGAGTGTCCCTGGGCCGCTTCCGCCACGCACAGCAGCACTGTCCCGGAGAGGCCCAGAGCGGCACCGGCCGTCCAGCGGCGCGTGAGGCGGCGCCCGTCCGCGAGGCGCTCGATCAGGGCCGAGGCGAGCGAGGCCGAGCCGATCGACACGACGGTGCCGACGGCGACCCCGGCCAGGTGCATGGAGGTGTAGAACGCCAGGGGGTAGGTCCCCACCGCCAGCGCGCCGAGCAGCACCACACGGCGCTGTGCGCGCAGCCCGGGCGCTTCCCGGACGATACGGGGGGCGGCGGTGAGGGCCTGGAGCAGTCCGCCCAGGCCCATGGCCACGGCCCCGATCGCGAGCGGCCCCACTCCCGGGGCGAAGGTCGCGGCCGTGCCCGTGGTGCCCCACAGCACCGACGCCACGAGCACGCACAGCGATCCCACGCCCGACGAGCCGGCCGCGGGTCCGGCGGGCCGCGTCACAGCCGGTCCACCAGGTCCGCCGCCATCGCCCGCGCATGCGCCAGACGCGTCCCCGCGCCCTCCAGGCCGGCGCGTGCCGTCGCGCCTTCCAGCAGGAACGCCAGATGCTCCGCCGCCGCGCGCGCCTCCTCGGGCCGCCCGGGCAGCCGTTCCTCCAGGTGCCCGGCGAGCAGGGACTCGACTTCCTCCTTGTGCCGGCGCACCACAGCCCGCCCCTCGTCCCCGGCGGGCAGTTCGGCAGCCGCGTTCAGCAGACCGCACCCCCGGAAACCGTGCTCATAGGCGAACGCCGCGTGATCGGCGTAGGCGTCGAAGACGGCCAGTACGCCGTCGCGGCCGTCCCTGGCTCCTTCCAGCCGCCGCCGGTACAGACCCAGCCACTCCTCGTGCCGCGCATCGAGATAGGCCCGCACCAGGTCGGCCTTGGAGGCGAAGTTGTTGTACAGGCTCATCTTCGCCACGCCCGCCTCGGCGGTGATCGTGTCGATCCCCGTCGCCGCCACGCCGTCGGCGTAGAAGCGTCGCGCGGCGGCGGCGAGCAGGCGCTCGCGCGCGGTCCCGCGCCGCCTGGCCGGGCGCGCCGCCGCGGTACCGGTGTCACTCATCACGTTCCTCTCAAGACGTTCCTCTCAAGTTAGGTAGGTCAGTCTACCTAACAAGGAAGGTGTCCGCTCGACGGAGCGGCGCCCCGGACCACCGCGGCCCCGGTCCACCGCGGCCCCGGACCGTGACTGGGCCGCAGGCGCCTGCGGCCCTTGAAATGACGGCCCCGGAGGGAGTTGAGTCCTCCGTCATGAGCCGATACGTCAAGACGTTCCACGCCGTCGAGATCGCGGACGGCGGTGACGGGCGATGGGCCGGGCACGCCGGGCCGACGCCGGTGAGTGCACGGGACTGGCTGACCGAGGAGGGCCGGACCGACCGGGGCGCGGCCCGGGCCCGGGACCTGTTCGAGACGCACATGCCCGAGCTGGTCCCCGCGCTCGACCGCCTCGCCGGGCAACTGGCCTTCCCCCGGGCCGGGACACTTCTCACCCTGGCGGCGGTGCGGCCGTTCTTCTCCGGCTGTACCCAGATCGGCCGCGGGGGCGCGCTGCTCAGGAACTACGACTTCGCTCCCGAGCACTGCGCGGGCACCATCGTCTCCTCCCGCTTCCTCCGCCCGGTGATCGGTGTGCAGGAAGCCTGGTGGGGCCTGCTGGACGGCATGAACGACGCCGGTCTCGCGGTGTCGCTCACCTTCGGCGGGCGGTTCGTCCAAGGTCCGGGGTTCGCCGTTCCGATCGTGCTGCGCTACCTGCTGGAGACCTGCCGGACCGTCGACGAGGCGGTGGACAGACTGCGCACCGTACCCGTCGCGATCCCGCAGAACGTCACCCTCGTCGACCCGCACCGGACCGTGACCGTCCACGTGGGACCCGACATCCCGCTGATCGAGGCGCCGGACTCCTGCGCCGCCAACCATCAGCACCTGCCGGTGCCGGACGAGCAGGAGCGGTCCACCCGCACACAGGCACGCCTGGCCGCCGTGCGGGAAGCGGGAGTCGATGTCGCGGCGATGCTCCGGCCGCCGCTGTACCAGGGCGCGTACGACCAGTGGCTGGGCACCGTGTACACGGCCCACTACCGCCCCGCCGAGGGCCGCGTGACCTACCACTGGCCCGGCGAGGCATGGGAACACCCGGTCGTCGGCCTCGTTCCGGGATCACGCACCGTCGCTCTGGGGCTGCCGGACGGGACCGACGAACGCTGACACATCGACTCCGACCGGGAGGGAACGCACCGCCCCTCGGCCAGGAGCCTTTCGCCTTGTGCGGGCGTGTTCCGCCGGAGCGGGGCCCGGTACGGCGGAGCGTCCGGCGCCACCGCGCACACTGGTGATTCAGCCGATGGCGCCCGCGGCTCGCCCCACGACTCTGGTCGGGTCAGGCACCCCGCATCCCCACACCCCCCGCCAGGAGGGCTCCATGCGTCGTCGTTCCCCGCGCCGGTTTCTCGGCGTTCTCGCGGCCGCAACGGTCGCGTTCACCCTGTTCTCCTCCGCATCGACGGCCGGCGCGGCCGACACCGCGAGCAAGGCCGCCTCGACCGCCTCCGCCGCGCAGTCGGCCGACGCGGCCGTCCAGCCGCTGTCGACCAGCACGCCGGTCGTCTTCGTCCACGGGTACACGGGCAGCGCGTCCAATTGGGTCACCGCCATGAGCGTCTTCCGGCTCAACGGCTGGTCCAGCTCCAACCTCTTCGCCTACGAGTACGACTCCTACGGCAACAACATCACCAACGCCCAGGGCCTCGCCTCCTTCGTCAACAACGTGAAGTCGCAGACCGGTGCGAGCAAGGTCGCGATCGTCAACCACTCGATGGGCGGCCTCGTCAGCCAGTACTACCTGAAGGTGCTGGGCGGCAACACCAGCGTCAGCCACCTCGCCTCGATCGCCGGCGCGAACCACGGGACCACGTACGCCGGCGCCTGCCTGATCTACACGACGTGTCAGCAGATGTACCCGGGCTCCTCGTTCATCTCCCAGATCACCTCGGGCGACGAGACACCGGGGAGCACCCAGTACGCCACCTGGTACTCGGCGTGCGACGGCGTCATCATCCCCTACACCAGCACCCGGCTGGACGGCGCGACGAACAACAGCGTGCTCTGCCAGACCCACATCGGATTCCTGGCGGACACGAGCGTGCTGGGCGAGATCGCCGACTTCATCGCCTCCTGACCTGCCACCCGCCCGAAACCCCGGTGCCGCCCGGCATGAGGCGGCCCCCACGATCGACGTGCGCCCCGTCCCGGCAGCCGCAACGCCGGGGCGGGGCGCATGTCGTGGGGTGGCCGCCCGAGCCGGACGACGCGCCCGTGCGCGAGCGTTCCCCGCGTCCGGCGTCGGCGGCCGGCCCGCCGTCCTGCACGTAGGTGCTGTGAAGGTCGGCCGATCCGCTGGAGTGGCCGGTGACGAGCTGATCTCCGGTCGGGGAAGGTACGCGGGGGGAAGGTACGCCGGGGGCGGATGGGCCAGGGGGCGGTTGGCCAGGGGGCGGATAGGCCGGGGGGCGGATAGGCCGGGGGGCGGATGGGCCGGGGGGCGGTACAAGGCCAGGCCGCCCCCTGGCCGCTCCCCGCCCTCGCTCCCGCTCCCGCTCCCGCTCCCCTGACCGCTCCCCGCCCCCGGCCCGGACGGTGGGTGCGACGGAACTCCTGATAGAAAGTTGCTGGTCACAGTCGCTCGGTTCCGGTCGCCCGCTCGATCTGGATCATTCACAAAGGATCACGCAGCGTGCCTTCTCGTCGGATCGTCGTCATCGGTGGCGGAGTCATGGGTTCGGCGGCGGCTTGGCGGCTGGCCGCCCGGGGCGAGCGGGTCACCCTGCTGGAGCGCTTCCGGCCCGGCCACGACCGGGGCAGCTCCCACGGCACCTCGCGGATCTTCCGGCTGGCCTACGCGGATCCGTTCTACGTCGATCTCGCCGTCCGGGCGCTGCCGCTGTGGCGGCGTCTGGAGGAGGAGACCGGACGGCAGGTGCTCACCCTGACCGGTGCCGTCGACCACGGCCCGGCCGCGGCCACCGACGCGCTGCACGAGGCCCTGACCGCCGCCGGACGGCCCGTCGAGCGGCTGTCACCGCAGGAGGTCGCGGAGCGGTGGCCGGGGCTGCGCGCCGACACCACCACGATGTTCCACCCGGAGGCCGGGCGGCTGCACGCCGACGAGGCGGTGACCGCCTTCCAGCAGGCGGCACGGGCGCACGGCGCCGAGATCCGGCACGGCGTCCGGGCGACCGGGCTGTCGGTGCGCGGCGACGGCGTCCGGGTGGTGACCGGGGCGGAGGAAGAGGTGCGCGCGGACGCGGTGGTGCTCGCCGTCGGCGGCTGGACCCACCACCTGCTGACCGGCGGCGCGTCCCCGCTGGTGAACGGTGTGCCGGCGCTGCGGGTCACCCAGGAGCAGCCGGCCCACTTCCCCTCGGCGGACCCGTCGGCCTGGCCCGCCTTCATCCACCACCCGGGCGCCGCCCTGCCCGCGGAGGGCCTGACCGTGGACGGCGTGTACGGGCTCGGCAGCGTCGACGGCGTCAAGGCGGGCTTCCACGGGGTCGGCGCGGTCGTCGACCCCGACCGCCGCGACCGCACCCCGGACGCCGCGGCGGTGCGGGCGCTGGCGTCGTACGCCGAGCGCTGGCTGCCCGGCGTGGACCACACCGCGCCGGAGCCCTTGACCTGCCTGTACACCACCACCCCGGACCACGACTTCGTCATCGACCGGCAGGGCCCGGTCACCGTGCTGGGAGGCTTCTCCGGGCACGGCTTCAAGTTCGCGTCGGTCATCGGCGAACTGGCCGCCGCCCTCGTCCGCGGCGAGCCCGGCCCGAGCCGGTTCGCCCTCGGACGCCCGGGTACCGCTCGCTGAGCCGCGCCGTGCGACGAGCGGGTCCCGCACCGGGCGACAGCCCGACGACTCCCCCACCGGACGACGTTCCGGCGCGGCGCCGGGCGTCGATGACGCCGCGCGGGTGACGGTCCGCTCCGGCCCGCCGAGAACGGCGGCGAACCGCCGCCACGTCGCCCGAGCCGCCCCGGCCCCACGGCCCGGCGCTCAGCGCCTGCGTCGGCGGCGGGCCGCCACCGCCTCCGGATCGGTCTCCGGGTGGCTCCACTCCGCCGCCAGTGCGACGCTCACCTGGCGGCCCGTCGCGACGTGGTCGTGCGCGAGGGACGCGGCCCGGTCCCCGTCACCGGCCGCGATGGCTTCGTACAGCCGCTCGTGCTCGGTGCACTGCCGGGCGGCGTCGCGCTGCGCGGTCAGCGCCGACGGCGCGGCCCACACACCGCCGTGAACCTCCGGGAGGCCCCGGCGGCGCGGCCCGCAACGCCGCCGGGGCCTCCCGTAAGCCGTCCGTCTCAGCGCGAGGGCGTCGTCGCCGGCCCGGTGGGGAAGTCGGAGGCGTACGGCCCGGCCGACCGCGCGGAGAGCATCGCCACCGTGCACGCCGCGCTGGAGGCCGGCGTCACACTGATCGACACCGGCGACTTCTACGGCATGGGCCACAACGAGCTGCTGCTCGCCGAGGCGCTGCGCGGCCGGGACCGGGACGGCTACCGGCTGGGCGTCAAGTTCGGCGCGCTGCGGGGACCGGGCCACGAGTTCGGCGGGTACGACGGCCGTCCCCAGGCCGTGAAGAACTTCCTGGCCCACTCGCTGACCCGGCTGGGCACCGACCACATCGACGTCTACCGTCCCGCCCGGCTGGACCCGGCGGTGCCCATCGAGGAGACGGTGGGCGCGATCAAGGAGATGATCGACGCCGGCCACGTGCGGCACGTCGGCCTCTCGGAGGTCGACGCGGCGACGATCCGCCGCGCGCACGCCGTGCACCCGATCGCCGACCTCCAGATCGAGTACTCGCTGGTCTCCCGGCACCGGGGGTGTCCTTCGTCGTGTCCCGCCAGCGCTCGAGGTTGTTCCGGGTGCTGAACGTGCGGGAGTGACCTGGCGGTTCGCCCATGGAGTCGGCGGGCGCAGACGCGGTGCCGTCGTTCGCTCTTCTCACCCAGTAGGCGAGGTTGCGGCGTGCGGTCAGTGTGTTGGGGTGGGTTTCGCCCAGTACTCTCAGCTGATCGGCCAGAACGTCGGCGGTTGCTTTCGCCGCACCTGCCGCGTCCCCCGCCTTCCCCCGCCAATGGGCGAGATTGCCTCGGGTGGCGAGGGTGTCGGGGTGGTCCACGCCCAGGACACGCAGCCGGTCGACCAGCAGCTCGGCGACCGCTGCCGCGGCACCGGCCGCGTCTCCCGCCTCCCCCCGCCAGTGAGCGAGGCTTCCTCGGGTGGTGAGCGTGTCGGGGTGATCCGCGCCCAGGACACGCAGCCGGTCGACCAGCAGCTCGGCGACCGCTGCCGCGGCACCGGCCGCGTCTCCCGCCCTGCCCCGCCAGTGAGCGAGGCTCGCCCGGGTCGTGAGCGTGTCCGGGTGGTCCGCGCCCAGGATCCGCGTCTGATCGGACAGGAGGTCGACGTATGCGGCGACGGCCCCGGGGGCGTCGCCTGCCTCCCCCTGCCAGTGGTACAGGTTGTTCCGTGTGGCGAGCGTGTTGGGATGGTCGTCGCCCAGGACCGGCACCATGCGAGCGAGCATGTCGCCGTAGGCGGCCAGAGCCCCGGGCGGGTCGCCCGCCTCTCCCGTCCAGAAGGCCAGATCGTTGCGGGCGCTGAGTGTGTCGGGGTGTTCCTCACCGAGGTGGCGGCTCGCGCTTCGGCTGAGCCACTGCCAGTGGTCACGGGCTGCGGCGGCCTGGCCTGCCTCTCCGAGGCTGGTTCCCGTGCGGTACAGCACCGGATGCGCGTCGGGCCGGAACAGCTCGGTCTCCGCATGCCTTGCGAGTGCTGCCGCGTTGGCGCGCAGCGCCTCCGCGAGACCGGTGTCGCGTTCGACGGGAGGCCACACGGCCAAGAGGGCGTCGGCTGCGGCGCGAGCCGTCTGCTGACGCCGGCCGGGCGCCGAAGTGTCACGGACCGTGCGCTGCACGAGCTGGTGGACACGGACCACGCTGTGCGGGCTCGTGGGAGTGTGGTGGAGGAGGCTCAGTCGGCGCAGGACGTTCAGGGCCGCTCGAGTGTCCCGTTCCGGGGCGACATCGTCGTCCGGCGCGTCGGCTTCCCCGTCTGTCTCGGGTGGGCGACAGGTGCGCTGGTGGGCCAGGTACACGCGGGCCGGCCGGCTGGTGAGAACGGTCTCCGGAATGCCGTTCGGATCGAGGTGGGCCGCGAGCTCCAGCAAAGGAGACGCCAGGCCCGTGGGACGCAGAGCGTTCGCGTGGTCGATGGACAGGGACCATGCGGCTGCCAGGGTCCGCCGCTGCCCGTCGGGCAGTACGTCGGGGGCGGCCGCGGCAAGGGTGGTCGTGCGGTCGGCGAGCAGGTACCGGTAGTCGGCGGGGGCGATGCCGGTGTCGGTCCGAGCCGCTGACGGACCCCGGGATCGCGGCGTTCCTGTGCTACGCGGAGTGGGACGTGCCCTGGCGCTTCGCCATGGAGAACCTGCTGGACCCGATGCACGGCGCCTTCCTGCACCACGAGTCGCACACGATGTACGACGGCGACACACAGGCCAGGTTCCGCATCCGCGAGACGGACCGCGGCTACTTCTTCGAGAAGACCGACCAGCGGGGCGTCAACTTCGACTGGGTCGAGCTGTGCCGCACCGGCGTCGACTGGGTCGACCTGTCCATTCCCTACCCGCCGTCGGCGGGCCCGGCCGGCGCGTTCGGCATCGTCGGCATGGCCTGCCCGGTGGACGAGCGGCGGACCGGGGTCTTCTTCTGGCGCTACCGCAAGGTGACCGGCTGGCAGCGGGACAGCTGGCGGTTCCTGTACCGGACGCTCATCGAGCGGCGCCACTGGGAGGTTCTGGAGCAGGACCGGGTGATGCTGGAGGCCATGCCGGCCGACGCCGACCGGTTCGAGAACCTGTACCAGCACGACCTCGGCGTCGTACGGCTGCGCCGCCTCTACCGGCAGCAGGCCGAGGCGCAGGCCACTGGATGAGCCGGGCGGAGTGACTTCGCTCCCCGGTCCGCCGCCGGGGCGGAGCCGGAGGGCGGCTCACGGGCGGGGCACTCGGTCCCCTGCCGGCCGTGCCGTCCTCCGGCGGCGTCTACGCCCCCGCCCCGGCCTCCGCCTCCCCGTCCGCCGAGGCGACGATGGAACGCTCCAGTTTCGACAGCAGCCGGGCCAGTTGGCGCCGCTCGGCCGGAGACAGTCCCGCCAGCATCCGGCGCTCGTTGTCCAGGTGCTCGGCGAACACCTCGTCCACCTTGGCCAGCCCGGCGTCGGTCAGCCGTGAGTAGACGACACGGCGGTCCCCGGCGTCCCGTTCCCGCACGAGGAAACCGTCCTTCTCCAGCCGGTCGAGGCGCAGGGTCACCCCCGCCGACGAGATCAGGCCCGAGTCCGCGAGCTGCCCCGCGGTCAGCCGGTAGGGCGCACCGGCCCGGCGCAGCGCGGTGAGCACGTCGAAGTCGGCCACCGCCAGGCCGTGCCGTTCGATGGCGGCGGCCAGTTCGGTGTGGTAGCGCAGGAAGCTGCGGTGCAGCCGGGCCAGCACCTCCAGCGGGGACGTGTCCAACTCGGGCCGCTCCCGGGCCCAGTCCTCGATGATCGCCGCGGCGGCGTCCTGCCGGTCCACCGCTTTCTTCCCCGCCATGACCGTCCCTCCCTGCGCTCCGCCGACCACTCCCCGAAATCTCAGCCCTGAAATAATCCGCCCGACGCCGGGAGCCGCACGAGGCCGGCCTCGGCCGGCACCCCCGCGCCGAGGAGGTGCCGGCGTCGTCGTGTCAGGCGACGGGGTGGGCCCTGACGGGCATGGCCAGGGTGGTGAGATCGCCGCGGTCGGCGGAGCGGACCGTGACGGGCCGGCCGTCTCCCCTCAGGTCGAGCATCACGTCGGGGCCGATCGCCGTACTCACGGCGGGGTAGAGGGTGGTCAGTTCGAACCAGAGGCGGAGGGGCCGTCCCGTCACGGTGGCCGGGAGCGGGACGCCGGGGTGTGCGTCGTCCGCCGGCCCGACGGTCACTTCGTCGTCGGCGACGTGCAGCGCGACGCGTTCGCCCGGCTGGTCCTCCAGCGCGCGCAGGAGCAGGTCCTTCGAGACCGTCGCACGGGTGGTGACCTCGTCCAGTGACGCCATCATCAGCCGATGGTCGGGCCATGCGTCGGACAGCAACCGGCAGTGCAGGTCCTCCCGGGCGGTCACGCGCAGCCGGATCCCGTACGGCATCGCTTCGAGCCGTACCACCGCACTGCGGCGGACCCCGGCGGCCGCGGCCCTCAACTCGTCTCCGTCGACCGTGCCGGCCCAGGTCCGCCCCGGTGGTTCGACCGGCACCAGGGTGCGCGTGGAGAGCCGGTAGCGGTCCGTCGCCGTCAGGGTGAGCGCGTCGTCGCCCGCCTCCAGACGCAGGCCGGCGAGGACCGGCATACCGGGCTCGTGCGTGGCCGCCGTCAGGACCTGCTCGACGGCATCGGCCAGCACGGGCCCCTTCAGCGCGGCGATCGGAAGGCCCGGCACGCCGCCGAGCGCGGACTTGACGACGGCGGCCTTCCGCCGTGCCGCCGCCGCGTTCCCTACGACGTCGGCCACGTGCTCGTCGAGAAGCCGGGACGCCTCCTCGGCCTCGGCCCCGAGGACCGCCTCGACAGCGGCGAGGGGCATGGCGATCTCCCGGAGCCGCCGCAGCAGGGTCGCCCGGCCCAGTTGGTCGGCGCTGTAGTAGCGGTAGCCCGAGACCGGGTCGACCTCGGCAGGTGGCAGCAGCCCGGAATCGGCGTAGAACCGCAACGCGCCCGCGGTCAGACCGCTGCGTCGGGCGAAGGTTCCGATCGGCATCAGTTCGTGGTTCGGCACGTCGCCATCATCGGGTTTCGGCCAACTCGAAGGTCAACAGCGGGGCGGGACCCGGGTGCGCCGGCATGGACTCGGCCTACCGGTCGGACTTGGCCGTGCCCCCTCCGCGGGTCTGTTTCTGCCGTGCCCCCTCCGCGGGTCTGTTTCTCTCGCGGCGCCGGAACCGGTACAAGTGCCATGACCTGAACACCGAACCCTCTGAGCGCATCGCGACCCGACGGCTCAGGCCCGACGCCCCGGAGAGCACCCCATGAAGATCCACCTGTCCAGCGTCTTCGTCGATGACCAGGAGAAGGCCCTGCGCTTCTACACCGACGTGCTGGGCTTCGTGAAGAAGCACGACGTCCCGCTCGGGGAGGACCGCTGGCTGACCGTGGTCTCGCCGGAGGATCCCGGCGGGACGGAACTGCTGCTGGAGCCCTCGGGCCATCCCGCCGTGCAGCCGTACCGGACGGCGCTGGTCCAGGACGGCATCCCGGCCACCTCCTTCGCCGTGGACGACGTACGGGCGGAGTTCGACCGGCTGCGCGGGCTCGGGGTGCGCTTCGCCCAGGAGCCGCTGGTGACCGGCCCGGTCACCACCGCGGTCCTGGACGACACCTGCGGCAACCTGATCCAGATCGTGCACAGCGAGTAGGGCGCCGGCCCGAGCACCCGCGCCGATCGACGAGACACCCGTCAGTGCGGGAAGCGGCGGGGCGGGCGGGTCACCGTGCTTTCGCGGAACTCGGCGATCCGCGCGTGGACTTGACGCATGAGGTGGGTGTCCTCGATGCGGTCCAGGTAGAGACAGCGGGCTGCCAGCCCCGGCAGGTCGAAGGCGAAGTACAGGGACATCAGCGGATTGATGAACAACTCGCTGCCCCGGGTGCGCTCGGTGAACCGGACGTCTCCGAACGAGCCGCGCACGGCTGCCGCGATGGAGCCGTTCACGATGCTGGGACGGTCCGGGGTGTGGTGCTGGGCGTGCGCCACCGCGTCGAGGTACAGCGCGCCTTCCTCGGTGGTGCGCTGGATCGAGAACGCGCCGAGGTACGCGCCGTCCCGCTCCAGCGCGGCGATGTTCTCCAGGACCTGCACGTGGTTCACGCCGTGATGGGCGTCCACGCCGAAGCCGACCGACACCACGAGCCGGTGCGGCAGGTCGTCCAGCGCGGCCAGCGCCGCCACGCTGGTCAGGTCCTCCTCCGGGGTGCCGAGGCCGGCTTCGTCACCGCGCAGCAGGATGTCCGTACCGCCGTCGACCAGTACGACGGCATCGATGCCGTGCAGTTCGACCAGTGCCCGGTAGGCGGCGCGCAGCGGGCGCACTCCGGTCTGGGGGAAGGCGTACACGGTGGCCGGGTAGCCGTGCCCGCGCAGCCACTGGGCGAGGGTCCGCTCCGGGAAGTAGCTCTGGTGCGGAGCGGAGTCGGCGGTGACGACGGCCAGGTCGGGGGCGGCCCAGTCGTCGAGAGGAAGACCGGCGAGCGCGCTGAAGGAGAGGTTCGCGAGATGCACCTCCTTGCCCTGGTGCAGAAGGGAGAGGGCCAGCGGCAGCCCCGCATAGATGTCGAAACCGCCGCCCGCGCCCGCGACGAGGATCCGTTCGGCATCGGCGAGCCGGGTGAAGAGCGGGTTGGCGTGGAAGGGGATCATGGCGGCCATTGTCCGAGAAGTGGCCGCCGTGCGCCCGGAATTGCGGCCACGACGGCGACCGCGCGGCAGCCCGGTGCCTCCCCGGCGGGCGGGCCGGGCCCCTACGACGGCTGCGTGAACATCCGGCAGGAGCGGACCTCGGCGGGGAGACGGGACGGATGCCCACGGGACGGGGGTCGCGCTCGCGCTGGGCAGCTCCGGTATCGGCTCGCCCGCCGGCTGGTCCCACCGCGCCGGTCATGCCGCGCAGGGCCTGGAGCTGGAGGCACCGCCCGGCGAGTCCGCGCAGCAGGTCCGCCGCCGGAGGCATGACCGGAGCGGTGCGGGCACAGGGCGTGGACAGCGTTTTCCGGCCGTCGGGCAGCCTCCGGTGGCCTTGCCTGCTCGTACGCCACGTCGGCCGGCGGGGGTGGGGCGGTCGGGCGCCGGTGCGGGCTGAGTAGGCTGCGTCCGTCATCGGGTGAAGGGCGCGGTGCGTGCCGCGGCGGCATGCCGGCCGGTCGCCGACGCGGTGTGCGCGGCCGGGGTGGGGGAACCGGTACTCCGTCCCGCCGGGATGGACACCACCTGTGCCGGGAACGCGATGCGTACACCGCACCAGGGCGGAGCGGTAGGACGAGAACGGGTGACATGTGTTGGTGAAGACGTTCCGCTGGGCCTTCGCGGTCACGGGGCTGGGGCTGGTCGCAGGCGTTCTCTACGGTGGCTGGTCCGCCCTCGGTGTCGTGGCGATCCTGGCGGTGCTCGAGATCTCGCTGTCGTTCGACAACGCGGTGGTCAACGCCGGGATCCTGAAGAAGATGAACGCCTTCTGGCAGAAGATCTTCCTCACCGTCGGCGT
>NZ_JBIVJP010000030.1:88529-114101 GCF_044750285.1 Streptomyces sp. NPDC088812 | reverse complement strand
GAACCGAAAACCATCGGGCTCGCCGCATAACCGCGACGAGCCCGAACTACCCCAAACCCGACGAGGGTGCCTTGACGAAAGACATAGAGGCACCCTCCACCGTGACGACGCCGGTCGCCTGCCGCAGGCCATGGCCGGCCTACCGCGTGGCACCGGTCGGGCCGCCCGCCGGGCAGGTCGGTGTGCTCTTCGTACACGTGTGAACCCCGTCGGCCGCCTCGTGCTCTCCTTGGCCGCGGCGCACGCCCTGCCCGACCGTACGACCGTACGACCGGACGGGCTACGGACCGAGGGCATCGGTCTCGCCCACGTCGTGATCCGGTCGTGGAGGGCGTCCGGCACGGAGCGTCCCGACAGGACTGTGGTCGGCCGTCTCCTCGCGCGTCGGGTCGCCCCGGGAGGCGATGACCACGTCACGCCGCACCGC
The DNA here is from genome assembly GCF_044750285.1 of Streptomyces sp. NPDC088812. Lineage (NCBI taxonomy): Bacteria > Bacillati > Actinomycetota > Actinomycetes > Kitasatosporales > Streptomycetaceae > Streptomyces > Streptomyces sp. NPDC088812. The sequence goes on along the minus strand of NZ_JBIVJP010000030.1, from coordinate 113,674 downwards.
GACGCCGCTTGCGCGCCGGCCCGTCGACGAGAGGCCAGGGGGCCCAGGCGGAAGAAATACGTTGTCGTGCCATCACTGTGGTCGGCATGCTCCATTCCGTGCCCACTGAAGACGATGCCACCGACGCCACCCTCATCGTGCCTGTCAGCGTGCGCGATCTACTGCCCCGGGATCTGCCGGCGTGCACCTGGTCCGGTTCGGCCGTCCACCTGCGCCACGTGGAGCGAGAGCTGGCGCGCGCCGCGGCGGGCGAGGTGGACTACCTGGCCGTATGCACTCCGGTGGATCTGCCGGTGGCGATCGGCGGCATCGACTACCAGGTCTCCGCGGAAGCCGGGACCCTGTGGCAGCTCGCCGTGTTCCCCGCGCTGCGGTCCCACGGTCTGGGAACGCTGCTCGTCCGAGCTGCCGAACAACGGATCAGGGACCGCGGGCTGCGCAGGGCCGAACTCGCTGTGGAGGAGAACAACCCCCGGGCTCGCGACCTGTACGAGCGCCTGGGCTATGTCGCGTACGGCCGTGAACCGGACGCCTGGGACGAGGAAGGACCCGACGGGGCGATCCGTCGCCACGAGACGATGTGCGTTCTCATGCGAAGGGACCTCTGAGCTCCGCCCAGTGGCCCATGCGCAACGGGGATCGCCGGGCGGTCGCCCCACAGCCCGCCGTTCCTCACCGGCCGCGAGGCCCCGGCCGGAGTCGGTCAGGGCACTGCGACGGATCCGGTGCAGGGTCCAGCCGTCCAGCTCCTCCCCCAGGCGTTCCCTCGCAGCTGCCGCCGGCCCGCTCCCGCCGCGTCGCCGTCCGCTTGACTGAGCGGTGCACCGGCCCGGCGTCGGTGCAGTCGCCGGGCGGGACAGCGCCGCCCGCCGCCGTCGGTGAACATCGTCGTCAGGCCGGTCGAGGTCGCGACCTCACCGCCGGTGCCGCCGAACGGAAGGCCGAGCCGCGCGAGCCGTTCGGATCGAGGCCCGCGCCGATGAGCTCCGGGCACTGAGCGAACTGGGCGCGCCGAAGCGGACCACGAGCATCCTGGCCCGGTGCCGGGTCAGCGCTACGTCGAACCGCAGGCGGGCCGCTGGACGGCTGGGGCCGCGATCCGCACCTGGCCCACCACACGCACCGCAGTCGGGGCGTGGCAGTAGGTTGTTCCGATGACCGATCCTGTGCCGCCCGGTGGTGCTGTCCTCGACGCCGACGAACTGGCTGCTCGGTGGGCGGATTCCTGGCGGCCGGAACAGGTCGCGGAGCGGTTGGGCGGGGTCGGTGCGCCCTGGTGCATCGTGGCAGGGTGGGCGCTGGACCTGTTCCGTGGAGGTCGGTCGCGGCCCCATGGCGATCTGGAGATCGCGGTGCCCGCGGCAGGGTTCGCGGAGATTCGGGAGTGCTTCCCCGAGTACGTGTTTGACGCGGTGGGCTCGGGACGGGTCTGGGCGAGTGCAGGAACTGAGGCGCTCGCGGCCACGTACCAGACCTGGCTGCGGGATCCGGCGAGCGGCCAGTTCCTGTTCGATGTCTTCCGCGAGCCGCACGAGGGCGGGATGTGGATCTGTCGGCGGGACGACACACTCCGGCTGCCGTACGACGCGATCATCGAGCGGACGTCGGACGGCATTCCCTATCTGGCGCCGGAGCTGGTGCTGTCGTTTAAAGCGAAGGCGGCACGGCCCAAGGATCACGCGGACTTCGACGGGGTGCTGCCGCTGCTGAGCAGGGCGCGACGCGACGTTCTTGCCGGGTGGCCGGCGCGCGTGCATCCCGGACATCCCTGGCTGGCGAGACTGGCGGTGTGCCGTCCATGACGGTGGACACCGTGACCGAGGGCCTCCGTGTCGTGCTGACCACAGCCGCCGCACACGACACCGACATCAAGGTTCCCTGGGGCACCACAAGCTGACACCGCTGTCGGGCGGGCGGCCGCACCCGCTGGAGCGGATGATCCCCGCGACCGGGGCGCCCCCCTCCAGCTGTCCCTGCCGTGGTGCCGGGCCCCTGTGGAGTGGCGGAGCCGCAGGGCTGCCCGGTGCCGGTGGTCACCGCTCCGGAGCCGCCGCCGCGGTAAGGGAACGGGTTCTCCGTGGGCCCTCCCGGGCGGCTTCACCCATATCTGAGCCGCACCTCGATCCGGCCGGCCGCCACCAGTTCGGCCGGTTCGGCGAGCACCGCCCGGTCGGTGTGCCCTCGGCATTGCCCGGTGACCGGGTGCCGAGCGCGGCGGTGGCGCCGTCCCACGCGGCGGGAGGGATCACATGCCGGCGCGTGCGAGAACGACGCCGACATGGTGGCTCGTCACAGCAGTCCTGACAGCGGCAGGACCCGCTCGGTGAGCTGTCCGCGCAGCCCTCCTCGGGCGGTGTCGGTTTCCGTCAGCCAGTCGGCGGCGACCAGCAGTTCGGCGTGCTCGGCGACTTCCTCGGGAGTCAGGGTGCAGAACGCGGCCACCCGGTCCAGGTGCAGCCCGCCGTCCTCAAGGCGTCCGAGGTGCCCGTCGGGGCGGCTGTGGGCGGCGGTGTACAGGGCCAGCAGCCGGGTTGCGGCACCCGCTTTCCTCTTGCGGATCTTCCGGTCGCCCACGACTTTCTGGGCCCAGCCGGAGATCCTCGCGCGGGTGGTCTTGCCGAAGTCGAACGGGCGGGGCTGTTCGGGCAGCAGCGCGGGGACGGTGATGGCGGCGGGGTCTTCGGGCCGGGACGCCATCACCTCGGCCACGGTGCTGGGCAGGCGCAGCCAGTCGGCCGCGAGCAGCCGCTGAAGCACCCGCTCGGCATCGTCCTGGAGCCAGCCGGTGAGGTCCTGGCCGGTGACGTTCGCGGTGCCGGCGCGCGCGGCCCGCAGGGTGAGCATGAACACCGCCAGGCGCGCTTCGGCGTCGGGGTGCGGGGCGTGGGCGGCGGCGTGGTCCAGCACGGCACGGGCGTGCTCGGCCTGGTGCCGGGTCAGCAGCCGTTCCACCACCGGCCGGTCGCCGTCCGCCGTGTCCCCGACGGGCCGGCCGCCACGGTTGGCGTGCATCTCGAGGGTGGTCTGTACGGCGGCCTCCGCGCGCTGTGCCTCGTGGTGCAGGGAACTGTCGCCGCTCACGTCGGCCCACAGGCGGAAGGCGCGGGCCTTGCGCTCGTGGAGCTCGGCCAGAAGGACGAGGTCGGGCTCGGCGCGCTGCTGGTAGGCGCGGAACGCGTCCCCGAGCTCGATGAGTTCGACCCGCAGGACGTCGGGCTCCAGGTCGTACGGCACGATCCGCTGCGCGATCTTCCCCCACGGCTTCTTCGCCCGGGACGTCCCGGCCGGTGAGGCGGCGCGGGCACGAGGGACCGACGCCGGTGTGGCGGCCGCGGAGGACGAAGTGCCGGCCGCGGACGAAAGAGTGCCGGCCGCGGAGGAAAGAGTGCCGGCCGCGGAGGAAAGAGTGCCGGCCGCGGAGGCCGAAGCGCCGGCCGCGGGGGAGGGGCCGTGGTCGGAGAACACCGCCGCCACGCCATCGGTGTTCATGCCGTCTGCGGGCTCCCGCTCCGCGGCAGCCGACTTCGCCGCCGCCTGGCCCGACCCGGCCGGGGCGGTGTCCAGGACACGGCAGTCCGGAGTGGCGGCCGCGCACCGTGCGCACATCTCCGCGATCCGCCACAGCCTTCCGGCACGGTCCGCGTACACCGTCAGGACCACCGGACCGCCGCACCGCACCGCCCCTGGCAACGGCCGTGCCCCGCCGCGCGGTCCGGCGACGGGTGCGGGGGTGTGCCACACGCAGTCGGCGGCTCGGCACGCGCACCAGGCCTCGCCGCGCGGCCCGCCGCCCGCGTGGATGCGTGCCAGGTGCAGGTTGATGTGTTCGACCGCGGCTCTGCGTCCCGCGCCGGCGCCGCCGGGAAAGCGCTGATCGGCGCAGACCGCGCGGGAGCAGGAGAGCCGCACCGATCCGGCAGAGGGGCGGCCGTGGGGATCCAGGCGCACGGTCCACACCCGCCCCGCGACGCGCTCCTGCTGCGTACCGGCTTCCACCACCATGTTGCGTCCTCACCACGTTGCTTGACCCGTTGCCCCGGGCGGTTCCCATCATGGGGGATGATGGCCGATCAATCCGGAAAACGGCCCTGAAGCCCGGCTTGCGACTGCCGCCGCTGAGGTGCCGACGTTGCCCCTGAGGCGGGGAGCGAAGCCGCCGACACCGGCCCCGCCCGCCGTGCCGTGCGTTCTCGTCGTCCGTCGTCCGTCGTCCGGCGTCCGGCGTCCGGCGTCCGTCGTCCGGCGTCCGGGGGCCGGGGAAGGGTTCACGCTGCGGGGCCAGCAGGGTATGACTTCGGCCGTCTGGCCGACGGCACCACCGGCAACCCGTCCTCGGAGACCTACTCGGTCCTCGACGTCTCGCAGGATGGAAGGACCGTGCTCTACGCCGACGACGACAACGGCATCGGCGGCCCCCTGGTCCTCGACCCCGCCATGTGGCAGCGGGAGCTGTGCCGTGTCATCGCCTACCGGACCCTCACCGCCGCCGAGCAGGACCGCTTTCCGGTGCACGTGTCGGCGCAAGCGGTCTGCCCCGGTCGCTGAGGACTTTCCCAGCAGGGCCCTCAGTTCGTCCCCCCTCCGATCCCAGGTCTCCACGTCGGGTACACAGGAGGCCCCGTCAGGCCAGGAGCGCGGTGGCGAGGGCGCCGGCGAGGTGGGCGGTGCCCAGCCCGGCGACGATGCTGACGACCGCGTTGGCCGCGGCGAAGTACTTCGCGCCGGTCTCGGCCAGGCGCAGGCTCTCGAAGGAGAAGGTGGAGTAGGTGCTGAGCGTCGCGCACAGGCCGGGTCCGACCAGGTGCTGGAGCGCCTGGGGGACGGTGGCGGCGGTCGCGGCGCCGGTGAGGAAGCCGAGGCCGGCGCAGGCGGCGATGTTGACGCTGAAGGTGCCCCAGGGGAAGACGGTGTCGTGGCGCGCCTGGACAGCTCGGTCGGTGAGGTAGCGCAGCGGGGCGCCGACGAGTGCCCCGGTGATCACCATCAGCCAGTTCACGACCGCCCCCGCTCCGCGGCCGCGTGCGGGCGGACGGCGAGCCGGGTGAGGGCGGCGGTGGCCCGGACCGCGGCGAAGGCGGCCAGCAGGGTGGCGGCCGCGTACAGCAGCCCGGTACCGGGACGGCCGGCGTCGAGGAGGCGCTGAGTGTCGAGGGTGGCGGTGGAGAAGGTGGTGTAGCCGCCCAGGACTCCGGTGCCCAGGAAGGGCCGTGTGAGGGGGTGGGCGGTGAAGCGTTCGGTGATCAGGACCATCAGGATGCCCATGGCGGCACAGCCGGTGACGTTGATCCAGAACGTCGTCCAGGGGAAGGCCGTGGGTGCGGTCGGCCAGATCAGGGTGGCGCCGTAGCGGGCGCAGGCGCCGATGACGCCGCCGGCCGCGATGGCGGCGAGGATCTCGGCCTGGCGGCGCTTCGGGCTGGGTGCCTTCCCGGGCGGCCACGGGTCGACAGCGGTGTCCGGATCGGCGGGTTCGGCCTGCCAGCCGGTGGCCCGGGCGGTGTGGTCGGAGCGGTCGGGGTGCACGCGTTCAGGCTCCTACCTGATCGTATCGGTCCGTGCGCGGGCGCGCGGAAGGGTCAGGTAGGGACCGTTGTCGACCGGCGTGGTCGCGGTTGGGTACGGCGGGCCCCACCGCCGTGCAGCCGCCCGCACGGGTGGCTGCACGGCCAGGCTACCGGTCCGGTCGCGCGCCTGGTGGGTGGGGTGGCCTGCCATCGCCCCGGCCGGCGATCCCCGGGCCGTTGCGGCCCAGCCGCCGCCCGCCGGGCCTTCCAAGGCCTCACGGGAGGGGCGCGGTCAGGCGTCTTCGAGACGGGCGATCCTCGTGATGATGGCGTCGGCGATGCCGTCTTCGGGCCAGGGGAAGATGCGACTGACGGCCCGCTGCTGAGCGAGGCCGTGCAGGCAGAGCCAGAGGGTGACGGCGTCGAGTCGGGGGCTGGTGACCAAGGACTGGCCTGCGGCGGCGCAGTCCGCGACGGCGTCCGCGAGGATCTGCAGGGCCGTCGTGCCGAGATGGGTGAGGTCGTCCTCCGTCAGGGAGTTGTCACCCAGGGTCGGCATCCAGAGACCGCCGAACATCGTGCGGTAGCGCTCGGGATGGCTCCGCGCGTAACCGAGGTAGGCACGGCAGACGGCGTACAGCCTGTCCCGTGGGTCGTCCCCCGCCTCCTGGGCGACGGCGCGCAGGTGCGCTTCCAGCGCGGCGAACTCCCGCTGGACGACGGCCAGCATGATGGCCGGCTGGTCGGGGAAGTGCGGATAGATCGACGGTGCGGCGATCCCGACTCTGCGGGCGACCGACCGCAGGGTGATCGCGCGCTCGTCGCCGGTCTCGTCCAGCAGTGCCGCGGCGGCGGAGACGATGTCCTCCCGCAGGCGGCCGCCCTCGCCGCGCCGGTTGCGCACACGTGCCCGGGTCGGTGCGGGAGAGCTCGTCCCGTCGGTTTCGTTCATCTCCGTAACCTTACGCGAGGGAGTTTATGAGCGTAAGCGACCTCCATCCATTGCCTCGCCTTCGAAGGTCTCTCGGGGAACCCCCTTGCCGAACCGGAGCCAACATGCTTAACCTTACGGCTGTAAGTAGACGACCGTAAGTGTCAAGAGCTTCGTCAGGGGCACGCCATGACCAGCACCGCCAGCACCTCCGTCACCGAGATCGTCCTGCCCGGCAAGGTCGAGCCGGCGGGCCTGGAGCTGCGGATCCGCGATCTGCCGGCCCCGGCCGAGGGCCAGGTCGTCCTGCGGATGGAGGCGACCGGTGTGTCGTTCGCCGAGCAGCAGATGCGCCGCGGCAAGTACTACGACCAGCCGCCGTTTCCCTTCGTCCTCGGCTACGACGTGGTCGGCACCGTGACGGCGGCCGGCCCGGCGGTGGACGCCGCACTCGTCGGACGCCGGTTCGCCTTGGTGACCAAGACCGGCGCGTGGGCCAGCCACCTCGTCGTCGACGCCGAGGACCTGATGCCCGTACCGGACGAAGTGGACGCGGCCGCCGCGGAGACCGTGGTCGTCAACGGCATCACCGCCTGGCAGATGCTGCACCGCGTCGCCAAGGTCCGTACCGGCGGGACGATCGTGGTGCTGGGCGCCAACGGCGGGGTCGGCTCCACCCTCGTCCAACTGGCCCGCCACGCCGGGATCACCGTGATCGGCACCACGGCACCGTGCGCGCACTGGGCGCGGCCCCGGTCGACTACCGCGACCCGGATATGTACGACCGCATCCGTGAACTCGCGCCGGACGGTGTGGACGCGGTGTTCGACCACGTCGGCGGCGACGCGGTGGAGCAGTCGTGGCAGCTGCTGCGCCGGGGCGGAACGCTGGTCTCCTACGGCACGGCGGCCACCAAGGACGAGGAAGGCAGCTCACAGCTGCCGGTGCTGAAGCTGTTCGCGCGGCTCGCCGGCTGGAACGCCCTGCCCAACGGCAGGAGCGCGCACTTCTACAACTTCTGGGCCGGCCGGCGCCGTTGCCGGGCGTCGTGGCAGCGGCGGATGACCGAGGACCTCGGCCAGGTACTGCGCCTGGTGGCCGACGACGTCCTCAGTCCGCAGATCGCCGCGAGGTTCCCGCTGACCGAAGCCGCTTCGGCCCTGGGACTCGCCGAATCCCGCACCGTCGCCGGCAAGGTCGTCATCGTCCCGGAAGTGTGACACCGCGGGTACGACCACGGACCGCCGCCACCGCGGTGACCTCGTGACTGCCGCAGGGCTCGACGGCCCGGCCCCGGGCCGCCCCGCCCGGGGCCCGGTCGGTCGTGCATCAGGTGGCCAGGCCGTGGCGGTAGGCGTAGACGACGGCCTGGACGCGGTCCCGGAGCTGGAGCTTGGTGAGGATGCGGGAGACGAAGGTCTTGACGGTCTCCTGGCTGATGACGAGGGCCGCGGCGATCTCGCTGTTGGAGAGGCCGTCCGCGATGAGGCGGAGGACCTCCAGTTCGCGGGGGGTCAGCGGGATGTCGCGGGTGGTGTTCTCGGCGGGGCGGATGCGGGCGGCGTAGCGGCCGACGAGCCGGCGTGTCACGTCGGGGTCGAGGAGGGCCGCGCCGGTGGCCACGGTCCGGATGCCGTGGAGCAGCCGGTCCGGGGGTGCGTCCTTGAGGAGGAAGCCGCTGGCGCCGGCGCGCAGTGCCTCGTAGACGTATTCGTCCAGGTTGAACGTGGTCACCACGAGGACCTTGACGGGGTGGGGCACTCCGGCACCGGCCAGCAGGCGGGTGGCTTCGAGGCCGTCGAGGACCGGCATGCGGATGTCCATCACGACGACGTCGGGCTGTACCTTGTGGGCGAGTTCGACCCCGGTCCGCCCGTCTCCGCATTCGCCCGCCACCTCCATGTCGGGCTGGGCGTCGATGATGGTGACCAGGCCGGTGCGGATCAGCATCTGGTCGTCGCAGACCAGGACCCGGATCGGTGCGCTCACGAGGTGCTGCCGGCGGGGATGCGTGCCCGTACGGTGAAGCCGCCGTCCGTGCTGCTGCCGGCGCTGAAGTCGCCCCCCAGGATGTCGACGCGTTCCCGCAGGCCGGCCAGGCCCCGCCCGCTGCCGACGGCGGCGGCGGTGCGTGAGCCGGTCCCGTCCGTGCTGACCTCCACGGTGATCTCCCCTTCGCCGTGCCGTACCTCGACGGAAGTCCGGCTTCCGTGAGCGTACTTGAGGGCGTTGGTCAAAGCTTCCTGCACCACCCGGTAGGCAACGAGGTCGGCGCTGCCGGTCGATGCCGGTGGTGTGCCCTGTTCGGTGAAGTCCACCGGCTGTCCGGCCCGGCGGGTCTGCTCGACGAGGGTGAGGACCCTGCCGACGGCCGGTGTCCTGAGCTCCTTGGCCTCCGCCGTGCCGGTGCCGGTGCCGTGGTCGGGGTTGAGCAGGTCGAGCAGGTGGCGCAGGTCGGTGATGGCGCGGCGGCCGGTGTCGCTGACAGCGGTCAGGGACTGCTCGAGCCGCTCGGGTGCGGCGGTCAGATAGCGGGCGGCTTCGGCCTGTACGACCATGGCGGTCACGTGGTGGGTCACCACGTCGTGCAGTTCGCGGGCGATCCGGGTGCGTTCGGCGGTACGGGTCTCCGCCGCGACGCGCTCGCGGCGTTCGGCCTCCGCGACCCGGGTGGAACGCAGCCACGCCCCGGCTCCCCAGGCCAGGGCCAGCACCAGGTAGAACGTCACGAACTCCGCCGGCGTCTCACCGCCCGAACCGAGCAGGGAGAGCGCGATCGCCAGCGGCACGTACGCCACGGAGAGAAGGACCACGGTGGTGCGCCGGCGGTGTTCCAGATGGGACCCCGCACTGATCAGCACGATGGGCAGTGCGGTGCCGGCGGCCGAGTGGTAGCCGCGCAGCTGGTCGAGAGCGAAGCCGCACGTCACCAGGGCGAGACAGACGACCGGCCACCGTCGGCGCACCGCGAGCGGAAGGCTTTCGAGCGCGAGCGCCCCGACGGCGAGCGCGTCGAAGGGGCGGGTCGGCAGGTCCCCGACCTCCGTCCCGTGGCCGCGCAGTCCCGGCAGGAACGACGCGACCAGGAACAGTATCCCGAGCGGAAGGTCGCGGACGGTGACGTCGAGTCGGCGCCACACCTGGCCCGCCCGCTGAAGGCTCATCACCGGGTGAGTGTAGCGAGGGTGTTGACGCGCTCGGCACGCTGCCGGGGGACGATGGTGCCGCGCCGGCGGGCCAGCCACAGGAAGGCGACCGTCAGCAGCGCACCGAACACCATCGAGTACACACTGGCCTCCGGGCCGAACTCGCCGCCCGTGATCAGCTTGGCGCCCGACGTCGAGGCGTCCAGCAGTCCGTGCGTGTCGCCGTTGCCCGAGACCTCGGTGCCGAAGATGCCGGACTCCGCGAAGTTCCAGCCGAAGTGCAGGCCGATCGGCAGCCACAGGGTGCGGGTGGCGGCGTACGCGGCGGCGAGCATGCCGCCGGCCTCGATCGCGATGGCGACGGCACCCAGCAGCGTGGCGTCCTTGTTGAACAGATGGGCCGCGCCGAACATCACAGCGGACAGCGCCAGCGCGATGTACGTGCCCAGACCTCGCTCCACGAGCCGGAAGAGCAGGCCGCGGAACATCAGTTCCTCCGTGACGGCGGCGCCGGCCATGAAGCCGACCAGCCCGATCGCTCCGGTCAGCGAGCCGAAGCCGTGGACCTCGTAGTCCCCGAGGAACCAGATGTTCGCGATGACGCACCCGAACATCGCGACACCGATGACCAGGCCCCGGAAGAGCGACCCCTGCGCTCCCTCCCGGGCCAGCTCCGTGACCGGGCGCCGCTCGGTACGCCCCACGACCCACCGGTAGACGAACACCGAGAGCACGACCGTCAGGCCGCCCATGAGGAGCGAGAGCCACGGGTTGTCCTGCACCGCGGTGACGCTCTGACCGCCGACCGCAGCGACCGCGACCACGGCCAGGATCTGCCACACGATTTTCATGACGACTCTTTCTTCGGTTCCGTTTCCGGTTCCTTGTCCGGTCCGCGGCCGGGCGCTGCGGCTGAACCGAACGCTATGGAAACGGCGATCAAGAATCGTCACCTCACAGTGGACACCTGCACGTAGCTCTCACGGGGGACAGACCCCAGACCCGACACTCCTGCTGCCGACTCGCGACGCACACGGCCTCGTCCTCGCGGTGAACGCCTGGCCGGCGCAGGACGCCTCCCCGGCCCGGATCACCGCACCTTCGGTTCGACCCGGCCGTTCGCCACGCTTCGAGACGCCGAGTACCGTACCGTCATGGGTGATCAAGTTCGGTTCGGCGCAACCCGCTTCGATGCCCCGACGTCCAACTCCATGACGGACGGCTGCCGATCATCCGGGAGAGCACGTGGCGAAAAGAAACCAGACGACCGACGCGGCGAGGGAGAAGGACCGCGAGAAGTGGATGGCGCGGTTCCAAGTACGGCTGGCGATGCAGCCGGGCGTGGACCGGGCAGTCGTGCTCCAGGCGGTCGAGGAGGTCACGGCGCACTGCGCGGATACGGGAGAGCACCCGCAGACCGCCTTCGGCGACCCGGACGGCTACGCCGTGCAGGCCGCCGCGCGGCTGGTCCCGACGGACCGGGCGGCACGCGCGAGGCGGCACAACGCCGTGGTGGACGCGCTCGACTCCGTGCTGAAGAGAGCCGGGGACGTAGGGGATGCAGCGGGTCTGTGACCGGTTGAAGCGACTTCCGTCATGGCCCGGCGCACGGGCCGTGACACAGCTTCTGTCTCCGCCGGGACTGTGCTGGACAGCTCAGGCGACCGGCGGACCGCCGGAGCCGGTGACACCGATCCTCCTGTGCTCGCTGCTGGTGACGGACAGCGCGCCGCCCCGGTGACGGCGAGCGGAGAACCCGGAACCCCGAACCCGTCCTGCCGGACGATCCGCACGGCAGACGTTCGCCCCGACCAGCACGAGCCCACCCGGACGACGTCACACCGGCCCTCTGACGTGGCTCCTTGATGACGGCGACTCAGGCTTGAGCCTGTCGGCAGGCACTCGCTCGATGCGGGTCCAGCCCCTCCAGCCCCGCTCCTCCAGGATCGCCACCACCCGCTCGGCGCCCGGTGAGGACTCGACCATCGTCGAGTCCAGCAGGTCGACGAACTGGTCGTCGAAGCCGTCGGCACCTACCTCGCCGGCCTCCACCGCGCGAACCATCAGACGCTCCACGATGTCGGCGACCTCGACGACCCTCGGATCGTCGGGCGACCAGTCCGGCGCCTCTCTGAAAAGGCTGTAGAGCTGCACCATGTCGGGGTCGTCCAATTGCTCGTGCTTCTCGGCGATCACGGAGTCGATCAGGTGCGGCACCTGGGCGGCGACCATGATCCAGGCGTCCCGCTCCCTCTCGATGTACCGCTCCTCGACGCCGAGACCGCGTAGCCGGTCGAGGTAGTCCACGACGCTCCGCGGCAGCGCCAGGTGTTCTCCGGCGGCGAGCCGGGCGAGCCGTCTGCGGGTGCCCTGCAGCCGCCGGATCTCGGCGCGCAGTTCCTTGTCGATCTCCTGGACACCGTCGGTGAACTCCTCCGGGCCGGCGTCGAGGAGTTCCTGCACCCGGGCCAGCGGTACGCCGGCATCTGCGAGGGTGCGGATCCGGATCAGGCGCACGACCGCGGCGGCGTCGTAGGTCGACATCTGGATCGCCCTCGCCTGGTGCTTCGGCGTCCTCGTCGTGGCGTACGTCTTCGCGATGGCCGCCTATCGCCGGAAGATCGCCTGAGGCAGTCTGAAACCCATGCTGACCATCAGCCGGCTTGCGGCGTACGCCGGAGTGACAGTGCGTGCGGTACGCCACTACCACCGGATCGGGCTGCTGCCGGAGCCCGAACGCGACCGATCCGGTTACCGGACGTGTTGACGATCGATGTCACCGGCTGGTGCTCGGCGAAGGCGCGCACCGGACCGGGCATGGTCTCCGTGGGCACGAACGCCGAGCTGACGAACGGCAGGAAGACGAGCGGGTAGGCGAACGCGCCCGCACCCTCGACCGAGGCCGCGGAGAGCCCGGGGATCACGGCGATCCAGGTCAGGGCCAGGGTGAACAGGAACAGGATGCCGGCGATCGCGAGCCATGCCGGCACTCCTGCCCCCGTGCGGAAGCCCATGAGCAGCGCGACGCCCACGACGATCACGAGTGAGATCAGGTTGGCGACCAGAGAGGTGAGGACGTGTGCCCACAACACACCGGACCGTGCGATCGGCATGGACTGGAATCGCTCGAAGATCCCGCTCTTCACGTCGGTGAACAGCCGGTACGCGGTGTAGGAGATGCCCGACGCGATGGTGATGAGCAGGATGCCGGGCAGCATGTAGTTCACGTACGAAACCGACCCTGTGTCGATCGCGCCGCCGAACACGTAGACGAACATCAGCATCATGGCGACCGGCGTGAAGACGGCCGTGATGATGGTGTCCACGCTGCGTGTGACATGGCGCAGGGTCCGCCCCGTGAGAACAGCGGTGTCACCGAAGAAGTAAGTGGTCATCCTTGCCCCTGGTTGTTCGTGCCGCGTTGGCATCATGAGTGTCTCCCGTGGGGAGCCGGGAGTCGGGAGCCGGGAGTCGGGAGCCGGGAGTCGGGAGCCGGGAGTCGGGAGGCGCGGCGGGCCCCGCCGCCCGGGGGAAGACGGCAGGGCCCGGCAAGGGGCGCCACCTGGGGGAGAGGGGCGGCCCGTGCGCACCACCATGCACCACAAACCAGCCACAGGAATAGATCACGGCCGGAATTGGCCGCTGTCAGTGCTGTTGGGATGGCGCCCCCCTGACGATCACGATGCAGAACTACGGGCTCTCCTGGACCAGCGCCGGCGGCGTACCGCGGTCCTCCGCCCTCGCGTACGACGAGCCCGTCGCCGCACAGCGGCGGACCGAACTCACAGCGGTCGGCTGCACCGATGCAGGGATCGTGCCGGTCCGTCCCGGGGTGCTTTCCGGGCCGAGAGCCCTGACGCGGGTTGCCAGGCTGGGCCCGGACCGCCTTGTGCGGTCGGTGAGCAACCGATGGCGTCAGCCCTCGCCGCCGGATGGGCGTCAGTGCCGGTGGCGGCGGAGACGGAAGAACTCCTGGCAGCGGGGCGTGGGTCATGGTGCCGGCGGGCGCGGTGGTTGGAGCGTGGTTCTAGGCGTCCTTCGCCTCAGCCGTCTCGCGAAAAGCGACGATCGCCGCGCCGTTGGACCTCGCCCATTCGGTCAGCCTCGTGATGGGCTCCTCGAGGGTGTGCCCGAGCTCGGTCAGGCTGTACTCCACGCGGGGTGGCGCTTCGGCGTAGGCGCGCCGTTCGACGAGGCCGTTGTCCTGGAGGCCGCGCAACGTCTGCGTCAGCACTTTGCGCGAGATACCTCCGATCAGCTCGACCAGCTCGCCGTGCCGCAAGGGACCGTCGCTCAGCGCGAAGAGCGTGACCATGGCCCACTTCCCGGCCATGATGTCGATGGCCAGGCGGGCGGGGCAGTCGGCGAGGAAGACGGTTCCGGGACGGAGGCTCACGCGCCGAAGGGTACCTTCAGGTACCTGTCGGCTGCCTAATGTCGAAGACATGCAGCGCACCGTCCCGACGGCCGCCGAGGCCGAACTCGGCGTCTTCTCCCTCACCGGCACACTCCCGGGTGACACCGGCTCGCAACGGGTCCTGGAGAGGTTCGCGTCGGACGTCGCACCCGCCGTGCGGAGCGAGTCCGGCTGAACCGTCGGCCCGGCCGTCACCGTACCGGGGGTTCGTCCACCGCCCCGCACCCGCGTGCAGGCGCGGACGCGCGTCCGCGTGCCTGCCACTTCCCCTGACCGCAGATCCACTCTCACCACGAGGAAGCATCCATGTCCCACCTGATCACGTACGTCCTCGTTCACGGCGCCTGGCACGACGGGCAGTGCTGGAGCCGCGTCGCCCCGCTGCTCACCGCCCGGGGCCACCGTGTCCTCACGCCGTCCCTCACCGGCCACGGGGACAAGGCCCACCTGCTCGGCCCCGAGGTCGGACTCACCACCCACGTCGACGACATCGTCGGCCTCGTCCTCGACCACGACCTGACAGACGTCGTCCTCGTCGGCCACAGCTACGCGGGAATGGTCATCTCCAACGCGGCGAACCGCGTTCCCGAGCGCATCTCGCGCCTGGTCTACCTCGACGCCATGGTGCCGACGCACGGCGAGAACGCCATCGATGTCATGCCGCTCACCCAGGCCCTGATCGACGGTGCCGCCGGCACCGCCGAGCCGTGGCGCATTCCGCCGCTGCCGGAACTCCCCGCGCCGCTCGGCCTGTTCGGCGTCACCGACCCCCAGGACATCGCCTGGCTCAGGACCACGCTCGCGGACGAGTCGGCCCTCTGCTTCCAGCAGCCGGCCGAGATGGACAACCCCGCCCAGGCCGCGATCCCCCGGGTCCACGTCCTCTGCGTCGGCAACGAGCCCGAAGGCGTCACCCGGCGGCCCCTGCCGACGACTCAGCCCAACGGCGAGCCGTCCCTTGTCCACCAGCTGGAGACCGGTCACGACGCCATGATCACCATGCCCGTGGAGCTCAGCGCCCTGCTGCTCGACATCGCCTGACCCGAGCAGCGGAGCACGACCACGACCAGATCACCCGATGCGCAGTCGCTTGATCGCCGACTGCCTCCGGTCCTGTGCGGGCCGCGTTCCGGCCGGTGCGCGCGACCGACTCCTCGCCTGCTCCTGACGCCGTCGTCACGCCCGACCACGTCCGCGCCGGCCTTCCGTCGACGGGCCGAGGCCGCTCCTCGCGCGGCACGGACGTCACGGGTCCCGCCGCCGCGGAGGCGGGACCGGCCGTCGTCAGCCCGGGTCAGGCCGGCGGGTAACCGACGATGCTGTGGGTGGTGGCCGCGCTGTCGTCGGTCGTGTAGTAGTGGCTCGCCCGGCCGTCGAAGCGGGCGCTGTCCCCGGCGCGCAGATCGTACGGCACCTCGTCGACGACGAGCGTCACCCGGCCGGCGACCACCATGACGTGCTCGACGGAGCCCGTGCCGTGCGAGCTGACCTGGCTCTGGGCGTGCGGGTGGAGCCGGGAGCGGTACACCTCGAAGCGGCTGTGGCCGTGCCCCTCGAAGAGCAGGTTGACGGCGGTCTCCCCGTCGGGTTCGGCGAGTTCGTCGGCGCGCAGGATCTCGGGCTCCCGCAGCGAGCGGCGCAGCAGGTCGACAGGGTCGGTGTCGAGCACGGCGGCGATGCGCGAAACGACGTCCAGGGTCGGGTTGGCCTCGCCGCGTTCGATCTGGGACAGCAGGGCCTTGCTGATGCCGGTCGCGGCGGACAGTTCGCGCAGGCTCCAACCGCGCAGCAGCCGACGGCGGTTGATGTTCACCGACAGGGCGTCCCGCACCGGGTCGCCGACCGGTGCGGGACGGGTGGCGTCACCCGCGGCCCGCCGGAGCGGCGGCTGGGCCGACCGTGACGAGGCGGGTGTCCCGTCCGGCTGGGCGGGAACGGCGGGGGAGAGCGGCACCTTTCCTCCTCGGCGGCTCGTGGTGGATCTGCGTCAGTCTAGGTGGTCGGGGCAGGGGCTGTCGGGTGTGGTGGGCAGGGCCGGTCCGTCTGCCGCGGAGGCGGGAGCGGCCCGTGCCGGATCGAAGAGCGAGTCCAGCATGCGGCGGGTCCACGCGTGGCCGGGCCGGTCCAGCACGCGGGACGCGGAGCCCTGTTCCACCAGTTCGCCGCGGTACATCACGGCGACCTCGTCGGCGATCTGCCGTACCACGCCCAGATCGTGGGTGATGAAGAGCACCGCGAAGCCCTCGGCCCGCTGGAGTTCGGTGAGCAGGTTGAGCAGTTGGGCCTGCACCGACACGTCCAGTGCGGCCACGGCCTCGTCGCAGACCAGCAGCCGGGGCCGTACGGCCAGCGCCCTGGCGATGGCGACGCGCTGGCGTTCGCCGCCGGACAGGCCTGCGGGCCGCCGGCCGGCGTGGGCGGTGGGCAGGCCGACCTGCGTCAGCAGTTCCTCGACCCGTGCGCGCAGGTACAGGCGGCGTTCCCGGCGCCTGCCGTCCGGGAGGCGGCCGGCTGCGGTGAGGGCCTCGGCGAGCGTGGCGCCCACGGTGCGCAGTGGGTCGAGGGAGGAGAAGGGGTCCTGGAAGACGATCTGCGCGCGGGAGGCGAGCCGGGTACGCCGTGCGCCGGCGGGCAGGCGGCCCGCGCTCAGGGACACGTCGCCCACGTCGACCTGCCCGGCGTCGAAGCTCTCCAGGCCCACGGCGATGCGCGCCAGCGTCGTCTTGCCTGATCCCGACTCCCCGACCAGCGCGGTGATCCTGCCGTCCGGCACGGTCAGGGTCACGTCGCGGACCGCCGGGTGCAGTTCACCGTTGCCTTGGAAGGTGCGCCGCACCGCGGTCATACGCAGGGCGGGCGGGGACTCGTGGGATGCCGTGCGCGGGGCGGGCGGGAATGCGCGGGGTGCCGTGCGCAGGGCGTCCGGCCGGTCGGCGGCCGTCCCTGCGGCAGCCGTCTGCGAGGGGGCCCTTCCGGGCGTGCCGGTGGCGGCCGGTGCCAGGTGCTTGCCGAGCGTGGCGAGGCGCACGCAGGCGGACAGGCGCTGTTCCCCCTCGGCCCGCCGGTCCGGCCGCGCGCGGGGCGGAACCCGCAGGCGCAGCGGTTCGGTACGGCACTCCGGTGCCGTGTGCGGGCAGCGGTCGGCGAACGGGCAGCCCGCGCCGCGGCTGCCCGGCGGGGGCACGGAGCCGGGAACCGCCGGCAGCCGTTCGTGGCGGGTGTGCACGGACGGCTCGGCGGCCAGGAGCGCCGCCGTGTACGGGTGCCGGGGATCGCGCCGCAGGTCGGCCGCCGCTCCCTGTTCCAGTACCGATCCGGCGTACAACACGTAGACGCGGTCGCAGGTGGAGAACGCGACCGACAGATCGTGGGTGATGAGCAGCAGTCCCATGCCGCGCCGCTGCTGCAGGCCGCGCAGCAGGTCCAGCAGGGCCCGCTGGTTGGCCGCGTCGAGCGCGGTGGTCGGCTCGTCGGCGATCAGCAGGTCCGGGTCACCCGCCAGGGCCGCGGCGGCGGCGACGCGCTGCCGCATGCCGCCCGACAGTTCGTGCGGATACCGGTCGGCGACCGCCGGTTCCAGTCCTACTTCGGCGAGCCGGCGTACGACTTCGGCGCGCCGGGTGGTGTGCCGGGCGCGGCGGCCGCGGGCGGCGGTGAGGGCGGGGTGGTCGTCGCGCAGTCCGTCGGCGATCTGGCGGCCGCAGGTCAACTGCGGGTGGAGCATGGTGAACGGGTCCTGGAGGAGCAGGGTGAGCCGGCGCCCGCGCAACGCGTGCCGTTCGCCGTCCGCCAGTCCCAGGACCTCCCGGCCGGCCAGCCGGACGCTGCCGCCGGTGACGGCGACGCCCTCGGGCAGCAGGCCGGCGACAGCGCGTACGACGAGGGACTTGCCGCTGCCCGATTCCCCCACCACGCCGACACACTCACCCGGCGCCACGCGCAGGCCGACGCCGTCGACGACCGTCGCGGTCGCGGCGGCCCCGGTCGCGGTGATCCGCAGCCCGGTGACCTCCAGCAGGGGCACCGTGTCCGCGGCGGTGCCAGGGGCGGGGGCCGCGGTGCCGGAGGCGGTGCGGGGTGCGTCGGTCATCGGGACCTCCGGTCGGAGAAGACCTCGAACAGCCGGTCGCCGAGCAGGTTCAGCACCACCGCGGACACGATGACCGCGAGGGCGGGGGCGAGGGCGGCCGACGGGTTGTCGTAGAGCAGCGTGCGGTTCTCGGCGAGCATCCGCCCCCAGTCGGGGGCGCCGGGCGGCACGCCCAGGCCGAGGAAGGACAGCGAGGACAGCGCGACGATGGCGCCGGCGAAGTTGAGCATGGTGTTGGCCACGACGACCGGCAGCACGTTGGGCCAGATGTGCCGCACCATGACGGTCGCCGGCCGCAGGCCCAGACTGCGGGCGGCCTCGACGTAGGCGCGGTGGCGCTGCTCGAGGACGGCCGAGCGGACCAGCCGGATGTCGCCCGGCGAGGTGAGGACCACGAGCACGCCGACGGCGAGGGCGTACCCGCCGCCGCCGATGCCCGCCACCACGATGGTCACCAGCAGGGCCGGCAGGGCGAGCAGCAGGTCGGCCAGGCGCCGGGTCACGGTGTCGGTGAGACCGCCGAGATAGCCGGCCATCACTCCCAGGACGTTGCCGATCAGCATGGACCCGAGGGCGACGAGAGCGGCGCCGGCCAGGGTGCTGCGCGCGCCGGCCACCAGCATCTGCAGGATGTCCCGGCCGAGTTCGTCGGTGCCGAGCGGATGGCCGGCCCCGGGCATCGCGGCGGTCGACAGCAGGTCCTGCCGGTCCCAGTCGGGGAACACCCACTGGCCCGCGACGGCCGCGACCAGCAGCAGCGCACCGATCGCCGCGCAGACCGCGTTCAGGACGCCGGCCCCGCGCCGCCTCCGGGGTGCGCGCGGCGGTGCGGGGGCCAGGGAGGTGTCGGTGGTCATGCCTGCCCCTTCGCCGGGCCGGCCGGAGCCGCGGAGGCGGGGGAGCGCCGGGGGCGGGCCGTGCGCAGCCTGGGGTCGGTCAGGGGGTGGGTGAGGTCGGTGGCCAGGTCGGCCAGGCAGATCAGGCCCGCGATCAGCAGCGCCTCCGCCTGCACGACGGGGACGTCCTTGAAGGTGACCGACTGCACGAGGAGTTGCCCCAGCCCGGGCAGGGCGAAGACCTGCTCGACCATCACGGTGCCGGCCAGCAGGTAGGCCAGGACCAGGCCGATGCCGGTGGTGACCGGCACGGCGGTGCCGCGCACCACGTACCGGAGCAGCACGGCGCGCCGGGGAACGCCTCGGGCCAGGGCGAAGGTGACGTGCTCGCGGGCGAGTTCGCGGACCACGGCGGCGCGCGTCAGTTTGATCAGTACGGCGGTCACGGCCAGGCCCAGGGTGAGGCCGGGCAGCACCAGATGCAGCAGCCGGTCGCTGCCGCCGGTGCCGGGCCCGTATGCGGGAAGCCAGCCCAGCATCAGGGAGAAGACGTAGATGAGCAGCAGGCCGCCGGCGAAGGCGGGGGTGGACAGGGCCAGTACCCCGAGGCTCTGCACGGCGCGGTCGAGCGCGCCGCGTGCCCGCAGTCCGGCCAGGACGCCCAGGGGGACCCCGAGGAGCAGCGCCACCGCGAAGCCGGTCAGGACGAGTTGGCCGGTGAGCGCCAGCCGGCCGCCGAGGGCCGCGGAGACCGCCTCGCCGGTTCGGATGGAGGTGCCGAGGTCTCCGCGGCAGGCGTCGGCCAGCCACCGGACGTACTGCACGGCGAGGGGGTCGTCGAGGTGGTGGGCGGCGCGTACCGAGGCCAGGGCCTCGGGTGTGGCGCCGCGGGTGCCGAGGAGGGTGCGTGCGGGGTCTCCGGGGGCGAGCCGCAGCAGCGCGAACACGGCGAGGGAGAGCACGAGCAGCAGCCCGGCGGTGCCGGCCAGGCGGCGCAGTACGTAGCGGGCGGGCAGGGCGGTGCGCAGCCGGGTGTGCCACGCCGGCGCTGGCGGCACGGCGCCCTGGCGGGGGCTCGGGTCGGTCACGGTGCTTCCTTCGGGGTGGAGGCGTCCGGCTGCGGCGGAGCGGCGGGTGGGTGGTCGTCCGGTCCTTCGGTCGGGGTGGAGGCGTCCGGCTGCGGCGGAGCGGCGGGTGGGTGGTCGTCCGGTCCTTCGGTCGGGGTGGCGGCGTCCGGCTGCGGCGGACCTGCGGGTGGGTGGTCGTCCGGTCCTTCGGTCGGGGTGGCGGCATCCGGCCGTGGCGGAGCGGCGGGTGGGTGGTCGTCCGGTCCTTCGGTGGCGGACGTTCGTGCCGCCTCGGGGGTGACGTGCCGGGTGAGCCATGCAGCGGCGCGGGTGGCGGCGTCCAGCAGGTGGTCCGGACGGGTGAACTCGTGGCCCTCGCCCGGGTACAGGTGCAGTTCCACCGGTGCCGTCGCGCGTCGGGCCAGGGTCCGGTACAGCTCGTGCGCCTGGCCGGCCGGGGTGACGCGGTCCTGCTCGCCGTGCAGGACGAGGGTGGGGGTGCCGGTGCCGCCGTCGGCGAAGACGGGGGAACGCGCGAGCAGGGCGGTGCGGCCCTCGGCGGTGGCGGCGTCGCCGATGCCGTAGGTCCGCTCGTAGCCGCCTCCGATCACGGAGGTGTGGGTGAAGCTGAGCCAGTCGGTGGGCGCGGAGACCACGACCGCGGCACGGAAGGCGTCGGTGCGGGCGGCGGCGAGAGCGGCGAGGAAGCCGCCGTAGCTGTGGCCGAGGACCGCGGCGCGGCCGGGCAGGGCCGCGCCGTGCGCGGTGAGGTGGGCGACGCCGGTGAGGACGTCGTCGAGGTCGCCCTCCCCCACGTCGCCGACCACGGCACGGGCGTGGTCCAGGCCGTAGCCGCTGCTGCCGCGGGGGTTGGGCAGCAGGACGAGCCATCCGGCGGCGGCCAGCGCGGGACCCAGTCCGAGCACGTCGGCGGGCGCGTGGGCGGCGGACCACTGCCAGGAGGGGCCGCCGTGCAGCACCACGGCCAACGGGCGCGGACGCGGTGGCGGTGGCGTTGGCGCGTCGCGGTCCTCGGAGTGCGGGCCGCAGGGGGCGGGCACGGCGGGGGCGTCGAGCAGCAGGCCGTGGACGGTGCGGCCGTCGGACGCGGTCCACGCGGTGGGGCGGGTGCGGACACGCGCGAGGTCGAGGTGGCCGCCGTGTGCGCGGCGCGCGGCGGCAGGGTCGGGGGTGGTGACCGGGCGCCAGGCCCAGGCGTGCGGCCCGTGGGTGGGCGCGACCACGGCCTGCGGGGGCTCCCCGGGCGCCTCCCGGACGGTCGCGGCGGTCCGGCCGTCCGCGCTCAGGGTGAGGGCGGGCCGGAATCCGGCGCCGGTGAGGACCGCCTGCTCCTCGCGGAGCACGGTGGCCTCGACGCCGCCGGGTGCGGCCCGGTCGAGGCGGACGGCGGCGAGCCGGCTACCGGTGCCGCTCCAGCCGGCGGTGAGCAGCCGGGCCGGATCCCGCGGGTCGGGCAGCAGCCAGGTGACGTCCTCGACCGCGCTCGTGGTGGTCACGGTGCCGTCCGCGAGGTCCACGACGACCGGACGGCCGGCCACGATGGAGATGCCCTCGGCGACGACGGCACTGCGGCCGTCCGGGGCGAGCGCCGGTGCGGACAGCTGCCCTTCGGGCCGGTGGAGCACGGTGGTGCTTCCGTCGGTGAGGTCGACGCGGGCCAGCCACGCGGTGTAGTAACCGGCGGGCAGCGGATCCTCGGAGACGGTGGCCACGACGGTCCTGCCACCGCGCCAGGCCGTGTTCCAGACCGTCAGCTCCGGCGGCCCGGCGTCGCGCAGGGCGACCGGTCCGGCGGGCCGGGGCCCGGTCGGCGCCTCGGAAGGCGGGAGCAGCCCGTGCAGCAGGCGGCGCCGGCCGGTGCCGGGGCGGTGGGATTCGGGGTCGGGCGCCGCGCCCAGCCGGACGGGCAGCCCCAGGTTCATACCGTCGCGTTCGGCCCCGTCGTCCGCCACCAGCAGCAGGATCTCCGAGCCGTCGTCGGCGACGAGCATGTCCTCCACGGCGCCCGGGACGGACACCAGGTCGCGGCGGACACCGGTGCGGGTGTCCCAGGCGGTCAGCACCGGGAGGCCGGCGCCGTCCGGTTCCCCCGCGTCCCTCGTCTCCTCCGTCTCCCTCATGAGCAGGAGCGTTCGGGAGTCCGGCAGCCAGCGCGGCGTGTGGCGGGCGCCGGTGACGGCGGGCATGGCCACCGCCGGGCCGTGCGCCGGGGCGAGGACGACGCCCGTGCCGTGCGGACCGGTCACGGTGACCGCCACCTGGCGTCCGTCGGGGCTGATCCGCGCCTCCAGCGGCGCCGTCAGGTCGGACATGGCCCGCCTGACCCGGCGGACCGCCGCGACCGGATCCAGGCCGGGGCCGGGCGGCGGGGTGGGACTGGGCATGCTGGTTCCGTTCGTGCTGCGGCCGGGCCGGGTGCGCGTGGGCTGTGGGCCGGCGAGGTGGGGCTGACCGGGGGCCGGCCGTCGGGGCGGGGCTGTCGGTGGGGAGCGTGCCGGGGGCGGGACGGCGGGTGGGACGGCGGGTGGGGGGTGCGTGCCGGGCGATCGGGGGAGAATGCGCCCGGCACGCGGTCTTGAGGTGGCGGCCGTCGCGCTTCAGGCCTGGGCCTGCTCGGACCACGGCCGGCCCGCTCGAGGTGGCGGCGGCCTTCCCGATCCCGGTCACCGCCTCGATCCCGGTCACCGCCTCGATCCTGGCCACCGCCTCGATCCTGGCCACCGCCTGCCGGCTTCAGCCGGCGGCGGCCTTCTTGATCCTGGCCGCCCAGGGGCCGATCAGGGCGAAGGGGCCGGGTTCCTCCAGTACGAGGTCCTTAGACAGGGCGGTCGCGGTCTGCGCCCACCACAGCGGCAGGTAGGGCAGGGCGGCGGCGGCCGTCTCGACGGCGGTCATCAGGTGCCTGCCCCGCTCCGCCCGGTCGGTGGTCCTGCGGGCGGCGGCCAGGGCGGTGTTCACCGCGGTGTCGTCGTAACGCGGCAGGTTGGTCGCGGTGGCGGAGCCGTCCAGGTAGGCGTTGGTGAGCTCCGCGGGGTCGCCGGTGACGGGGAAGTACCACAGGAACTGCAAGGGCTTCCGGCCGGGCACGAGGTCGGCGATCCACTGCTCCAGCGTGACCTCCTTGACGTCGAGCGTGATGCCGAGCTTCTTCAGCGAGGCGGCCAGGGCCAGCGCGGCCTTGCCCAGTTGGGGGCCGCTGCTCGGGTAGCTGAGGTCGAGGGTGAAGCCGTCGCCGTGGGCGGACTTCGCCAGCTCGGCCTTGGCCCGGTCGAGGTCGAAGTCCCAGGCGGGCAGGGTCTTGTAGGCGTCGGCCACCTGGTCGGCGGTGAGCAGGTCCCCCCACATGTCGGGCGAGACCAGGGTGGCGGCCACCTCCGCCTTGCCGTGCAGGATGCCGTGGGTCATGCCGGCCCGGTCGGCGGCGTGGGCGAACGCCTTGCGGACGTGGACGTCGTCGAAGGGCGCCCGGGAGGTGTCGAACGCGAGGGCGACCACTGAGCGGTCGCCGGTGTAGGTGACCGAGGCGGTCGACTCCCAGGTGCGTGCCTCGTCGGAGGGCAGGTCCAGCGCGCCGTCGACGGAGCCGGACTTCATGGCCACGAGGCGTGTGCCGGCGTCGGGGACGAAGGACAGCTTCAACGTCTTCAGCGACGGCTCGCCGCCCCACCAGGCGTCGTTGCGTTCCAGGCCGACGTGGTCGTCGGCGGCGAAGGACGTCACCTTGTAGGGCCCGGACCCCAGCAGCAGGGTCTTGGGGGTGCCCACGCTGCCCTTGTTCCGGGTGAGGAACGCCCTGCTGCTGATGAGCAGCGTGCCAGGGGTCGGCGTCCAGGCGAAGGCGGCGTCGGGTTCGGCGAGGCGGATGGTGATCTCCCGCGCGCCCGTGGCCTTGACCGAGGTGACACCGGCCCAGGCGTAGGCGAGAGTGCTGGAGTCGTCCCGGGCGGCCTGGACGGAAGCGAGCACGTCGTCGGTGGTGACCGTGGTGCCGTCGGAGAACCGGGCGTCGCGGCGCAGGGTGTACACGTACGTCCTGGCGTCGGGCTGCTTCCAGGACTCGGCCAGGCCGGGCTTCAGTTCGCCGGCGGGGCCGACCGAGAGCAGGGACTCCTGCACCAGGGCCGCGACGACGTAGTTGAGGATGCCCGACTCGCGGCTGACGTCCAGGGTCGAGAGGGAGGAGGGCAGGGCCAGCGTCAGTGTGTCGATGGGGGTGTCCGTGCCCCGCGTGGCGGTCTCGCCCTCGGAGCCGGCGTCCGCTTCCCGGGGTGGGGGCGAACACGCCGAGAGGATCGCCGAGGCGGCGAGCACGCCGATGCCCGCTCCCGCCGTGCGCAGCATGACGCGCCGCCCGATCTGTCCGTCCGGCTCCGAAAGCACGGGAACCACCTATCCGTTCACCAGGGCGTCCACCAGGAATGCCCAACTGGGCACGGACGGTATACGTATGTGTTTGAGAGTGTCAAAGGATTCCTGGGGGCGAGGCCGGCCGGACAGGGGGCGCAGGGCGTCGGTGACGCGGGCGATCCGGCCTCCGGCCGTTCCCGCGGCCGGCGCCGGGCATCCACTGCCCGCGGTGCCGCCTCTTCCGCGCACGCTCCGCGGACGCCGTTTTTGTCGCTTCGTCAGGGCGCCCATGGCCGGGTGCCGTCACCCGGAGCGGCATCTGAGCGCGCCTGGCGGGACCGCCGCGGCCGCAGGCGCGCCGAGTGCGTGATCCGCCAACGCGGTCCGCCTGCCGAGGAGTTCCGCAAGCGGGGTCTGGAAGTCCGCCGCGTCTTCCTGTCCGACCACGGAGACGGAGTCGACGGCATGTTCGCCCCCTCCGGCTCGCGCGGGGGCGGCCCGGTCCACGCCCCGGAGCCGGTCAGCCGGCGCTGCGTCCAGGCCGCACGGGAAGGAACCGTGCGCGCGGAGCTGCGGCGGCACCGCCGCGCTGCGCATCGCCGCTCTGGTCCCGGACGAGGGCCGCGGAGCCGGTGCCGCGTTCCGCCGACGGTTCGCTGTTCCCGACAGCGCCCCGCCGGGCGACCGTTGGCTCGCCCTGCTCGGCCGCGACCCGTCCTGGACGCCGGGGCCGGGCTGAGGAGCCGCCGGCACCCGGACCCGGCCGGGTACTCCCTCTCACCGGTC
>NZ_JBIVJP010000030.1:0-88430 GCF_044750285.1 Streptomyces sp. NPDC088812 | reverse complement strand
CCCCGGCCCGGTCCCCGGTCCCCGGCCCGGTCCCCGGTCCCCGGCCCGGTCCCCGGTCCCCGGCCCGGTCCCCGGTCCCCGGCCCGGTCCCCGGTCCCCGGCCCGGTCCCCGGTACAGGACCAGCCCCTGGCCCCGCCGCGCCGGCCCGCGCGACGATGTGCGGGGCCTGCTCGCCCCCGTCGGCCTCAAGAACGCGCTCGCCCGATGCATCACCCACTGATGGCTCGAGCTGTAGCGCGGCGTGTTCTCGCGTCCGGACCAGCCGGTCAGTGGGATGCGGGCCTGCTCGTGTCCCGTTCGCCGGCCTGTGCCGTCGGTGCGGGCCGGCCGCAGCCGAAGGCGGACTCCACGAAGCACTGGTGGTATGCGGCGCGCGCTCCCTGGTGCAGGGCGCGTTGCAGCGCTGAAGCGACCGGCGGAACCTGACGGGACCATCCGTCGTGGAGGAGTGACACGATGAACCCGGCGAGGAAGGCGTCTCCGCAGCCCATCGTGTCGGACATGGCCCCGGGGTCCGCGGCGCGGGTCGGTGCGGCGGCGGTGACGCGGCCGTCGTGCGCGATCGCCCCGTCGAGGCCACGGGTGGCCAGCGCCATGCCCGCGCCCCGCTCTGTCGCCTCGGCGAGCAGCGTGCCCGTGGCGGCCTCGTCCAGGTGCGAGCAGGAGAACAGGGCCAGGTCCACATGGGGGCAGACGCGTTCGAGGTACTCGGGTGTGCGGTACTCGTCCTCGTCGGAGAAGTCGAAACTGATGAGCGGTCCGGCCGCGGCGAGCCGGGGGAGTTCGGCCTCGGTACCGGAGTAGACGCTGGAGTGGACGAGCGTGAACGACGCCGCGTAGGCCAGCAGGCCGGGGTCGAGGACGAGTGGTTCGCGGACGGTGTCGCCGCCGGGGTCGTAGCCGAGGAAGACCCGGTCGCCGTCCTGTACGTGCAGGGTGGAGACCGAGGTCGTGCCGCGGCGCACGACGCAGCGGTCCACGGCGACGCCCTGCTCGGCCACGGCCGTGCGCAGGAAGGCGGCGAGGTCGTCGTCGCCGAACACTCCCAGATAGGCGGCGTCCAGGCCGAGCCGGTGGGCGTAGACGGCGACGTTGACACAGTTGCCGCCCGGGTAGTCGGTGCCGCGGTCCACGAAGCGGTCGATGGTGTTGTCGCCGAAGCCGAGGACGTTCATCAGGGTCTCCCGAGGCGCGGACGCGGCGCGCGGGGGAGCGCGGCGCCCGCCATGGGCGCGCCGGTGCCAGGGCACCGGCGCGCGGGGTGGATGGACGAGGGGAACCGGTCGGGCGGGTCAGTAGTCCATGACGCGGTAGTAGCGGCGCAGGTCGAGGGAGTGGTCGCGGACCCGCTCGAGGTGCTTGCTGACCCGGTCCATCACGGTGTCCATCACCAGCGGGGCGAGGAGTCCGCGGAACTGGGGGCTGATGCCCTCCAGGGGATAGTCGCGGGTGTCGAAGACGGTGACGTTCTTGGAGACGCGCTGGGCGAAGACCTCTGCCCGGTCGGTCAGGGCCCGGGTCTCGTCCTCCCCCTGGAAGACGATCACGCTGGTGTCCTCCTCCAGGAGTTCCAGCGAGCCGTGGAAGAATTCCGCGCTGTGCACCCGGGTGGTGCGCAGCCACTGCATCTCCTCGAGGATGCACATGGAGTACAGGTAGGTGAATCCCCACAGGTTTCCGCCGCCGATGAGGAAGTGGTAGGCGTCGTCCTTGTGGGCCTCCGCGAAGGCCGCCGCCACCGGCTCGGCCTGCCGGGCGACGTCCACCAGGACGCGGGGCAGGCCCGCGAGTTCGTCGGCGAGGCGCTCATAGCCTTCGAACTCGCCCCGCCGGGAGAGCAGCCGGCCCATGAACAGGAGCATCTGGACGTCGAACGGCCAGGCCTTGGGCTCGGAGATCAGCGCGGTGTCGACGGCCTGGGCGATGGGGGAGTCGGCGATGCCGGTGAAGCCGATCGTGTGGGCGCCGAGGGACTTGCAGTGGTCGATGGCGCGGAGGCTGTCCTCGGTGGTGCCGGAGACGGAGGTGAAGACGGCGGCGGTGCGCTCGCCGAGGCGGGCGTCGCCGGAGACGACCAGCTCGGCGGCGACGGCGGCCCGCACCGGCAGCAGCGAGGTGCGGCGGGCGAGGTGCTCGTAGGGCCACATCTGCGCGTACGTCCCGCCCGCGCCGACGAGGAGGACGTTGTCGTACCCGTCGTCGATCAGACGGTCGACGAGCTTCTCGATCCGGGGGCGCAGCGTGACGAGGCTTTCCGTCTGGGAGACGAACTCGGCTTCGTTGAACTTGAGCACGGTGATCTTTCCTTTGGAGGTTGTTCCGTACCGGCCGGCGGGCGCCGGTGAGCCGGTGTCCGAGAGGCGCGGTGGACCGGATCGGTCAGACCGCGCGGCGCCGGGAGAACAGGACGTTCGCTCCGGCGATGACCAGGCCGCCGACGAAGATCAGCGTCCCCATGACGTTGACCTGCGGGGGCACGCCGGTACGGCTGGCGCTGTAGACCCACAGCGGGAAGGTGACCGTACGGCCGGCGTTGAAGCTCGTGATGACGTAGTCGTCGATCGACAGGGCGAAGCACAGCAGGGCGCCGGAGGCCACGCCGGGCAGCAGGACCGGCAGGGTGACCAGACGGAACGCCGTCCAGGGACCCGCCCCCAGGTCGCGGGCGGCCTCCTCCAGCGTCGGGTCGTGGCCCGCCATGCGCGCCCGGACGGTGATCGCGACGTACGGGATGCAGAACGCCACGTGCGCGACGACGACCGTCCAGTAGCCGCGGGGCACCCCCGCGACGATGAACAGCGACAGCAGGGCGGCGCCGAGCGCGATCTCCGGTGCCGCGATGGCGGCGAACATCAGCAGGTCCACGGAGCCCCGGCCGCGGAAGCGGTAGCGGCCGAGCGCCAGTCCGATCGGGGTGCCCAGGAGGGTGGCGACCACGGCGACGACCAGGGCGATGGTGAGGCTGTTGACCAGTGCGGCGGTCAGGTTGGGGATGGCGAACAGATGCCGGTACCAGTCCAGGGTGAAGCCCTGCCAGGTGAAGTTCACCTTGCTGCCGGTGTCGTTGAAACCGAACAGGACCATCACGGCGATCGGCAGCATCAGCCAGCCCAGCACCAGCGCGGTGTACACGGTCAGCGTGGGGCGGCGGCGCGCACGCCGGGTGCGACGCGACCGCGGTGCGGCGGGTGTGTCGACCGCGGGGGCGGCGGTTTCCGTGGTCATCGCGCGGCCACCTCCAGGACCTCGTCGGTGCCCAGGGCCCGGGCGTAGGTGAACACGGCCAGCAGCAGCGCGCCCATGAGGACGAAGGACAGAGCGGCGGCGCCGGGGTAGTCGAGGTTGGTGAAGTACTCCGTCTGGATGATGTTGCCGATCATCGTCGTGGAGGGGCCGCCGAGGATGCCGGCGTTGACGTAGTCGGCAGAGGCGGGCACGAAGGTCAGCAGCACTCCGGCGAAGACGCCGGGCAGCGACAGCGGCAGCACCACGCGCAGGAAGGTCGCCGCCCGGGAGGCGTACAGGTCGGTCGAGGCCTCGATCACCTTGGGGTCCACCCGGTCCAGGGCCACGTAGACGGGCAGCACCATGAACGGCAGGAAGTTGTAGGTCAGTCCGCCGATCACCGCGTAGGGCGTGGCCAGCAGGTGGAAGTCGTCGGAGAGCAGGCCGATGTCCTTCAGCGGTCCCAGCAGGACGCCGTGGTCGGCGAGCACCACGTTCCAGGACTGGGTGCGGATGACGAAGGAGACGAAGAACGGCAGCAGGAGCAGGAAGAGGAACACCGACTTGTGCCGGCCGGCCCGGAAGGCGATCCAGTAGGCGACCGGATAGCCGATGAGGGCGCAGGAGACGGTGGCTGCCGCGCCGTAGACCAGGGACCGCACCAACTGCACGTGGTAGGTGCGCACCACGTCGGCGTAGGTCTGGAAATGGAAGGTCTGGCGGAAGCCGTCGATGAAGTCGCCGGTCTGCAGCGACAGGGACACCATCACGATCACGGGGGCGACGAAGAAGGCCGCCAGCCACAGCCAGCCCGGCAGGATCATCCAGTAGGGGGCCAGCGCGGCCCCGGGACGCCCGCGGCGGCGCCGGGTCAGGCCTGGTAGATCGGTTCGAACAGCGCGTTCCACTGCTTCTCCTCCTCTTCGTCGAGCACCCGCAGGTGGCGCAGCCTGGCTTCGTCGGCCTCGGTCGGGAAGACCAGAGGGCTGGTGCTCAGGGCCTCGAGCACGGTGCGCCGCTCGCCGGTGGCGGCGGCCGCGTCGCGGGCGACGACCGCCTGCGCGTCGGGGACGGGGCAGACGAACTGCACGGTCTCGCTGATCCGCGCGGCGACCTCGGGCCGGTAGGCGTAGTCCATGTAGGTCAGGGCGTCGACGGGGTGGGCGGCCGTCGACGGGATGCAGAGGTTGTCGGTCCACAGCAGACCGCCTTCCTCGGGGATGACGAACTCCAGCGCCGAGCCGCTCTGGTTGGCCTGGAAGACGTCGCCCGAGTAGACGAGCGAGGCCGCCAGGTCGCCGCGCTGGAGCGAGGACTGGTAGGTGGCGGTGCTGTAGGAGCGGACCATGCCGGCGTCGCGCTGCCCGCGCAGCCAGGCCGCCGCCTTGCGCCAGTCGGCGGGGGTGGAGGTCTCCGGGTCGACACCGACGGCCAGCAGGGCGATGTTGCCCATCTGCACCGCGTCGTTCCACATGCCGACCCTGCCGCGCAGCTTCGGGTCGAGCAGGTCCTGCCAGCTGGTGATCTCCCGGCCGACCTGGGCCGGGTCGTAGCCGATGCCGGTCATGCCGGACTGCCAGGGGACGGTGTAGACGTTGCCGGGGTCGAAGGAGCTGTTCTTGAACGCGGCCCCGCCGTACTGGGCGAAGTGGGGCAGCCGGCTGTGGTCGAGAGGGGCGAGGTAGCCGAGCTGGATGTACTTGGTGAGGTAGCTGTCGCCGCCGACGACCATCAGGTCGTAGCCGATGCCCTGGCCGGAGGCGAACTCGGGCTGGATCCTGCCGAACCAGGAGGCGCTGTCGTCGATCAGCTCGCTGTAGGCGACCTCGATGCCGCTGGCGCGGGTGAAGGCGTCGAGGGTGGGGTGTCTGCTCTGGTCGGCGGGGTCGACGTCGATGTACTGCGTGTAGTTGACGAAGTCCAGCTTTCCGGACCCCTTCTTCCCGGTCCAGAAGTCGCTGACGGCCGCGGCGATCTCCGCCTCGCCGGTGGGGACGTGGACGCGGGCGCCGGGAACGCTGCACGCGGCGAGCGGGGCCAGCGCGGCGGCGCCGAGCGCGGCGCGCAGCAGACCGCGCCGGGTACAGCCGTGCGGGGCCGGTCCGCGCCGCCGGGGCGCGAAGGGTGTGGAGTACTCGGGCATGGTGGTCTGCCTGTCGTCAGCGCGAGGTGAGGGAAGCCGGGTCCGCGGCGGTCGCCGCGGGTGCGGGTGCGGTGGTGAGCAGGTAGGAGTGGTCGACGGCCCAGGAGAGCCAGACGGTGTCGCCGCGGGCGGGGCTGACGGAGGCGGTGCCGTCGTTGGGCTGGAAGACCGTCATCTCCGCACCCGCGGCGGTGTCCACCGTGTAGCTGGTGGAGGTACCGAGGTAGACCACCTCCCGGACGGTGCCGCGGACGCGGCTGGCGGTGTCGGCCGGCCCGGCGGTCAGCGTGATCTTCTCCGGCCGCACCGTGAGCTCGACGGCCGACCCGGCGGTGCGGGACCCGCGCAGGGGGACGGTGACGCGCTGGCCGTCGCCGAGGTCGAGCACCCCGGTCTCCGCTCCCACGGAGGTCAGCCGTCCGCCGATCAGGTTGGACGTGCCGATGAAACCGGCGACGAACGCGGTGGCGGGCCGTTCGTACACCTCGCGGGGAGGGGCGACCTGCTCGACCAGGCCGTGGTTCATCACCGCGATCCGGTCGGACATGGTGAGGGCCTCGGCCTGGTCGTGCGTGACGTAGATGAAGGTGATGCCGACCTCGCGCTGGATCCGCTTGAGCTCCAGCTGCATGGACTGGCGGAGCTTCAGGTCGAGGGCGCCGAGGGGCTCGTCCAGCAGCAGCGCGCGGGGGCGGTTGACCAGGGCGCGGGCGAGTGCGACGCGTTGCTGCTGGCCGCCGGAGAGCTGGCGGGGACGGCGGTCGGCCTTGTCGGCGAGTTCGACGGTGTGCAGCATCTGCTGGACCCGGTGGCGGATCTCGTCCTTGGGCACGCGCTTGCGGCGCAGCCCGAACGCCACGTTGTCGGCGACGCTGAGGTGCGGGAAGAGGGCGTAGGACTGGAAGACCATGTTGATGTCGCGCTTGTCGGCCGGCACACCGACCATGTCCCGGCCGTGCAGCAGGATCTGTCCGCGGGTCGGTTCCTCGAAGCCGGCGATCATCCTCAGCGTGGTGGTCTTGCCGCAGCCGGAGGGGCCCAGCAGCGAGAAGAACTCGCCTTCGCCGATGGAGAGGTCGACGCCGCGGACGGCTGCCGCGTTCCGGTTGCCGCCGAAGTCCTTGGCCACGTCGATGAGCGCGATGGCCGGTCCTGCGGCCGGTGGCGGCGAAAGGGTGTCGGTTGCCATCCGTGAGACCTCCGGTGTTCGGGGCGTGGAATCGGTGCCGCCAGGGGCGGGGGCGTGCCGTGGTCGGCCCGGGGGAAAAGGCAGGTGAGCGGGTGCCGGTGAGAGTTGATAACGTTACCAACGGACCCGTACCTTACCCACCGGCAGCCGCCGTCCGTCAATGGTTGAATGGCGCCGGATTTCATCGACCCGTTCCTCGGCGTCCGCCCAGTCGCCACTCACGAAGAGACCGCCCATGCCGAACACCCCACGGCCGCCGCGCCGCGTCACCATCCCCGACGTCGCACGGCACGCCGGCGTCGGACAGGCCACCGCCGCACGCGTCCTGGGCGGATACGGCTCGGCGAGCCCGGCCACCAGGGAACGGGTGCTCGCCGCCGCCGCCGAACTGGGCTACAGCACCAACGCGGTGGCCCGGAGCATGATCAGCGGACGCACCCACACGCTGGGCGTGGTCGTCGCCGACATCGAGAACGCCTACTTCGCCCGTGCCGTGCGCGGGGTCACCGACGTCGCGGCCAAGGCCGGCCTTCAGGTCGTCCTCGCCAACAGCGACGAGAACGGCGAGACGGAGAAGGCCGCGGTACAGATGTTCATCGAGCGGCGCGTGGACGGCCTGGTCGTGGCACCCGCGGCCGCCGATCACGAACACCTCGACAAGGCCGTCGCCTCGGGCGTCCCGGTGGTCCTTCTGGACCGTGTGGTCAGCGGCGCCGCGCTCGACACGGTGGTGGTGGACAACCGCGGTGCCGCCCAGGCCGCGGTGGCCAGGTTCACGGACGCCGGGCACACCCGCATCGCGGTGATCACCTCGGCGTCTCCCGACGAGAACACCGCGCTGCTCGCGCCGGGCGCGGACATCTGGACGACGACCGAGCGGCTCACCGGCTACCGGAAAGCGCTGCGTGCCGCCGGTGTCCCGCGCGGGGCGGAGCTCATCAGGCACACCGGATACGACCGGACCTGGGCACGCTCCGCCGTGATGGAGCTGATGAGCTCACCCGACCGGCCCACCGCGCTGTTCACCACCGACAACGTGGCCACGCTCGGGACCCTCGACGCCCTGCTCGACCTCGACGCCCGCATCCCCGACGACGTCTCCGTCATCGGCTTCGACGACGCCGAATGGGCCACCCTCGTCCGGCCCCGGCTGAGCGTGGTCAGCCAACCGGTCCAGGACCTGGGCGGGCTCGCGGCAGACATCCTGGTCCGCCGCATCAACGGCTCCACGGCCCGGCCCCGCCGCCACACCCTCCACACCACCTATGTCCCGCGCGAGTCGACCGGCCCCGCCCCCGCCCGGGTGCGGAGGCTCCGGATGCCGGAGGAGTGACGTCGGGCGGCGCACCCCGCCGTCCCCCGAGGCCCGGACCATGCCCGGCCGGCTTGCTCCCACCGTCCGCCCTGTTGGCGGCCCGGACCATGCCCGGCCGGCCTGCTCCCACCGTCCGCCCTGTTGGCGGCCCGGCCATGCCCCGGCCGGCCTGCTCCCACCCCGTCCGCGTGATGGCCGTGACGACGTCGGTGCCGGGCTGAAGGTGGACTGCAGCCCGCTTCGCCGCAGCCTGCCTCATCTGCCGTCGCGGCGTACCCGCCCGCCATGAACCTGGCCGAGCCCTACGAGGGCGCTTCCGTCCGCAGGCCGGCCATGACGAGGTCCAGGAGCCGGGTGACGCGCGGCTGCCACTCGCCGCCCGGATCGATCATCCACAGGCCGGCGATGAGCAGGAGGAAGTCCTCGCCGGTCACCCCCGGGCGGATGGTGCCGGCTTCCTCGCCGGCCCGCAGCAGGGCCTCGGCCGCGTCGGCCACGGGGGTGGGGGCCGGTCTCTCCGGGCTCCCCGGGGCGCTGGTGACCTGGCGGATGGCGTCCGCGAGGCCGGCCTTGGCCATGGCGAACCGGGCGAGGTGGTCCATCCACTCCCGCAGGGCGCGGTCCGGCTCCCGGGTCTGGAGCAGTTGGTGCGCGGAGTCGGCGACCTGCTGCATCTCGTGGCGGTAGATCTCCAGGACCAGGGCCTCGCGGTTGGGGAAGTTGCGGTAGAACGTGCCCTGTCCGACGCCCGCCTTCTTGGCGATCAGGCTCAGCGGGGCGTCCGCGCAACGCGTCAGTTCGGCCAGGGCCACCTCCAGGATGCGCTCGCGGTTGCGCTGCGCATCCGAGCGCAGGGGCGCGTCCTTGTTCTGCCGCACTCGTCCTCCTCGTCCGCCCGGTCCGTGAACCGGCCTTGCTGAGCGGACAGTTGTCCGCTACGTTTCTCATTAACGGACAACTGTCCGCTTGAGTCCGGTCCAGGGGTGGACGCGATCCGGGCCGGACGACCACCCCGGGGTTCCTTCCCCGTGTCCGCATCATGACAAGCCGGCCCCGCCCCGTACAGCGCCACCCCGCCCAGGTTCACGCCCGCCGGACCGTCCCGCCGACGCGCTCCGGACATGCCAAGGAAGGCTGATCATGGCCCCACCCACCACGTCGACGTACAGCGCCGTCACCCTGAACATCAACGGCGAGAAGCACGCGCTCTCCGTCGACCACCGCACCACCCTGCTCGACGCGCTGCGCGAGCGCCTCGACCTGACCGGCACCAAGAAGGGCTGCGACCAGGGACAGTGCGGTGCCTGCACCGTACTGATCGACGGCCGCCGGGCCGTCTCCTGTTTACAGCTCGCGGTGGCGGCCGAGGGCCGGGAGATCACCACCATCGAAGGGGTCGCCGACGGCGACCGGCTGCACCCCGTGCAGCAGACGTTCCTCGACCTGGACGGCTACCAGTGCGGCTACTGCACGCCGGGCCAGATCTGTTCGGCCATCGCCGTGATCGAGGAGCACGCCGCGGGCTGGCCGAGCGCCGCCACCGACGACGTCCGCCCCGAGGCCGGGCCGCCACCGCTGACCGACGAGGAGATCCGCGAGCGGATGAGCGGCAACCTGTGCCGCTGCGGCGCGTACGTGTCGATCGTCCGGGCGGTCGCTCGGGCGGCTGCGGCCGGCGAGCGCGTCGCGGCCCGTGCGGAGAGCGCGGCATGAGGGAGTTCGGCTACCAGCGCGCGCACGACGTCGCCGGCGCGGTGGCGCTGCTCGACGCCGATCCGGACGCGCGGTTCGTCGGCGGCGGCACCAACCTCGTCGACCTGATGAAGACCGGCGTGGAGCGGCCCGGCCGCCTCGTCGACATCCGCGAACTGCCGCTGGACGACATCGAGCCGGCGCCGGACGGCGGGCTGCGCGTCGGCGCCACCGTCACCAACAGCGACCTCGCCGCCCACCCCGAGGTCCGGCGCCGCTACCCGGCGCTGGCGCAGGCCGTGCTCGCCGGTGCCTCCGGGCAGCTGCGCAACATGGCCACGGTCGGCGGGAACCTGCTCCAGCGCACCCGCTGCGGCTACTTCACCGACACCACCAAGCCGTGCAACAAGCGCGTCCCCGGCAGCGGCTGCCCCGCCGTCAGGGGCGAACACCACAACCACGCCGTCCTGGGCGCCTCCGAGCACTGCGTGGCCGTGCACCCCTCCGACCTGGGCGTGGCACTGACCGCCTTCGACGCCGTCGTCTCCTACCAGACCGCCGACGGGCCCGGCCGGACGCCGATCGGCGCGTTCTACCTGCCCGTGGGCGACACCCCGCACCGGGAGACCGCCCTGCCGCCGGGGGCGCTGATCACCGGCGTGACGCTGCCGCCCGCCCCCGTGGCCGCGCACTCGCGCTACCGCAAGGTGCGCGAGCGCGCCAGTTACGCGTTCGCCATCGGCTCGGTCGCCGCCGCGCTCGACGTCCAAGGCGGCGTCGTACGGGAAGCGCGCCTCGCCCTCGGGGCGGTCGCGTCCCGGCCCTGGCGCGCCACGGCCGCCGAGCGCGTGCTCACCGGCGCACCGGCCGACGCCGCGACCTTCGCCGCCGCCGCGGACGCCGAACTGGCCGCCGCCCGGCCACTGCCCCACAACGCGTACAAGGTGACCCTGATGCGCAACCTCATGGTCGCCGTGCTCAGCGAACTCGCCGAGGAGGCCGCCCGATGACCACCACCGCGGCCACGACCGCGCACCGCCTGGTCGGCACCGCGCACACCCGGGTGGAGGGCCGGGACAAGGTCACCGGAGCCGCCCGCTACGCGGGCGAGATCCCCTTCGCCGGGCTCGCCCACGGCTGGCTGGTGCTCTCCACCGTCGCCCGCGGCCGCATCCGCTCCGTCGCGGACGGCCCCGTCCTGCGCATGCCCGGGGTCCTCACCGTCCTGCACCACGGCAACGCCCCCCGCGTCGACATCGACTTCGTCAGCATGCTGGGGACCCGGCCGGATCCGACCGCCGCCCTCTTCCAGCACGACCGCGTGCCGCACGCGGGCTGGCCGGTGGCCCTGGTCGTCGCCGAGACGCCCGAACAGGCCAGGGAGGCGGCGGAGACGCTGGTCGTGCACTACGAACAGCAGCCGCACGACGTCGCCTTCACCGGGGACCACCCAGACGCCTACCCGGTGGACGGTCACCTGCCGGCGGTGACGGAGAAGGGGGACCTCCAGGCCCGGCTCGCCGCGTCCGCCGTCGTCCTGGACGCCGAGTACACCACGCCGGAGGAACACCACAACCCGATGGAGCCGCACGGGGCGACCGCCCTGTGGGACGGCGGCCGGCTCGAGGTCGTCGACTCCAACCAGGGCACCACCTGGGTCCAGAACGAGCTGGCCCGGATGTTCTCGCTCGAC
Source organism: Streptomyces sp. NPDC088812 (assembly GCF_044750285.1). Taxonomy (NCBI): domain Bacteria; kingdom Bacillati; phylum Actinomycetota; class Actinomycetes; order Kitasatosporales; family Streptomycetaceae; genus Streptomyces; species Streptomyces sp. NPDC088812. The sequence goes on along the minus strand of NZ_JBIVJP010000030.1, from coordinate 77,172 downwards.
CCCGCCTCGGTGCGGGTGCGCTCCGAGCACGTCGGCGGCGGCTTCGGCAGCAAGGGCGTGCGCGCGCACCAGGTGGGCGCGGTGATGGCCGCGACCGTCCTGCGGCGCCCGGTCCGGCTCGTCATGACGCGCCGCCAGATGTTCTCACTGGCCGGCCACCGCAGCCCCACCGTGCAGCGGGTCAGGCTGGGCGCCGACGCGGACGGACGGCTGCGCGCCCTGGAGCACACCTCGCTCAGCGTCACCTCCACGGTGCACGAGTTCGTCGAGCCGAGCGCCGGGGTGGCCCGGGTGATGTACGACGCCGACGCCCACCACACCGCCAACCGGGTCGTACGCCTCGACGTGCCGACCCCCACCTGGATGCGCGCGCCGGGCGAGGCGCCGGGCTCGTACGCGCTGGAGGCCGCGCTCGACGAACTCGCCGAGAAGTGCGGCGTCGACCCGATCGAACTGCGCCTGCGCAACGAGCCCGACAAGGGCCCCGTCTCCGGACTGCCGTTCGGCACCCGCAACCTGGTCGCCTGCTTCCGGGAGGGCGCCCGCCGCTTCGGCTGGGCGGGCCGGGACCCGCGCCCCGGCCTGCGCCGGGACGGACGCTGGCTGCTCGGCACCGGTACCGCGGCGGCCTCCTTCGCCGCGGGGGCCGCACCCTCCACGGCGGCCGTGACCGCCGAGGCCGACGGCACCTTCACCGTGCGGATCGCCGCCGCGGACATCGGCACCGGCGCGCGCACCGCGCTCACCCTGGTCGCGGCCGATGCCCTGGCCACCACGCGGGACCGCGTCCGGGTGCGGATCGGCGACAGCGACTTCGGTCCGGCGATGATCGCGGGCGGCTCCATGGGCACCCGCTCCTGGGCGTGGGCGGTCGACGTCGCCGCCCGCGACCTGCGGGAACGGCTCGCCAGGGGCGGCACCGTACCGCCCGAGGGCATCACGGCGCGCTCGGACACCTCCGCCGCCGTCGACGCGCTGCCGCCCAGGGAACGGCACTCCTACGGGGCGCAGTTCGCCGAGGTCGCCGTGGACGTCGCGACCGGCGAGGTGCGCGTGCGGCGCATGCTCGGCATCTTCGCGGCCGGACGCATCGTCAACCCGCTCACGGCACGCAACCAGCTCGTCGGCGGCATGATCTGGGGCATCTCCATGGCCCTGCACGAGGAGGCCGTCCGCGACGGCAACCTGGGGGCCCACGTCGGCGCCGACCTCGCCGGCTACCACTTCGCCGCGCACGCCGACGTGGCCCGCGTCGAGGCCGACTGGGTGGACGACGTCGACCCGGACGACCCGGTCGGCATCAAGGGCGTCGGCGAGATCGGCGTCGTGGGCGCCGCGGCCGCCGTCGCCAACGCCGTCTGGCACGCGACCGGCACCCGCCACCGGCACCTGCCCATCCGTCCCGACCGCGTCCTGCGGGCCGCCGGCGGAGCGCCGGATGCTTGACCTCGCCGAGGAACTGGAGCGCTGGGTCGCTCAGGGCAGGGACTTCGCGGTGGCCACCGTCGTCACCGTCGACGGCAGCGCCCCGCGCGGCCCCGGCGCCGCCCTCGCCGTCGACAGCGACGGCACAGTGATCGGCTCGGTCTCCGGCGGCTGCGTGGAGGGAGCGGTGTACGACCTCTGCCGCCAGGCGCTGCGGGACGGCCGCACGGTGACCGAACGGTTCGGCTACAGCGACGAGGACGCCTTCGCGGTCGGACTGACCTGCGGCGGGACCGTCGAGGTGATGGTCACCCCGGTCGCCGCGCAGGCACCCGGCGGGGCGGTGTTCGCCGCGGCGCTGGCGTCCGCCGCCCGGGGCGGGGCGGCGGCCCTGGCCCGGGTGGTCCGGGGCCCGGCCGGCCTCCTGGGCCGCGCCCTGCTCGTGCGCCCCGACGGCTCGTACGAGGGCGCGCTCGGCGGTCACCCGCACCTGGACCGCACCGCGGCGGCCGAGGCGCACGCCCTGCTGGAGACGGGCCGCACCGGCACGGTCGGCCTCTCGGAGGACGGATCGCACTGCCCCGGCGGTCTCACCCTGTTCGTCGAGTCGAGCGTGCCGCCGCCGCGCATGATCGTGTTCGGCGCGGTGGACTTCGCCGCGGCGCTCGTCCGCGCGGGGAAGTTACTGGGATACCGGGTGACCGTGTGCGACGCCCGGCCGGTCTTCGCCACCCCGGCCCGCTTCCCCGAGGCGGACGACGTCGTGGTCGACTGGCCGCACCGCTATCTGCGGAGCACGCCGACCGACGCGCGCACCGTGCTGTGCGTGCTCACCCACGACGCCAAGTTCGACGTGCCCCTGCTGGAGACGGCCCTGCGGCTGCCGGTGGCGTTCGTCGGCGCGATGGGTTCGCGCCGCACGCACCGGGACCGCGACCGGCGGCTGCGCGAAGTGGGCCTGACCGGGACGGAGTTGGCCCGGTTGCACTCGCCGATCGGGCTCGACCTCGGCGCCCGCACGCCGGAGGAGACCGCCCTGTCCATCGCGGCGGAGATCGTCGCGGTCCGGCGGGGCGGCACGGGGCTGCCGCTGACCGGATCGGGCACGCCGATCCACCGGGACGGGGCGGAGCGGACGGCCGTGGCGGCGGCCTGAGGCTACGCCGGCCGGCAGTCGTCGACGAGGTCGCTCCCGCCGCGCGCCGCGCCCACCACCCTGTGGGAGGAGGGCCGACGCGGGCGACGGCGGGGGCGTACCGGGAAGCGTCAGAGCGCGGTCATGACGTGCTTGATCCGGGTGTAGTCCTCGAAGCCGTAGGCGGAGAGGTCCTTGCCGTAGCCGGACTTCTTGTAGCCGCCGTGCGGCATCTCCGAGACCAGCGTCATATGGGTGTTGATCCACACGCACCCGAAGTCCAGGGCCCGGGACATCCGCATCGCGCGGGCGTGGTCGCGGGTCCAGACGGAGGAGGCCAGCGCGTACTGCACGCCGTTGGCCCAGGCGAGGGCCTCCTCCTCGTCGGTGAAGGACTGCACGGTGACGACAGGGCCGAACACCTCGTTCTGGACGATCTCGTCGTCCTGGCGCACCCCGGTCACCACGGTCGGGGCGTAGAAGTAGCCGCGCTCGCCCACCCGGTGGCCGCCGGTCGCGACGGTGGCGTGTCCGGGCAGCCGCTCGACGAACCCGGCCACCCTGGCCAGCTGGCCTGCGTTGTTCAGCGGACCGAAGAACATGTCCTCGTCGTCCGTGCCGCCCCCGGTGCGCAGCGCCTCGGCGGCCTTGGTCAGCTCGGCGACGAACGCGTCGTGCACCGAGGCGTGCACCAGCACCCGGGTCGCGGCGGTGCAGTCCTGGCCGGCGTTGAAGTAGCCTCCCGCGGCGATGCCCTCGGCGGCCGCGGTGAGGTCGGCGTCCGCGAAGACCAGCGCCGGCGCCTTGCCGCCCAGCTCCAGGTGGACCCGCTTGACGTCCCGGGCCGCCGAGGCGGCGACCTCCATGCCGGCCCGCACCGAGCCGGTGATCGCGGCCATGGCGGGCACCGGGTGCTCCACCATCAGACGGCCGGTGTCCCGGTCGCCGCAGACCACGTTGAACACCCCGGCCGGCAGGTCCAGCTCGCGCAGCACCTCGCCGACGATCCCGGCCAGCAGCACCGTGGAGGCGGGAGTGGTGTCGGACGGCTTCAGCACCACGGTGTTGCCGGCCGCGACGGCCGGCGCGAACTTCCACACCGCCATCATCAGCGGGTAGTTCCACGGCGCCACCTGCGCGCACACCCCGACCGGCTCCCGCCGGACGATCGAGGTCATGCCCTCGGTGTACTCGCCGGCCGAGCGGCCCTCCAGCATCCGGGCCGCGCCCGCGAAGAACCGGAGGGTGTCGACGACCGGGGCGATCTCCTCGGTGAGGGTCAGCGCGCGCGGCTTGCCGGTGTCGCGGCACTCGGCGTCGGCGAGATCGCCGGCCCGGGCCTCCACCGCGTCGGCGATCCGCAGCAGCAGCCGCTGCCGGGTTGCCGGGGTGGCGTCCCGCCAGACGGGGAAGGCGCGTGCCGCCGCGGCCATCGCCGCGTCCACGTCCGCCGCGCCGGACAGCGACGCCTGGGCGTACACCTCGCCGGTGACCGGGTCGACCACGTCGAGACGGCGGCCGTCGGCCGCGTCCACGTACACGCCGCCGATGTGGTTGCGCAGCGCAAGAAGCTCGCTCATGACCTGTTTCCTCTTTCGTCCGCCCCCGGCGGGTGACACGGCCGGTGCGGGGTGTTCCTTCGCCCCGGTCCTGGTGGTGCGGGGGCCGGGTGGTGCGGGTGTTCCTTGCTCGCGGTGCGCCGGGACTTCGGCGCCGGATGGCGTCAGGCCGCCGCGGCGGGCGACAGATGCTCGTGCACGGCCAGCCAGCGGCCCTGCCCGGCGCGGTGGAAGACGATCGTCTCGCGCTCGGAGAGGGACTCGGTGCCGGCCCTGGTGCTCACCGTGGTCGCCACGTCGTGGCTGAAGACGGCGGTGTCGCCGAAGCACTGGACGACCTGGCCGGAGGAGACGCAGTCCACGATTCGGAACCCGTCCTCGGCGACCCACCGCTCCCACAGTGCGCGGTAGTCGGCCGTGGAGGCGATCCGCTCCGGGGTGGTGTGGAAGACGAAGGTGGCGTCCGGGTCGAAGGCGGCGAAGTAGTCGTCCAGCCGGCCCTCGGCGAAGGCGGCCACCAGTTCGTCGGCGGCGCGCAGGACCTCTTCGGTCATGGGGGGCTCCTTTGCCCGGTGTCGTACGTGCGTGGGGGACCCCGGCGGCGGGGCGGCGGGCGCTCCCGCCGCCGGGGAAGCGGGTCAGACCGATGCCCGCGCGGTGACCGGGCCCGCCGGGTCGCCGCCGGTGATCGGCGGGACCGGGGTGTCGGAGCTGCGCACCAGGCGTGGCCCGTCCGGCCCGTAGACGGCCCGGGGCTCGGGGAACAGCAGCAGCAGCGCCAGGTAGAGCACGGCGGCCAGGACCAGGCCGACCGGCAGGGAGACGTCGACGCCGCCGGCCACGTCGCCGAGCGGGCCGACGAACTGGCCCGGCAGGTTGACGAAGAGCAGGGCGAGGATCGCCGAGGTGAGCCAGGTGCCCATGCCGCGCCAGTTCCAGCCGTGGGCGAACCAGTAGCGGCCGCCGCGCTGGCGCCGGTTGAACACCTGGAGGGAGTCGGCGTCGTACCAGCCGCGACGGGTCAGCCAGCCCAGCATCATGATCACCATCCAGGGCGCGGTGCAGGTGATGATCAGCGTGGCGAAGGTGGAGATCGACTGCGTCAGGTTCATCGCGAACCGGCCGAAGAAGATGAACGCGATCGACAGCACACCGATGAACACGGTCGCCTGCACCCGGCTGAACCGGGTGAACACGCTGGAGAAGTCCAGACCGGTGCCGTACAGGGCGGTGGTGCCGGTGGCCATGCCGCCGATCAGCGCCAGCAGGCAGACCGGCAGGAAGTACCAGGTGGGGGCGGTGGCGAGCAGGCCGCCGACGTAGTTGGGCGCCGCCGGGTCCATGTAGGGGGCCGCCTTGGTGGCGATGATCGACGCGGTGACCAGGCCGAACAGGAACGGCAGCAGGGTCGCGATCTGCGAGGCGAACGCCGCGCCGACCACCCGCCGCCGCGGGGTCTCGGCCGGGATGTAGCGTGCCCAGTCGCCGAGGAAGGCGCCGAAGGACACCGGGTTGGACAGCACGATCAGCGCCGAGCCGATGAACGAGGCCCAGAAGCCCGGCGTCGACACCGACGGGAAGGCGCCCTGGTAACCGAAGTCGAAGTCGCCGGCGAAGGCGATGAAGCCCAGCACGAACAGCGCCGAGGCCGCGATCACCGCGATCTTGTTCACGAACAGCATGAACCGGAAGCCGTACACGCACACGACCAGCACCAGCACCGCGAACACGCCGTAGGCCAGGGCGAAGGTGACGTCGTTCTGCGGCAGGTGCACCAGCCGGTGGGCGCCGCCCACCAGCGCGTCGCCCGAGGACCACACCGAGATCGAGAAGAACGCGATCGCGGTCAGCAGCGACAGGAACGAGCCGACGATACGGCCGTGCACACCGAGGTGGGCGGAGGAGGACACCGCGTTGTTGACGCCGTTGCGCGGGCCGAACACGGCCAGCGGCGCCAGGATCAGCGAGCCGACCACCAGACCCAGCACGGTCGCCACCAGGGCCTGCTGGAACGACAGTCCGAACAGGATCGGGAAGGCGCCCAGGACACAGGTGGCGAAGGTGTTGGCGCCGCCGAACGCCAGCCGGAACAGGTCCAGGGGCCCGGCCGTGCGGTCGGCGTCGGGGATGCGCTCGATGCCGAACTGCTCGACCTCGTTCAGCGCGGGGGCCTTGTCGCTCATCCGGAGGCCTCCAGCGCCAGCAGGCTGACCAGGTCGTAGGCGACGTGGGAGGCGGCCACCGCGGTGATCTCGGCATGGTCGTAGGCCGGGGCGACCTCCACCACGTCGGCGCCGACCAGGTTGCAGCCGGCCAGGCCCCGCAGGATCTCCAGCAGCTCGCGGGAGGTCATGCCGCCCGCCTCGGGGGTGCCGGTGCCGGGCGCGTGCGCCGGGTCCAGGCAGTCGATGTCGATGGAGACGTACAGCGGGCGGTCGCCTATGCGCTGGCGGAGCTGGTCGGCGACCTCGTCGGCGCCGCGCCGGTAGACGTCGGCGGAGGTGACGATGCCGAAGCCCAGCTTCTCGTCCTCGGACAGGTCCTGCTTGCCGTACAGCGGGCCGCGGGTGCCGACGTGGGAGAGCGCGGAGGTGTCGAGGATGCCCTCCTCGACCGCACGGCGGAACGGGGTGCCGTGCGTGTACTCGGCCCCGAAGTAGGTGTCCCAGGTGTCCAGGTGCGCGTCGAAGTGGAGCACCGCGACCGGGCCGTGCCGCTCGGCGACGGCGCGCAGCAGCGGCAGCGCGACGGTGTGGTCGCCGCCGAGGGTGACCAGCCGGGTGCCGTCGGCCTGGAGGGAGGAGGCCGCCTCCTGGATGGTCTCGATCGCCTCGTCGATGTCGAACGGGTTGCAGGCGATGTCGCCGGCGTCCGCGACCTGCTGGGTGGCGAACGGTGACACGTCCAGCGCCGGGTGGTAGGGGCGCAGCAGACGGCTGGCCTCACGGACGGCGGTGGCGCCGAAGCGGGCGCCCGGCCGGTAGGAGACTCCGGCGTCGAAGGGGATCCCGACGACGGCCACGTCGGCCCGCTCGACCTCGTCCAGGCGCGGCAGCCGGGCGAAGGTCGCCGGTCCCGCGAAACGCGGCACCCGGGAGGAGTCGACGGGTCCGCGGGGAGTGAGGGGCCCACGTGGGTCGGTCATGGCCTGCTGCCTTCCTGCTCGCTGCGCTCGACCGCGCCGGGAACCTGCTCCGGCGGAGCGCGCCGGGGCTACCGGCAGGGCCGAGTCTGGGCGCGGCGCCCTTCGGGAGACAATCGTGACAGGCACAAAGAGCTGAGGTGAATGTGTGGAAGGCGACAAACGACGTCCGGGAGGCGACAGGAAGCGCGGGGTGAGCGTCCGGGAAGTGCTGTCCTACCCGGCGCTCCAGCTGCGGCTGCTGGCCGGCCGCGCGGGCCTGGACCGGTCCGTGTCCTGGGCCCACGCGAGCGAACTGGAGGACCCCACCCCCTGGCTGCTCGGCGCGGAGATGATCATGACCACGGGCCTCGCCCTGCCCCGGTCGGCCGCCGCGCAGCGCGCCTATCTGGAGCGGCTGGACGACGCCGGGGTGTCGGCGCTCGCGGTCTCGGTGCAGCTGCACATGCCGCCGCTGCGGCGCGCCTTCTTCGACACCGCCGAGGAGCGCGGCATGCCGGTCCTGGAGGTGCCCCTCGCCGTGCCGTTCATCGTGGTCGCGCAGGAGGTCGCGGCGGCGGTGCAGGAGGACGCCCGGCACCGGCTGGGCGCCCAGCTCCAGGTGTTCGGCGCGCTGCGCTGGCTCGCCTCCGAGCAGCTGGACACCGCGACGCTCTTCCGCCGCCTGGAGAACCTCTCCGGGTACGACATCCGGCTGTGCAGCCCGCAGGGCCGGCCCCTGCTGCCGGGCGTGCCGGTGCCCGCCCCGGCGCTGGTCCCCGCCTCGGCGGACGCCCCGCCCACCATCCCGGGCGGTTTCGTCCTGCCGGTGCCCTCGCCGGTCGGCACGGCCGGTTTCCTCATCGCCCTGGAGCGCGACGGCGCCCGCCCGGCCGGCCTCGCCGTGGTCCAGCACATCGCCACGGTGGCCGCGCTCCAGCTCGCGGTGATCCGCACCGAACGCGAGACCCTGCGCCGCGAGGGCACCGAGATCCTCGCCGAGATGCTCCAGGGCACCCTGGACCAGGAGGCTGCCGCCCGCCGGCTGGTCCGTCACTCCCTGACGGGCACCGTCGAGCTGACCGTGGTCCGGGGCGTCACCGAACTCGACCTGCTGCGCGCCCTGGACGACGAGCCGTTCCTGCTGCTCAACCGGGGTGGGGAGCGGTATCTGCTCGGCGCGCCCGGCGTGGCCGAGACGGTCGCCGGCCTGCCCGGCGCGGCCGCCGGCACCAGCCGGCCGCTGCTCTGCGGGGCGTCACTGCGGATCGCGCGGCGCGAGGCCCTCTGGGCGGCCTCGCACGCCGCCGCCTCGGGCCGGCCCCTGGTCCGCTACGGCAGCGACCCGGTCGGCCGCTGGCTCCCCGACGACCCGGCCGCGCTGGACGCCCTGGTCGAGCAGACCATCGGCGCGGCCCTGCGCTACGACGCCGAGCACGACGCCCGGCTGGTGCAGTCGGTGCGCACCTGGATGGAGCGCGACCGGCGCACCGACGAGGCGGCGGCCGCCCTGCACATCCACCCCAACACCCTCACCTACCGGCTGCGCCGCTTCAGCGCCCTGACCGGCCGCGACCTGACCTCGACCGGGGCGTTCACCGAGGTGTGGATGGCACTGCGCTCGGCCTGGGAGCTGGGGCTGCTGGACTGAACGCCTCCGGCCCGGCCCGCCGGACCGAACGCCTGCCGCTCGGTGGGGCGGGGGCGGCGGCCTTCCGGCCGGCCTGCGCGGCGGCCGTGGCGGAGGCACCGGCCCGGCCGCCGGGGGCGGCTTCGGAGCCGCTCCCGTTCGTCGGTCCGGACGCGGCCGTCCGGCCGGTGCCGGACCGGTGATCCGGACCGCGTGGTGGTTCCGGAGCCGTCCCCGCCGTCGGTCTCGGCGACGCCCTCGACGCCCTCCGGTGTGGTCGTGGCGCCCGAGCCGCCGCGCACGGTGCCGTCCTCGGTGTCCTCGGTGTCCTCGGTGTCCTCGGTGTCCTCGGCGGCCGGGGGGCCGGAGCTGCCGGGCGCGGTCGCCGCCGCGCCCGGTACGAAGCCGCCTGCCTCGGCCGCCCGGTCCGGGACTCACCCCAGCGTCAGGCTGGCACCGACCTTCTCCAGGATCGACTCGCCGGCGATGACCGCACCCATCTCCTCGCCGCCCCCCACCGGAGCGGCCAGCGGAACGACCTCCGTGTCGGGGTCGGTCTCGAAGAAGTAGACCAGGGAGACCAGTTCCTCGTCGGGGGCCGCGTCGCTGGGCGCGAGCACACGGTGCCGCAGCGAGCTCCAACGGCCGTCCGTCCAGAGGTTCATCAGGTCGCCCAGGTTGACGACCAGGGTGTCGGGTTCGAAGGGCGGCTTGAACCAGCCGTCCTCCTCGTTCCAGACTTCCAGCCCGCCGACCCCCTGCTGGCGGTCGAGCAGGCTCAGCGTGCCGAAGTCGGTGTGCGGACCGACCCGCATCTGTCCCTCCCGCACGCCGCCGACGCTCCGCAGCGAGGGATACCAGTTGACGTTCTGGGTCCACGTCGCCCGCTGTGACCTGGAGGTGAAGAAGTCCTCCGGCAGCCCCAGGACGGACGCGAGGACGTCGAGCACCTCGTGGGCGACCCGCGTCATGTGGCCGGTGTACTCCAGCGCCGTGTCCTGGAGCCCGGGCTGTTCCGCGGGCCACTTGTTGCGCGGGTAGTACGTCGCGTCGTACGCCGGGTCGCCGGTGCTGTGGGAGGGCCCGACGTGGTACGCCTCGTGGAGGTCGGGCGTGCCGGCCTGCCCGTCGACGGCGCCGACGTCGAGCGCGCCCAGGCCCCGCCAGCCGTTGTCGTAGGGGCGGCTGACGGCGTACTGCTGCTTCACCTCGCCGGGCAGGTCGAAGAACGCCCGTCCCTGCGTGCGCATGCGGTCGGTGAGTTCCCTCGGTACGCCGTGTCCGCGCAGGAGGAAGGCGCCGGTTTCGCGCAGGGCGGCATCCAGCGCCGCCCCGATCTCCGAGCGGCGTGCCGCATCCGCTGTCTTCCACTCGCTCAGGTCGAGAACGGGGATGTCACGAGACATGGCTGTCTTCCCTTCGTTCGTGCCGGTGTCCGGTCGCGGAAGTCCGCGCGAACCGGTGGACGTCGCCGATGGGGGTCGAGGAAGGCCCCCAGCTCAACGCCGGTATGTGGGCGTTGACCAGTTCGCCGTCCTCGCGCAGCACCGCGGAGGACGGGTGGTACATGTGCAGGAGGGGGTCGTGGTAGTGGTCGAAGGCGGAGTTGATGTCCATGCGGTAGGCGAAGTCGTTGTCCTCGCCTCCCCAGCCCTCGAAGCGTTCGTCCATCCCGCCGATCCGGTGGAAGGCAGTCGTGCGGACCCAGACGCAGCACCCGGGCGGTCGCCGCAGGACGAAGGCCCGCAGACGGTCCGGGTCCAGCCCGGCGGCACGCCGCCAGAGCCGTTCCTCGATCGCCCAGGAGGTGGCGGACTCGTCCAGACACCACATGTCGCGGTAGCTGAGGTGGCCCATGGCGCCGGGGGAGTGGAAGCGGGCGACGTTGCGGGCGACGAAGTCGCGGTCGACCAGGGCGTCCGCGTCCAGGATGCAGATGATCTCCGCCTGGCCCGGAGTGTTGACCACCCCGACGTTCACCGCCCAGGACTTGTTGAAGTCGTCGGGCTTGTGCGCGAAGAGGTAGTGGTCCGTGCGGGGCGCGACGGTGTCGCGCCAGCGCGGGGCGTCGTCCGTCTCCACCACCGTCACCTGGTAGAAGGCGCGCGGCACGGACTGGTCCCGCAGGGCCGTCAGGCAGGCCAGCAGGTTGCGCAGGCGCAGTCCCGGGCCCCGGTCGCGGAAGGGCACCACGACCAGGACCCGGGGGGAGTCGCCGGGGCGGAGCCCGTCGCCGGCCGGCAGCGTGCCGAGCCGTTCCACCCCTACCGTCGGCTGCCCGGTGCCACTGAAGTGCCGGCCCAGGTGGTAGCCCAGGCGCGAGTTGGACTCCGCCTCCCAGGCCCGCTCGAAGAGCGTGTCGAGAGCCGCCGACCCGCCACCGTCGCCGGCGAGCTGGAGCAGCCGCGTCCGCAGGGCGAGGTGCACGGACGGGTCGGCCGGGCGCGCCCGCAGGTCACCGACCAGGCGCGTGACGGTCTCGTCCCCGAGCTGTTCGGCCCCTTCCGCCACCGCCTCGCGGTAGGACAGTGCGCGTTCCCAGTAGAAGATGCTGGCCTCGCGGGCCTGCGGGTCGAAGTGGACGGCCAGCGTGGTGACGACGGCCGCGGCCAGGATGTCCGGATCAGTGGGGGTCAGCGATGCCACGGGGCGTCCTTCCGATCGACGGGTGGATGTGGTGTCGGGGCCCCGCGCGGGGCGGCTCTCAGCGGTCCCACCACCGCTCACCGCCGGCCGCCCGGCGCCGGGCGGCGGTGCCGCGCTCGTAGGGCAGGCTTCCGTCGGGCATGCGCACCACCTCGACGTACAGTCCGATCCCGGTACGGACGTACACCCAGCGGTCGCCGGCCAGGGGGCCGTCCGGGATGGTCTCGGGGGCGCCGAGCACCGTGCATCCCGGCTGTGCGGCCAGATACGCGGCCGCCGTGTCGACGTCGTCCACGTACAGCGCCAGGTGGTTGCCGCCCACGTCGCTGTTGCGGGGCCGGCGCCGGCGCGCGCCGGGCGAGTCGGGGAAGCAGGTGAGTTCGACGTTGTCGGTGGGGCCCATGCGCAGGGCCGCTCGGTGCAGGGTGCCGCCCTGCGGCACACCCAGGGCCGCGGCGAGGTCCGGGTCGGTGAGGTCGGCCGTCGTGCGGTGGACGAGCTCGGCGCCCAGCACCCGGGTGAAGAAGTCCTGCGCTTCGTCGAGGTCCGCCACCGTGTATGCCCAGTGGTCGACGTTGCGCGCGCCGGGCAGCGGGTCGGCCGTACCCGATCCGTCGTCGCGGTTGTGCCACCGTGCGCACGGACCGAAGCGGCGTGCCGGGCCGTGCCGTTCGTACGGCGGTGCGGCCGGCACCGAGCGCAGTTCGAGGGGCATGCCCCAGGGCGTGGTCACCCTGACCCACCGGCTGCCCGCTTGCGGCAGTCCTGCGGGAACGGTCCGTACCGGCCCGTAGGGGCGCCATGGCCCGCGCTCCCGCAGGGCGGCGACGGCGGTGTCCACGTCCGTCACGTACAGGCCCAGGTGCGTGCTGCCCACGTCGTGCGGTCGAGGGGGAACGGCACGGTGGTCGGGCGACCGGTAGGCGAAGAGCTCCAGGTTCGTGGTCGGTCCGAGGCGCACCAGGGCTATCTCCGCGGCGGCCCGCGGATGGACGTCGAGGTGGGTGCGCATCCAGTCGTCGTCGTGGGCCAACGGGGGCAGGCGGTAGACGAGTTCGCCCCCCAGCACCCGCACCGTGAAGTCGATCGCACGGTCGAGGTCCGGCACCGTGAGGGCCAGGTGATCGACCCGGCGGGCACCCGGCACGCCCTGCGGAGCGGCGGTCCGTGGCGGCGGCCCGACGGCCGGTGCGCCGTCGGACGTGCCGGCGTTCGTCGTCACACGGTGCTCCTCGGGGTCGGGCGGATGTGCCGGTCGATCAGGAGACGGCTGCCCTCGCGGACCGGGCGCGGAGCCAGCCCGGCCGTCGCCCGGTGTGCCGCGAGCACCCCACTGGACAGGCAGGTGGAGGCGGGGCGGCCGGCGTAGCGGCCGTTCGCCCGGGGCTCCGCCACCACCAGGTCGGGCGAGGCGCCCAGCTGCTCGGCGATGACGGCCGCCCAGTCCGCCCGGGAGATCCGGTCCGGGCCGCCGAGATGGAGCAGCCGGGGCGGTGCCTCCGCCCTGGCGAGGGCGTAGGTCACCTCGACCACGTCGTCGATGAGCACGGGGGTGGTCCACTGGTCGACAGGTGCGGTCACCGGCTCGCCGGCCCGGAGGCGGTGCACGCAGGCGGCGAAGAAGTTGAGCCACTTCGGGCTGTCGGCGGGCTCCCACCCGTAGATCAGACTGATCCGCAGCAGGGTGACGGACGGCAGTTCGGCCAGGATCCGTTCGGCGGCGTGCTTGGCGCGTCCGTAGGCGTTGGCGGGGCGGGGCGGGACGGATTCGTCGGGCGCCTCGGCGTTTCCGTCGAAGACGTTGTCGGTGGAGATGAAGACGACGCGCCGGTTCCCGGCCGCCCGCACCACCTGCCTGGCGGCCTCGGCGTGCCCGTGCATCGCCTCCTCGGGGTGCTCTTCGCACCAGGTCACGTCCGAGGGGCCGTGCACGAGGACGACGGTGTCCGCGCCCGTGTCCTCCAGTGCGCGGCCGAAGGCTCCGTCCTCGGTGACGTCCAGACCGATCCAGTCCCGCACATCGCCGTCACCGTAGGGCACGGGAGGCGTCCGCGACGCGAGGACCGCCTCGTCGCCCGACCCGGCCAGGTGACGGGCCAGGGCACGGCCGACGAATCCGCTGCCGACGACGAGGGTCCTCATGCGCCCCCTCCGGTGCCCGCGCCGACGGCCAGGGTTTCCGTCAGCATCCGTGCCATGCCGATGAGGCCGTGGTCGTCGTCCGCGGCGCCCAGCGAGAGCATCTCGGGTATCTCCTCCTCGGCGAGCCCGAAGCAGCCCAGTTTCGTCAGCTCCTCTCCGAGCAGGCCGACGAACCGGGGCCCGACCGCCACCGCGAAGCCGCCGATGAACAGATAGCGCCGTACGCCGATCGCCGTGAAGATGCAGTTGACGGCGAGGGCCAGGGGGACCAGGCAGCCGCGCAGCACCTGTGTCGCGAACGCGTCGTCGGCGCGGACGGCGCGGGCCAGGTCCTCGTTGGTGATGCGGGCCGGGTCGCCGCCCGCGGGTCCGGCGAGCGCGCAGCGCCGGAAGCTCTCCGGGTCGGCCTCCGCGGCCCGGCGGGCGGCCAGCAGCACGCCGCGGCCGGACGCCATCCCGCCGAGGTGGCCCCGGCCACCGCACTCGCAGGGCACGGCGTCCGCACCGGGGTCGACGCGCCAATGGCCGATCTCGCCGCCGTGCCCGGAGTCCGAGACCAGCACCTCGCCGTTGCGGAAGACCTTGTGCCCGATCCCCGAGCTGACGGTGATCAGACAGAAGGGGGCCCGCTCGGCGCTCGCGTAGCGCCAGGCGGCGGCCGTGATGTCGTTGGCGACGACGACCGGCACGCCGAGCCGCCGGGTGAGGATGTCGGCGATGGGCAGGGGTTCCGCGCTCCCTCCCCACAGCGTGGGGCCGGCCAGCACGGTGCCGTCCTTGGTCATCGGCCCGGCGAACGCCACACCCACCGCGCTCGCCCCGGCACCGTCCGGAGAGCCGAGGTAGGCCTCCAGTTCCCGGCCGAGCTGCTCCACCACCATGCCCTGGAGCTCCTGGGCGGGCAACTCACGGTAGCGGTGCAGGCCTTCGGTCGTCACACGGCGGACCGACTCGGGTGAGTCCGCCGCGGTGGAGATCCGGCCGATCCGCAGCGTCGTACCGCCGAGATCGGCGACGACGTACGCGCGCCGACCGCCCGTCGCCGGGTCCGCCACCGTCATGAGGCGACACCTCCGAGGACCGCCACGGGGTCGCACTGCTGCACGGTGCCGTCCTCCAGGAGGATGGCCGACTCCAGCCGCTCGCCCTCGGGGACCACCGTCCCGGGCAGCAGCACGCAGTCCCGCACGCTCGCCCCGGCCCCGACGGTGACGCCGGGATACACGACGCTCCGCTCCACCCGGCCGGCGTTGACCAGGTCGGCGGGGACGATGCTGGAGCGGACGGCTCCCTCGCTCGCGACGTACCGACGCGCCACCGAGGGGCGAACGGTGAGCGGCAGCTCGGCCAGGCCCATCGTCGGGTGCTCGCTCAACAGGCCGAGGTGGGCCCGGTGATAGCGGTCGACGGTCCCGATGTCCTCCCAGTAGCCGGTGACCTCGTACCCCCGGATCCGCTCGCCCGCGGCCAGCATGGCCGGGATGACGTCACGGCTGATGTCGTGCTGCCAGTCCGTCCCGTCCAGCTGCTCCAGGTAGCGGCGCAGCGTCCGCGCGTCGAAGACGCAGAAGGCGGCGAACACCAGATCGCTGGTCGGCTCCGCCGGCTTCTCGACGAAGCCGGAGAGGTTCCCGGCGGGGTCGAAGTCCACCATGCCGAACAGGTGCACGTACCGGCGTTCGATGCGCTGGTAGGACACGGTCAGGGCAGCCCGGTCGGCACGGTGCCGGCGGATCATGTCGCCGTAGTCGAACCGGTAGACGTGGTCGGCGTGCAGCACCAGCACCTCCGACGGGTCCTCGCCGAAGACGTGGTCCGCTTTGCTGATCAGCGCGTCGGCCGTACCGCGTTCGCGCGGCCAGGTGCGGTCGGGCAGGGTCTGCGGGACCGTCCCGGGGGCCGTCCGGTAGGCCTCGTCGTACGGCCCGAAGTGGACCCGGAAGTCCTGCGGGCTGCCGTTCCACACGGTGTGCAGGTCGTCCATGAGGCGCCGCTCCTCGTACTGCGACAGCAGCAGCGCCTCCCGGAAGCCGGAGCGGCGGACGTTGGCGAGGCTGAAGTCGATCAGCCGGCTGGTGCCGCCGAAGGGCACCAGCGGCTTCAGCCGGTTACGGCCGAGGGGGCCCATGCGGCGGCCTTCGCCACCGGCCAGGAGAACCGCGCGTACGCCGTCCATGTCACGCTCCCCGCTTTCCGGAGGCCGCGGCCAGCGCGTCGGCGCCCCCGCCGAGGTCCAGCAGCTCGGCCAGGGCCCCGTCCAGTTCCCCGCGGCTGACGTCATTGACGAAGCAGGCGCTGCCGATTCCGTCGGGCAGCGGGAGGAGCTGCTTGCCGTCGCGGTGCTTGACGGTGTCGGCGAGTCCTCGCGCGAGGAGTTCCGGCGCGCACACGGGGTGCCGGGCCGGCAGTCCCAGACGGTCCATGACGTGCAGGATGCGGGTCAGGTCGGCGCGGTCGAGCAGTCCCCGCCGGTGCGCGAGCACGGAGCTGAACGCCATGTCGATGCTGACGGCCTCGCCGTGCAGCAACTCGGGCAGCGCCGCCATCTCCATCGCGGGTGAGAACGAGTGCCCGAAGTCGACCAGCCGCTGCAACTGGTGCTCCCAGAGGTTGGGTTCGAGTTCTTCGAGCATGCTCTGGATGGCCCGTGCCACCACTTCCTCCGCCACCTGCCCGTCGTCGGCGGAGCCCGCCGACTGCATGAGCTCGTCGACGAGGCGTGGACCGTGGGCCTCCAGGAGCTCGAACAGCACCGCGTCCTTGACCATGGCCATCTTGAGGATCTCGGCGAGCCCGTTCCGCAGGTGCCGGGGGCTCAGCGTCGTGAGGAACTCCCGGTCGACCAGGGTGACGGCGGAAGGATGGTACGTCCCCAGGCGGTTCTTGTGCTGGCGGAAGTTGACGCCGGTCTTCGCGCCGATACCCGCGTCCACCATGCCGATGAGGGTGGTGGGTACGCGCAGGTAGGGGGTCGACCGGCGGTAGAGGCTCGCGGCCAGGCCGACCAGGTCGGTGAGGACGCCGCCGCCGATGGCGATGACCGGCTCCCGCCGACGGGATATCCCGAAGGCGTCCATCGAGGCGACGATCTCGAAGACCGTCTCCATGCTCTTCACGGACTCGTGCGCGTCGACGACGCACAGCTCGTGCTCGACGTCCTGCTGGGTGAAGTACGTGCCGATCCGTGCGCCGTACAGCGCGTGCACGGTGGAGTCGACCACGACGAGACGGCGTCCGGGCCGTGCTTCCTCGGGGATGCCCGCCGTGGCCAGTGCCGGATTCGACGGGTCGAGCAGACCCGGGCTCAGGACGACGTCGTAGGTGACCGCCTTGCTCGTGCTGACCTGCCAGGACTGTCGTGGCTGCCGCCTGTGGTGCGCGGGCTCCTCCACGGTGTGCGGGCCGGGACGTAACGTCTCTGAGGTCAGTTCGGGGTGAACTGTCATGTCGTCAAACCTTTCCCTCGCACCAGGGCATGGCGGTGCCACACCTCGGTGCCGGTGGGTTGCCCGGCCCGCACCGCTCCACGGCGAACGGCGGCCGGCAGGGCGTGGCGAACTCGGTGACGCGTCCGGCGGAGCCGGAGAGGAGCTACGCGCTGTCAGGGACCAGGGGAGAGGACGAGGCCGTACGGCTCCCGAGGGGGCGCCACCAGGACAGGGCGACGCTGTCGGCATCGAGACACGCGGGCTGCGCCATCGACTTCTGCGCGTGGCGGAACGCCGTCATGGTGGCATCGATGTCGTCCGAGGTGATGGTGAACACTGCGAGGTGACTTCCGGGGCCGAGGAGTTGCGATCCCTCGCTCTGGACGAGGACATGGCGCTCGGCCGTGACGAAGTCCGGAACCTGTAGCACCTCATCGAGGTGGAAGTCGTCGTACCAGCGGTGGTACTCGGTCTCCCTGCCTGGCGTGGGCCGTGTGTGAACGGCCAGGAAGTATCTGGTCAAGCTGCCCTCCCCAGGGGCTCACCTGGGTCGCTGCTGCCCAAGGTACGGAAAAGGGGCGTCGACGCGCCGACCGCGGGCCTTCCGCGGTCCGAACGGCGGGTCGTGGTGATCAGAAGCGTTTGATCTTGGGGTGTGGCCGATTCAAGTCCGAACATCAGCGAACGGTCAAGGGTCGGACCACCGGGTTCCGGTCAGTCTGCCTTGTCGCACAGGCGTCCCCCGTCACGCGCTTCCGCCCCGTCGCCAGTGACTCTGGGAAAAGGGAGCCGATGACGCGCCGTCTGGAGAATGGCTGACTTGTTCCCTCGCCGTGCCTCCCGTGGCCACCAGGACCGGGTGTGCGGCGGAAGTGAGTGAGACGTGATGCCGGTGTTGCTCAGGCCCCTGACAGAAACTTGGGCACTACACCTCTTGACTGTTCGCTAATGTTCGGACTTGAATTCTAGAGCCCCCACAACCCAACGCATCCCGCCGCGTTCACTCGCCATCCGGAACGAGGAAGGCACCCAGCCGACGCGCATCGCCGTCTCCCGTACGGGGAAAGCACCGAGCCCGGCCCCGGTCCGGGGAAGCCGTACGGGTACCACGGGCTCCTGGCTCCGCCGGAGCCGAGCGCGATGCCCTCGTCCAGAGGGACGGATC
This sequence comes from Streptomyces sp. NPDC088812, assembly GCF_044750285.1. Classification (NCBI taxonomy): domain Bacteria; kingdom Bacillati; phylum Actinomycetota; class Actinomycetes; order Kitasatosporales; family Streptomycetaceae; genus Streptomyces; species Streptomyces sp. NPDC088812. Next base: position 58,921 of record NZ_JBIVJP010000030.1, on the reverse strand, counting down.
GCAGTTCGCCGGCCACGGACGTCACCCCGCCGTCCCCCCACCACGTCGACCGACGGCCCTGCGGCCCCCGTCGGGTCGCTCCGACCCGGCGGGCGACGGCCGCACCGCCGTGTCCCCACCGCACCTGAGTCCGACGCCGTCCGTCGCACGCCCGCACAGCCGACGCGGCGTCATCCACCCACGAGGAACAGGACCGATCGCTTGCGGATTGTTGAGTGCCACTATGAGTTCACCGGCTTCGACGACGGCCTCGTCAGAGCGGGTACGTCGGTCTACCTCTGGAACCTGGTCCGGAAGTTCCGGGACGCCGGCCACGACGTCAGTGCGGTCACTCCCGCTCACGGTCTTCTCGAGTCCCTGGCAGCGACACATCCGGTCGAAGAACTGCCCTGGGGGATCGACGAGGAGGTACCGGTCCCGCTGGACCCCCGCGTCCGGAGCGGCCACCCCGCGACCCTTGCGCTCCGCCTCTCCGTCCGCGCCTCACGGATCACGGTGGACGGGATCCCCATCGTCTTCCTGAGCGGCGGCCTGCTCGACCTGTACCCGGACGCCCTCTACCCCCCGGCGGAACCCGAGGGCGAGGACATCGGCTTCCTGAAGCCCCTGGTCTTCCAGATCGCCGCCGCCCGCTACCTGGCGGACCGTGAGGCGCCGGGCACGGTCGTGCACCTGCACGAGCCCCGCTACCACTACCTGCTGCCCGCCGCGCTCGCCGGCAGAGGGCTCACGGTGGTGTCGACGGTGCAGACCAACCACCCGGTCAACCAGAAGGTGTACGAGCCGGAAGTACGGGCCGTCCTCGAACACCTGGGCGCCGACCCCTCGGTGACCGACGGGCTCGCCGATCCCCCGTTGGACTCCCCCCTGCACCGGGCCATGCGTGCGTACCTGCCGCGCACCGGGCTCTACGCCGACAGTGCCGCGGAGCCGGTGGCGGACCGCGTCAGCACGCTCGCCCTCGTGCTCCGGGCGGTCGCGGCGATGGACTTCCTCTCCGAGGGACAGATGCAGCACCTGCTCACGCAGGGCGGGACCCCGTTCGAGCAGCTCTTCGGGGAACTGGCCGTCGCGCGGGAACTGCGCGCGCACACGTCCCGTCTCGCCGTGTGCGGCTGTGCCATCGGCGACGAGTGGCTGACCGTCGAGCGAACCGACGACCGGCGCCGGCGGACGCTGCGCGGGCTGGGACTGGACCCCGACCTGCCGACCATCTACCACGCCGGGCGCTACACGGTGCAGCACAAGGGACAGAAGGAGGTGTTCCGGGCCGTCGCGCGACTCCTGGACGACGGCACGCGCTGCAACGTGCTCCTGCACTGCCTGACCGCGCTGCCGCTCGACGACCCCGAACTCGCCGACCTGGCGTCCCGGCACCCCGACCTCGTCCGGGTCCGGACCGAGGCGAGGACGACGACGGACCTGATGGACTGGGCCCTCGCGAGCGATCTGTCGGTGTTCCCCTCCAAGTTCGAACTGGACACGTTCCTGATGGCGATGGGCGAGGCCATGTCGGCCGGAGCGATCCCGGTGGCCACGGCCCAGCGGGGGATGGCGCACTTCCGGCACGCGTTCGACCTCGAGACACCGGAAGCCACCGGTCTCGCGGTCCGGCGGTCCTTCCGGGTCGACGATCCGCTGCTGACCGACGAGGTGTACGAGGGCCTTCGCCGGCTGGTGAAGCTGATCGAGAACGATCCCGAGCGGGTCTCCGCCCTGCGCGCGAACGCGGTGGCGGTAGCGCGCCAGTTCACCTGGAGCGCCGTGGCGAAACGATTCCTCCTGTTGTTCGACGCCTGCCTGCGCGGCGAGGCCCCCGCGACCGCGCTGGGGACGTCGTTCCCCGGGCCCTCCGCCGACGCACCCGGTCCGCACGGACGCGGCACGGCCGTACGCACGTCGGACCACGTCTCCGTCCGGTGGGAGGACACCGAAGCCGCGCAGGTCGAGGTCGTGTTCCCCGGTCCGCCCGGTGCTCCGCCGGAGGTCGTGGCGCTGGACCGCCGGCCGGACGGCTCGTTCGCGAGGGACGTCCCGCACCGGGGCACGTCGAGTCTCGCGCTGCTGACGACCCGGTACGACGGTGGGTCGGCCTGGACGGAACTGGCCGTGTCCTAGGCGCTTCTGACGGATCTCCGCGGCGTCGCGCCGCCCGGCACGCTCCCCCACTGCCTGAACGGCGTGGGCGGTACCCCCACTCACCGCACGACGCGAAGGGCCAGGTGGCTCCGCGACATGGCCCTTCACACCGCACGCCGAGGGCACGCACCGAACGCCGCTCCTTCTCCCACGGGGATCCGTCAGAAGCGCCCTGGCTCCCGAAGCAGTCTCCTCCGCACCCTGCCGCGCACGATGAATCGAGGATGGATATGCCTGCGATCACACACGAAGCAGAGCCGGCCAAGCTGCGTCTGGCGGTCATCGGGTCCGGGAACATGGCCCGCCGCTTCCTGAAACAGCTGCCGGACAGCCGGCGGTGCGTCCTGCGCGCCATCGGCGACCGCGACCCCGGTCAGGCCCGCGTCCTCGCGGACGAGGTCGGCCACCTCTGCGAGGGGGACCTGATCTGCGGCACCGAGGACGAGGTGCTGACCTCCGACGAGGTGGACGCGGTCTACATCGCGACGGTCCACACCACCCACGCCCAGCTGGCCATGCGGGCCATCGCCGCGGGCAAGCACGTCCTGTGCGAGAAGCCGCTGACCGTCAACCACGTCGAGGCGATGGCCGTCGTGGACGCCGCGCAGCACGCCGGGGTCCGCCTGGTCGAGGCCATCATGTTCCGGTTCCACCCGCAGATGGCCGCCGTCCGTGAGCTCGTGCGCAGCGGCGCCGTCGGGGAGGTGCGCCACATCGACGCGGGGTTCGCGTTCTACGTCCCCAGCGACCCGAAGGCGGCCACCATCGTCACCCCCGACCTGATCATCCCGGACGCCGGGGGACTCGAAGGGCGGCTGTTCGATCCGCACCTCGCCGGCGGCGGGATCCTCGACGTCGGGTGCTACCCGGTGTCGATGGTGCGCGCCGTCGCGGGTGCCGCGGCCGGCGTCGACTTCCTGGAGCCGGTGAGCCTCACCGCCGACGGCAGCCTCAGCGGCGACGGCGTCGATGAGTGGGCCATCGCGCAGCTGACCTTCGGCAACGGGGTGACGGCCTCCGTCCGGACGGGCGTGCGGATGGTCGACAACAACACCGTGCAGATCGTGGGGTCGAGGGGCACGATCGAACTGCTCGACCCATGGGCGCTCTCTCCGAGTCCCCGGGTCGTCGTCCGCCGGGTCGGACACGAGCCGGAGGAGCGGGCCTTCCCCGCGCCGGGGGCGTACGCCCTGCAGATGGACGCCTTCGCCGAGAGCGTCGACGGCCCGGAGCCGGAGCAGGTCAGCAACGCCGACTCCCTGGGCAACGCCGCCACGCTCGACCGGTGGCGCGCGGCGATCGGGGTCCGCTACCCGTTCGAGCGGGACGACGCGGTGATCCCGACGGTGTCCGCGCTGCCGCTGCGCGTCCCCGCGGCGGCCCCGGGCGGGGACCGCGCCGGCACGGGCCGGATCGAAGGTCTGGACAAGCCCCTCTCGCGGATCGTCATGGGCTGTGACCACCAGCCCGACCTCCTCACGGCGTCCGCGCTGTTCGACCACTACGTCAGCCTCGGCGGCAATGTGTTCGAGACAGCGCACTTCTATCTCGACGGGCAGGCCGAGCGCCAGCTGGGCCGGTGGATCGCCGCCCGCGGCATCCGCGACGACGTCGTGGTGATCGGCAAGGGCGGACACGCGCCGGACTGCACCCCGGAGGCGGTGAGCCGTCAGCTCGTCGAGTCGCTGGAGCGGCAGGGGACGGACCACCTCGACATCTACCTGCTGCACCGCGACAACGAGGACATACCGGCCGGCGAGTTCGTCGACGTCCTCAACCAGCACGCGGACGCCGGCCTCGTGCGGGTCTTCGGCGGCTCGAACTGGTCGGTACGGCGGGTGGCCGAGGCGGACGCCTGGGCCCGGGCCAACGGCAAGCGCGGTTTCTCGATGCTCAGCAACTACTTCGGTCTCGCCGAACCCGACGACCTGCCGTGGCCCGGTTGCCTGGACGTGTGCGACGCGGAGTCGATGCGCTGGCTGACCGAACGGCAGCTGCCCCTGTTCGCCTGGTCGGCCCGCTCCCGCAACTTCTTCGAGCGCGCCGACCCCGCGGATCTCTCCGACGAAGTGCTGGTGCGCTGCTTCTACGGACCCGAGAACTTCGAGCGCAAGCGGCGGGCCGAGAAACTGGCCCGCGACCACGGTGTCTCGCCCTCGGCCATCGCCATGGCCTACGTCCTGCACCAGCCGTTCCCGACCTTCGCCCTGTACGGGCCGAAGAGGCTCGACGAGTCGCGGGCCGCCTTCAGGGCCGTCGAGATCGACCTGTCCCCCGAGCAGGTCGCCTGGCTGCGGGGCGACCAGTCGTGACCGGCGGTCACACGGGGCTGTGCCACGGCCGGCCGGCCGAGGCGGCCGGGGGGCGTCGCCCTCGGACCCGCCGGCCGGGCCCGCCCGGCCCGGTGGGGGAGGCGCGGGGATGAGGACGCCCGCTCTGGCCGTCGACGTCGCGGGCGGCCCCTTCGTCCCGATCACCCTCACCCGGCGCGATCTGCGCCCCGACGACGTGCGCGTCGACATCGCCTTCACCGGGATCTGCCACAGTGACCTGCACCGGGTGCACGGGGACTGGGCGAACGGGATCTTCCCGATGGTGCCCGGACACGAGATCTGCGGTGTCGTCGGCGCGGTGGGCGAGAACGTCTCGACGTACCGGGTGGGTGATCGCGTCGGCGTCGGCGTGATGGTCGACTCCTGCGGGACCTGCGCGTACTGCCTCGACGGCAGCCAGCAGTTCTGCGTCGAGGGGGTCGTCGAAACCTACAACTCGCGGGGCTACGACGGCGCGTTGACCTACGGGGGGTACAGCCGCAGCATCGTCGTCCGGGAGCCGTTCGTCCACGGCATCCCCGACGCGCTCGACCTCGGCGGCGCCGCCCCGCTGCTGTGCGCCGGGGTCACGGTGTACTCGCCGCTGCGGCGCTGGGGCCCGGTCGCCGGCCGGAACGTCGCCGTCGTCGGCATCGGCGGTCTGGGGCACCTGGCGGTGCGGATGGCTGCGGCGATGGGGGCCGAGGTCACCGCGATCAGCCGGGGCCCCGGGAAGCGTTCGGATGCCCGCCGGCTGGGCGCCGTGGACGTCCTCGCGGCCGATGCGAAGTCCGCCCTCGGCAGCTCCCGGAGCCGGTTCGACCTGGTGCTGAACACCGTCTCGGCACCGCTCCCGATGGACGACTACCTCGCCCTGCTCCGGCCCGGAGGGGTCATCGTGAACATCGGAGCCCCGGTGGGACCGATCAGCTGCGAGCCGTTCTCGCTCATCTCGGGCAACAAGGTGATCGCCGGGTCGATGATCGGAGGATCGGCCGAGACCCAGGACATGCTCCGGTTCTGCGCGGAGCACGGCATCCGCGCGGACGTCGAGGTCACGGACGCCAAGGCGATCGAGTCCGCCTACCGTCGAGTGCGCGACGGCGACGTGCGGTACCGCTTCGTCATCGACACCACGACGATCGGCGAGTGAACCGTCGTGCCTGAACGCCGCCGGGGCCGCCGTGGTCGGGGGTGAGGGCGTTCCCGGGCCGGAACCGGCGCACTCCGTCGGTTCCACGGCCGGCGGTTCCCGGCGGGACCCGGTCCGGTCCGCGCAGGCGCCCGGTCCGATCGTGCGCGTGAACGTTTTCCGTGTCTTTCTCAGAGAAAGGTCTGGAAGGTGTCATCGGAAAGTGATGTCCAGAAGTTCCCGGACGATTTCGAGTGGGGCGTGTCGACGGCTGCCTACCAGATCGAGGGTGCCGTGCACGAGGACGGTCGCGGCCGGTCCATCTGGGACGTCTTCTCCCATGCTCCGGGAAACGTCGCCCGGGGGGACAACGGCGACGTCGCGTGTGACCACTACCACCGGTTCCCCGAGGACGTGGCCCTGCTGCGCGACCTCGGTGTGGGGGCCTACCGGTTCTCGGTGGCGTGGCCCAGGATCCAACCGGAGGGCCGAGGACCGGCGGAGCAACGGGGGCTGGACTTCTACGGGCGGCTGGTCGACGAGCTCCTCGACGCGGGAGTGGAACCCTGGCTGACGCTCTACCACTGGGACCTCCCGCAGGCCCTGGAGGAGCGGGGCGGCTGGCGCAACCGGGACACCGCCCGGCGGTTCGCCGACTACGCCGCGCTGGTGCACGAAGCGCTGGGCGACCGTGTCACCCGGTGGACGACCCTCAACGAGCCCTTCTGCAGCGCGTTCCTCGGCATGGCCACGGGCGAACACGCCCCCGGTGTCCGGGAGGGGCACGGAGCGCTGGCGGCCGCACACCACCTGATGGTCGGACACGGTCTCGCCGTGCAGGCGATGAGGGCGCAGCGACGGGGCGAGGAGAGGTTCGGCATCACCCTCAACCTCAGTGACGTCCGGCCGGCCTCGGCGGACCCGGCCGACCGGTCCGCCGCCGAGCGGCTCGACCTCCTCCACAACCGTGTCTTCACCGATCCGATCCTGGGCGGTGTCTGGCCGGCATCGGAACGCGAGGTCTGGTCGGACATCAGCGATTTCGGTTTCCGCCAGGCGGACGACCTCGCCCTGATCCGCCAGCCCCTGGACTTCCTCGGGGTGAATTTCTACTGCCCGGCCTACGCCAAGTTCGCGCCGACGGCGGACCCGGACCCGGGACACCGGTCGGCGGCCGAGATCGACGTCGAGTACGCGGTGCCCCCGGAACTGCCGCGCACCGCCATGGGCTGGCCGGTGGAACCGGAAGGCCTGTCCCGGTTGTTGTGCCGACTCGACGAGGAATACCGTGAACTGCCCCCGATCTACATCACCGAGAACGGCGCGGCATACCGCGACGAGATCGATGCGACGGGCGCGGTGTCCGACCCCGAACGCATCGCATTCATCGCCGCCCATCTGACAGCGGTGCGGACCGCCATGGAGAAGGGGGTCGACGTCCGTGGCTACTTCTGCTGGTCTCTGCTGGACAACTTCGAATGGGCCTACGGTTATGCGAAGAGGTTCGGCCTGGTCTACGTCGATTATGAGGATCTGCGGCGGATTCCGAAGGCAAGCTACTACTGGTACCGGGACATGATGCGTGCCCAGGGCCCGAGCTAGCCGCGGTGACCTTCGCGCGGGGGCTCACCGGCGGAATCCCGCCCGGTTCGACTCGCCTCGTCTCCGGCGCGGTTGTGGCCGTTGTCGCCGGTCAAGGGGGCCAGAGCGAGGGACCGGCGGCCGGGCCCGCCGGCCAGGGCGGCATGTCGTTCGGGCGGCCGGACGGGCTCCTCGTGACGGCGGGGCCGAATGTCCCGGCGCGGTGTCGCAGTCGATCTCGTCCGGGTAGGGTGAGCGCGTCACCAGCGTCCTTGGCGTCCTCCTCCTCCATTCCGCTCCGGCGTCGCCGATATCCGTCCATGGACCGACCCGCCCGTCACGGTGAGGAAGGGCGCATGAATCCCAGGCCGGTTTCCGGCAGAGCCGGAAACCGGGGATCGCCGTGCCCGTAATCCATTTGAAAGGCCACAGCAGACACATGACAGACGGCAACCTCCAAATTGCTTTAGACGGGCACGCGATCGAACAGCGGCGGATGCCCAGTGGCCTCATCGCTCTGGCGCTCGGCGGGTTCGGCATCGGCTTGACCGAGTTCCTGATCGCCGGGCTGCTGCCGCAGGTGGCGACGAGTTTCGCGGTGTCCGAGGCGGCAGCGGGCTGGCTGATATCCGGATACGCGTTGAGTGTCGCGATCGGCGCGATCGTGCTGACCGCGGCCACCACGCGACTGCCCCGGAAGCAGATCCTGGTCGGTCTGGTGGCGTTGTTCGTCATCGGCAACCTGTTGAACGCGGTCGCGACGACCTATCAGGTGATGCTGCTCGGGCGGATCGTCGCGGCGCTGTGCCACGGCTCGTTCTTCGGTATCGGCTCGCTGGTCGCCCGAAGCCTGGTCGCGCCGGAGAAGAAGTCCCGCGCGGTGGCGGTCATGTTCGCCGGCCTGACGGTCGCGAACGTGCTCGGCGTCCCGTTCGGGGCCTTCGTCGGTGAACGCTGGGGCTGGCGGGCGGCTTTCTGGGCGGTCACCGCGATCGGCGTGCTGGCGCTGGCGGGCATCGTCGCCTTCGTCCCCGGCTGGGCGGGCCGGGTACAGCCGTCGGCCGTGCCGGGAGGTCCGGAGCCGACACCGCCCGGTGACCTGCGGGCCCAGTTCCGCGCGTTCCGGTCCTGGCAGGTGTGGCTGACGCTGACGGCCACCGCGCTCAGCTACGGCGGGATGTTCGGCGCCTTCAGCTACATCGCCTACACGTTCACCGAGGTCGGCGGCTTCTCCTCGGCGGATGTCGCCTGGCTGCTGATGGTGTACGGCGTCGGCCTGGTCGTCGGGAACCTGATCGGTGGGCGAGCGGCGGACCGTGACCGGGACCGCGCCCTGGTCCTCGCCCTGGTCGGACTGACCGTCACCCTCGCCGTGTTCGGGCTGCTGGCCGGCAGCCCCGTCGCGTCGGTGATTCTGGTGTTCCTCATGGGGGTGTGCGGGTTCGCCAGCGTGCCCGGCATGATCACGCGCGTCACCGACTTCGCCCACGGGGCGGCACTGGCCGCCAGCGCCAACGTGTCCGCGTCCAACGTCGGCAACGCCCTGGGCGCCTGGCTCGGCGGCCTGGCCATCGCCGCGGGCCTCGGCTACGCCGCGCCGCTCTACGTCGGCGCCGGTATCGCCGCGACGTCTGTCGTCGTCATGGTCGTCGCCGCCCGCCTGGCCGGTTCCTCCGAACCCCGGGCCGACGACGATACGTGAAGCGCCGAACCCGCGCCCACCGGCTCACCCCTTCCCGGCGGCCGCAGGCCGGGGACACCGGTCGGCGCCGGGTTCATCGCCGTACGGCGTCCGCCCCCGCCGCACACGGACCGGCGGACGCCGCGCCGCATCCCAGTGGGGACGGTGGGCGGACGCGGTGGCGCTGCGGACCGTCACGCGCGGCCTGTGCCGTAGAAGCGCACGTAGTCGACCGTCATCGTCGCGGGGGACGGCGTGGAGGCGTCGGGAGGGCCGGGCCAGTCGCCCCCGACCGCGACATTGAGCAGCAGGTGCATGTCCTGTTCGAAGACCCAGTCCCGTGGCGCGGGCAGCTTCGACGGAGTCAGGGTGAAGTACGGCTTTCCGTCGACGGACCAGGTGATGCGGTGTGGCTGCTTGTCGACGGCGTAGGTGTGGAACGCCTGCGACGCGTCGGCCGGAAGGGTGGTGGAGCCGCCGATCCCGTTCTCGTTGAAGTAGGTCGGACTGTGCGCGGTGCCGTACACCGTGCGCGGTTCACCGCCGACCACCTCGCAGATGTCGATCTCGCCCTGCCCGGGCCATTCGACTCCGTTGTCGCCCAGCATCCAGATCGCCGGCAGCAGCCCGGTGCCGGTGGTGTCTTCGCGCGGATCTCCGCGCGTCCGTGAGTGAGCGTGACCTTTCCCTCGGTGGTCAGGCGGGCCGACGTCCAGGTGCAGAACTCCTGCGTGTAGCACGGCAGCTCGGATCCGGCGGGGGCCGGCCGCGCCGAGATCAAGAGGTGACCCGCGCCGTCGAGAGCGGAGTTGGCGGCGTCGTCCGTGTAGTACTGCAGTTCGTCGTTGCCCCACCCCTCGGCGTCCCGGTTCCCGGTTTCGGTGTTCCAGGAGCTGTCCGACGGGCGGGTGGCCGCCGCTCCGTCGAACTCGGCCTGCCAGAACGGCTTCTCCCCGGCCGTCGCAGCGTGCGGGTCCGCCGGAGCGGAGCCACATCCGCACAGCAGTCCGCCCAGCGCCAGCGCGAGTGCCAGGCGGATACGTCGGTTCATCGCGCTGCTCCTGGAAGGTCGTGCGGGAGACGGTGAGCACGGTCCGTTTCCCCGCCTGCGTGGATGACCGGAGCCGGGCGGACCGAGGGGCCGTGCACGCTGCGCGAACGTTACAGAACGACTGCTCGCAGCAACACGGCGGGCCCGCCCGCTGCGCGGCTCCGCCGGGCCGCCCGGGGACACTTCCGGTACGAGTGCCGGCGCACACGGTCCGTGGCTGGAGGGCCCGGTTCAATGCCCCCGGGCCACCCATTCCGCGAGGTGCGGTGCCTCGGCCCCGATGGTCGTGGACGGCCCGTGTCCGGTGAGCACCGCGGTCCGCGGGGGAAGGGTCAGCAGCCTGTCCCGGATGGACCGGACGATGGTGGCAGGTCACCGCCGAGCTGACCGACCGCCACCAGACGGACCTCGAATCGCTGCTCGCCACCCTGCGCAGCAGGGACCTGGACGACGCCCGGGCCAGAGCCCTGGCGACGGACCTGGCGGCCGGCGCCCTGGTACGGGCCAGGACCGGCAGCGACCTGGTGGCCTCTCTCGCTGAGGAACCTGTCTCCCGGGCGTTCGAACGGCTGAAGGACGACCTGCGTCCCCTCAGCCGTTACGGCACTGTCCGAGTCGAGTTCGTCGAGCCACCCGTGGACGGACGTGCCCTGCCGGGAGAGGTCGCTCACGCGGCCCGGGCCATCGTCCGCAGCGCGGTGCTCCTCATGCGCGACCAGGACGGGGTGACGCGGATCCGGGTCCAGTGGAACTGCGACGGAGTCAACTTGCTGATCTCCCTGCGCGACGACGGGCCCGGCCGCCTCGACCGAAGCCTGCCGGCGCTTAGGCACCTCGCCGCCCGTGCCACGGCGCTCGGCGGACGCCTCGGCGTGGAGGCCGTCGAGACCTGGGGCTCCGAGGTCGACGTACGCATTCCGCTCGATCCGCCCGACACCTCGGACACGGCGGCGCGGACCTGGAACCTCGCACCCCGTGAGATCGAGGTACTGCGCCGGCTCGCCGGCGGGCGACGCAACCGGCAGATCGCCGCGGAACTCGGCATCAGCGAGAACACCGTCAAGTTCCACACCAGTCAGCTGTACCGCAAGCTCGGGGTCACCTCGCGGGCCGCGGCCGCCGCGCTCGCCGCCGATGCCGGTCTCGGTGCCGACGCCGGTCTCGGTGCCGCCGAGGGGGGAGCCCCGGGGTGATCCCCGGCCCGGGAGGGCGTGGAGCTCCTCCGGCGTCGTGAGCCCGCTGACCGGACGCCGGGGCGACCCCGCCGCCCAGCCCTTCCTTCGGGCGCTCCGGACGACCGGTCGGGCCGACCAGAGCGCGGGACGCGCCGACGGCGTACGGGACCGGCACACACTTGATCAACTTGTGGATCACCCTGCGTGCCGGGGGAGTGAAGCGGAAGAATCGGGAATCGGGAATCGGGACGACGGGGTTCCGCGCCCTTTGCTACCGCCGGAGGTTGGCCATGGCAAGCTCTCCACGCACGTGGCGGACGACCGCGGCGCGCTTCGCCTTTCTCTTCTCCGCCACCCTCACTCTGAGCGCCGGAATACTCCTCGCTTTCCAGGACCCCTCCCTCAGCCGGGCAGCCGTCCTGTCATCCCTGGGCCTCAATCTGGTGGCTTCAGTCGTCTTCGCGCTGATCTTCTCGTTCTTCAGTACGGAGCGGCAGGAGAGGGCACTCGGAGAGAATCTGGACGACCAATTCAGCGAGCTCTCCCGGGCCTTGCTCGTGCAGATAGCCGAGACCCAGCGGACGTACATGCCCAACCGTCGCTACCCGGCGACCGACAGCTTCGACCCCGACTTCAACCGCGACCTCAACACCAGCATCGCGAGCACCGCGTCGTACGTGTTCCGCGGCCCGAGCGCCCGCTACGTGGCCACTCGGCTGGCGCACGTCCACCACAACCCCGCTTCCGTGCGGATATCCATGGTTGACCCCAGTGACGAGTCGGCGCTGTACCGCAGAGCCGCCGACAGACGGCTGTGGCCCTCGTCCTCGGGGAAGTCGAACGCTCAGCTCCGGGACGAGATGCAGGACGAGATCCTCATGTCGATCGTCGCGTTGTTCGACTACCGGCACGTCTGTCCCGTCGAGATCATCTACACCGCCGACCCCTCCGTCTACCGCATGGAGATGACGGATGACGCCGTATATATCTCCTGGTACCACGCCGACGCTTCCCTTGCCAAGGAAATGCCGGAGTCGCTGCGCTTCCAGAACGGCACCTTCCTTTACGGCCTGCTTCAGCTGGAGACGCGGCGGCTCTTCGAGCTGTCGAAGAAAGGAGTGACGTTCAGTTCAGCCCAGGGGGACGACTACTTGGAAGAACACCTCCGGACGGTGTCCGGACGGAACGTGGTCAGCACGGAGATCTCCGCATGGCGGGCCGAACACACCCGGTACACAGCTCCGTTCGCGGACTACTTGCGCAACCTGTGACCCGAGGCCGCCGGCCTCCGGGGCCCGTTCGCAGGCCGCGTGGAACGGCTCGGCGAGTGCGTTGTCCGCGCAGGAGCCATCCCGCGTCCGCGAGCGCGGCAATGACCCGGGTGGCGAACAGGACCGGGCAGCTCGCGGTGCCGGCGCTCACGGCGCGAGCTGCCGCGAAAGCGAGGACGAACCACGAACGGTCGCGGCCTCCGCGCTCGACGGCTCGCACGGGGCCGCGCTGCTGCACTCCTTCGGCTGTCCGGTAGCGCGCGGGCCATGTCGGGTGCCTGATCGCCGGCGCCCCCCTCGTGGACGCGCTTGCCCGCGACTGGTCCAGGCGCTCCAGTCTCCTCAGTCTCCTCGCCGCACTGCCGTACCCGCTCGATGCCGCCCAGGACGGCGCACGGCAGTGACTCGTGCCCGCGGCGTAGCCGTGGGTCGTAGCCGTGGGGCGCCTTGGACACGGTCTCGGCGGCTTTCACGCTCTGGGCGCCGATCAGGCCGGTGCCTGTCATCCCCCCGGCCGTGACAGCGCCGTGCATGTGCCCCCGTGTGCAAGGCCGTTGGGCCGCTCGATCGTCGAACTGTCGTACGGGTCCTGGAGTATGATCCGGTCACCGGCTGTTCCGTGGTGAGGCGACGCACACGTCACGCACGGCGAAGCGCGGGCGGCACGTACTACCGCGAGCCACCGGTCCGCGGTGGGCGAGCGCACGGCGGTCGTGCGGCCGGACAGATCGTTCCAGGAGGAGTCCCGCGCGTGCACCCGCTCACCGACGCTGATCCGGATCGGATCGGCCGCTACCGTCTCACCGGCCGCCTCGGGGCCGGCGGCATGGGCACCGTCTACCTCGGCAGCACTCCTGGCGGCCGTCCGGTCGCGATCAAGGTCATCGGCGGTCAACTCGCCCACGAGGACAAGGCCCTGGAACGGTTCCGCCGTGAGGTGGACACCCTGCACACCGTGCGAAGTGCCTACACCGCCTCGGTCATCGAATGCGGTCTGGACACGCCGCCGTACTGGTTCGCCACCGAGTACGTGCCCGGCCGGACCCTGCACTCCGCGGTGTCCGCGTCCGGCGCTCTGCCGGCGCCGCTGTGCCGAAGCCTGCTCGCGGCGCTGGCCGAAGGGCTGTCGGACATCCACGTCCGCGGAGTGCTGCACCGGGACGTCAAACCGCAGAACATCATCCTGTCCCCGGTCGGCCCCCAGCTCATCGACTTCGGTATCGCCCGGGAGAGCGGGCAGACCGCACTGACCCAGGCCGGTCTCACCGCGGGCACACCGGGCTTCACCGCTCCCGAGGCCTTCGACGGGGAGGAAGTCGGCTTCGCCGCGGATGTGTTCGCGCTGGGCGCCACACTGGCCTTCGCGGCGACCGGCCGGCCACCGTTCGGTGACGGCGCCTTCCCCGCGGTCGCCTACCGCACCGTCCACGGCGACATCGATGTCGAGGGGGTCGAGCCGCAACTCGCCGCGATCATCATCGCCTGCACCGACCGCGACCCGGCTCGGCGGCCGGCGCCCGGGCGGATCGTGGAGCTGTGCCAGTCGCACACGTCCCTGGCGAACGACCCCACCTACCAGCGGATCGCCACCCTCGCCACGGCCTCGGGCGCCGTGGTACCGGCCCCTGCCCTCGTGCCCACGGAACTGGACGCCTCGGGGGCGGCTCCGGCCGTCCAGCCCCAGGAGATCCCGACCGCTGCGGCCGTGCGGCCCCCGGTCCCGACCGCGGCATGGCCGACCGAGGTCTCCCCGGCCTCCGACCGTTCGGGCGGGTACCCCGGTCCGCGGCAACCGGTCGGCACGGCACCGGACCTGGCGACCCCCGGTGAGGCGGGCCGGCGTCGTTCCCGGCGCGGAACCGTCCTCACCACGACGGCAGTTGCGGGCGTGGGCGCCTTGGCTGCCGCACTGTTGGTGCTTCAGCCCTGGCAGGGCGAGGAGGGATCCGCCGGGGCACGGTCCGGCGCCGAGGCCGGCGCCACGGCCACGGGCGAGCAGAGGGACAAGGGCACGGGCGACAACGCGGACGCGGTGCCGGACGCGACGGCATCGCCTGAGGCGAGCGCCGACCGGGGCGCGACGGCGGGCGCGACGCCGGGCGCAACGGCCGACGAGGGCGACGCGGAGGGCGTCCCCGCGGAGCGAGTGATCAGTGCGCCGATGACTCTGGGACCGGGTGAGGAGATCGCCGCGGCACGGATTCGGCTCGTCCTGCAGCGCGACGGCAACCTCGTCGCCTACGACGAGAGCAATCAGGCGCGTTGGGCGACCCGGACGCTCGGCACCGGCGCGCGCGCCGACTTCCAGACCGACGGCAATCTCGTCGTGTACGACGCGCAGAACCAGGCCGTGTGGGCGAGCCGGACGAACGGGCACGACTCCGCGGTGCTGAAGCTCCAGACCGACGGCAACATCGTCATCCTCGAAGGGGAAACCGTGCTCTGGGCCTCGGGCACGCACCACTGAGGTCGTTGTCGCCCCCTGTCCTCCCCTGAAGGGTTTCACCGGTATCGGCATTCCCGTCCCACCGTGACGGCACGCGGTGAGATGTCTTCGGCCATGGCCTGAAGACTCCCCTTGCGGACCGTTCAACTGCGGTGCAACGCGGGCACGGAGCGGGCGGCACCGGCTTCCGTTCCGAGCCGCCGGCCCTCTCGGCCCGCCTGGAGACGACCGGGCAGCAACTTGCGCTGACCGGCGTCATCACCGGGGTGTTCGCCGTCGCCGGCATCGCGGCCGGCCTCGTCCACGGCCGCCGCAGCTGGCCCGGCACCCCCGGCTCCCGGACTCCCGCCCTGCTGCCCGCGATGACCACGGCACTGACGCTGTGCGCCGTCACCGGCAGGCTCTGGGGCTTGTTTCGCCGCCTTCCTGCTCGGCGGCCTCTTCTACAGCCCTCTCATGATCATCAGGAACCTGGCGCTCCAGCACCGCCTCCCCGAGAACGTGTGGGCCACGGGCTTCTCCCTCCTCCACGCCGCGGGCGGCCTCGGCTACGGCGCCGCCGCCCTCCTGACGGCCGGCCTCATCGACGCCACCACCCCGGCCGTCACCATCGTCGTCCGTACGGCGCTCACCACCCTGATCGGCCTGATCGCGGGCCTGGGCGAACGCACCGGAACGAAGAAGACCGGCCCCACCCCCGCCGGCAAGCCCCACCCGCAGCACACGACCACCTGACGGCACGGCGCCCGTGACTGACGGAGCACGCCGACACACCGTTGCCCTCACAGACCGGGCAGGGAAATGACCCAGGAGTCCTCGTCGGCCGCCGGAACGGCATCACCCCGGACGATCG
This sequence comes from Streptomyces sp. NPDC088812, assembly GCF_044750285.1. Classification (NCBI taxonomy): domain Bacteria; kingdom Bacillati; phylum Actinomycetota; class Actinomycetes; order Kitasatosporales; family Streptomycetaceae; genus Streptomyces; species Streptomyces sp. NPDC088812. Next base: position 43,280 of record NZ_JBIVJP010000030.1, on the reverse strand, counting down.
GTTCCGAATCCGTTCACCGCGCTTTCGAGTCCTTGTGCTCGGTGCAGCTATGTAGCCGGTTCTCCGGCAGTCCTGGTCATCCCCCTCTCCTGCGCGCTACGGCGACTACGTTCGGGGCACGGCATGGGGAACCGTCCCGGGCCGTGCGCTACGAGGGGGACCTATGGGGAGTCTTGCGCGCATCGTGCTGGACGGCGGGGGCTGCGTCCTGGTGGAGGCCGCGGACGCGGCCGACGGACCGCTCAAGGCATCACGCTTCGGTGACAGCATCCGGGATCTGCCGCAGAACCTGCGCACCACACTGATCCCGGTGACGGACCTGGCCCGCACCGCGCTCGACCAGCTGCGCGGGGTGGGGCCGGACCACGTCCAGCTGGAGTTCGGGGTCGACCTCTCCGCGCAGGCGGGCGCCGTCATCGCCAGGAGCCAGACGGCCTTTCACCTGAAGGTCACCGTCTCCTGGGACGCGGCCACCGGCGAGCCCACGACCTGAACGGGACGGACACGGACATGCCTTTCAGGGACGCCGGTGACGAGAACGCCGGTGACGAGAACGCTGGTGACGAAAACCCCGGTGACGAGAGCGCCGGTCGCGCGGACCGGTCCGGTGTCCAGTGCGCGGTGGCCCGGGTCGTCTCCACGGACGGCACGGTGGCGGGTGCCGGATTCATGGTCGGCAGGGACGTCCTGATCACCTGCGCGCACGTCGTGCGCGCTGCGGGCAGCGGCCCGGGACGCGAGGTGACGCTGAGCTTTCCCCGGGTGCCGGGGTCGCCGTCCGTCGAGGGCACCGTACTGGCGGAGCACTGGCGGGAGCCGCACCAGGAGGACGTCGCGGTCGTCCGGCTGCCCGCCGTACCGGCGGGCACCACGGTGGCGGCCCTCGGCTCGGCCGACGGCTGTCACGGCCACGCCGTGCACTCCTTCGGCTTCCCCGACTCGGCGCCGGACGCGGGTCACTACGGTCATGCGGTGGCCGGCCGGCTGCTCGCGGACCCCGGGGACGGGACCGGCGTACTGCTCCAGCTCACCGCGTCCAACGACCTCACGCAAGGATTCAGCGGCGGCCCGCTCGTCGACGACGTGACCGGTCTCGTCGTCGGCATGGTGACGGCCATCACCGCTCCCGACGCGCACCTGCGCAGCCAGGGCATCAGCTACGCCACCCCCGCGCAAGTACTGCGTGAGGCATGGCCCGAACTGATCGAGAACGACGCCTGTCCCTACCGGGGGCTCGAACCCTTCACCGAGGAACACACGGCTCTCTTCCACGGCCGGGACACCGCCGTGAACGAGGTGCTCACCGGCCTGGCCGGCGCGGAACGGGGACTCCTGCTGCTCGGGCCCTCCGGGTCGGGCAAATCGTCCCTGATACGGGCCGGCATCCTCCCCGCCCTCGCCGACGGCTGTCTGCCGGGCAGTGACCGGTGGCTCCCGGTCCTGGTCCCGAGGCCGGGACAGGACCTGATGGCGGAGATCGAGCGCGCCGGGCTGCCCGGCGCGCGCGACGACGGGCTGGCCGCCGCGGTGCACCGCCGGCTGGCGGCCGCCCCCGAACACCGGCGCGTCCTGCTGGTGGTGGACCAGTTCGAGGAACTCTTCACCCGCCCGCCCGACGAGCGGACCGGCGGCGTGGCTCCCGGGTCCGCCGCCACCGCGCTGGAGACACTGTCCGAGGCACTGGGCTCGTTCGCACCGTTGAGCGTGGTCCTGATCGCCCGGGACGACTTCTACCCCCAGCTGGCGGGCAGCGCACCGGAGCTGCTGAAGACCACCGCGCTGCTCAACGTACCCGCCACGCTGAGCCGGAAGGACCTGCACGCGGTGATCACCGCTCCGGCCCGGGCCGCGGGCGTCTCCTTCGAAGAGGGCCTGGTGGACCGGCTCGTCACCGACGTGCTGGCCGCGGACCACCGCCACGCCGGGCGCCTGTCCGCTCCCGTCACGATGCTGGCCCCCTTGCAACTCGTCCTGCGACAGCTGTGGGAACGCCGCGCGCACGGCAGGCTGCTGCACCACGAGTACGAACGGGTCGGCCGCATCGCCGGAGCCCTGACCACCTGGTGCAACGCGGCGATCGACGAGCTCGGCCCGGAACACCGCGACACAGCCCGACGCGTCCTCACCGCCCTGGTCCGGCCCGCCGACCCCGAGCGGCACGTCCCCGCCACCCGCCAGCTGGTGCCCCTGCACGAACTGCGCGAACTCGCCCTCGGCGCGGCGGCCGGCGACCGGGACTCCGCGCACCCGCCACCGCTGGACTTCGACAGCACCGACACCGTCATCGCCTCGTTGATCCGCCACCGGATCGTCACCACGTACGGTCGTGGACCGGCGCCGTCGTCGGACGGGCTGATGGCGGAACTCGTCCACGACACCCTCACCCGCGACTGGGCCCTGCTGCGTCAATGGGTCGCGGAGGACGGGCAGTTCCAGCAGTGGCTGCTCCGGTCCGACGGACAGCGCAGGCGCTGGGACCTGACCGGCCGGCCGGACGACCTCCTGCACGGTACGGACCTGGCCGAGGGACTCGACTGGGCCCGGCGGCGCGCTCTGCCCGGCCTGGCGGCCTCCTTCCTCGCCGCGAGCCACCGGCAGCAGCAGGCGGCCCTGCGGCGCACCCGGAGGTTCATCGCGGTACTGGCGACGACCCTGGTCCTGGCGCTGCTGGCGGCGGGCGGCGCCCTCTGGCAACGCCAGAGGGCCGTCACCGCCGGACAGGAAGCTCTCTCCAGGCAGCTCGCCGCCCGGTCGGAGTCGCTCATCGGCACCGACCCCGACCTCGCCGGGCTGCTGGCGGTGAAGGCGTACCGGACCGGCAGAACGGACGACGCCGTCGCGAGTCTCTACGCCGCGGCCGCCCTCCCCTCGCGCCGCGCTCTCCCGGGCGAAGGGGCGGCGTCGGCGGCGTTCAGCCCCGACGGCCGCACGCTGGCCACGGGTGGCTGGAACGGCACCGTCCGGTTGTGGGACCCCGTCACCCGCCGGCCGCTCGCGAAGCTCTCCGGTCACCGGCAGGCCGTGTGGGCGATGGCGTTCAGCCCGGACGGCAGGACTCTGGTGACCGGAAGCCACGACGGCACGGTGCGCTGGTGGGAGGTGGAGACCGGACACCTGGTCCGGACCGGCAGGCCCGGGGGCCTCGTCCAGGCGGTGGCGTTCAGCCCCGACGGAAGGTTCCTGGCCGACGCGGGCAGCAACGGCACCGTCCGTCTCCGCGACGGGTCCTCCGGCTCGGTGGTGGCGGAGCTGAAGGGACACACCGGACCGGTCACCGCACTGGCCTTCGGCCCGGACGGCAAGCAGTTGGTCTCCGGCAGCCACGACAAGACCGCCCGGGTGTGGAACGCCGCCGACGGGCAGGAAGCCGTCCGTATCACCGGGGACGCCCCCGTCACGGCGGTCTCCTTCGGCCCGGACGGCCGGACGGTGGTCACGGGTGCTGGAACCGGGGCGGTCCAGTTGTGGAACCTGGCGTCCGGAGACGCGCTGGCCACGGTCACCGACCACACCGGTGTGGTGTGGTCCATCTCCTTCCACGCCTCCGACAACACCATGATCACCGCCGGGAACGACGGCACCGTGCGCCTGCGTGACGCGACGACGGGCCGTACCCGCGCCACGGTGACCGTCGGCCAGCCCGTCTCGGACGCCGAACTCAGCCCGGACGGCAACACCCTGGTCACCGCCGTCGGAAGCAGCAACGGGTCCACCCGGCTGTGGGCCACCGGCACGGGACGGCCCCGCTCCACCCTGAGCGACCACGAGGGCCCGGTCGACGCCCTCGCGTACAGCCCGGACGGCCGCCTCCTCGCCACGGCGGACTGGAACCAGACCGTCCGCGTGCGCCGGGCGGACGACGGAACCACTCTGTACTCCTTCACGGAGAACGAGGCGGCGAGCCTGGCCTTCAGCCCTGCCGGCGACATCCTGGCCACGAGCGTCCCGGGAAAGATCACCCTGCGGGACGCGGCCACCGGGCGGACACGCACCACGGTGCCGCTTCCCACGACGCCGATGGGCCCCCTCGTGTTCAGCCCCGACGGCCGTACCATCGCCACGCGGATCGCACCGGACACGGGTGGCGAGGACGACCGGGTGCTGCTGGCCGACGCGACGGGAGGCGGCAGCCGGGTACTGCTGGGCGGCGGCCACGGCACCGTCAACGCCCTGGCGTTCACCCCCGACGGACGGACGGTGGCCGCGAGCGGCGACGACGCCGTCGTACGACTGTGGGACCTCGACATCCCCGACCGGCCGTGGAGCGAGCTGGACGGTCACACCGGGTCCGTGAACAGCCTGGCGTTCGGTCCCGACGGGTCGACGCTCGCCGCGGGCAGCATCGACGGCACGGTGCGCCTGTGGGACGTCGGGACCAGCCGCGTCCGCGCCTACCTGAGTGGTCACACCGGGGTCATCACCCAGCTGTCACTCAGTCCCGACGGCCGCACGCTCGCGACCGGCAGCTTCGACGGCACCGTGCGCCTGTGGGACGTCGCCACGAGCAGGACCCGACGCGTCGTGAACGCGTCGGGCACCGTGTGGTCCGTCGCGCTGAGTCCGGACGGCCGCACGCTCGCCGCCGGCGGCGCCTACGGCGTGGTCCGCCTGTGGAACGTCACACTGCCCTCCCCGAAGGAGGCCATGAACAGCATCTGCCGTTCCGTGGGCCGGGATTTCACCGAGGAGGAGAAACGCCTCTACCACTTCGACGACTCCTCCGACCGGGTCTGCTGAGCGGTGGACGGAAACGTGGCGCCGCCACCGACGGACTCGTTCCTCGTCCTGCCGTCGTCCTGTCGCGGAACGGTCCGGCGCGCCGTTCATCCCCCTCTGCTCCGGTCCGCCCCGGCCACCGTTCACGCCCCGACGATCCGTCTCCTCGGCAGAGTTCGGCCCCGGTGGCTACGATGTGTATGCGGATGGTCACAGGTTCGGGGGGAAGTATGCGCATCACCATAACGGTGCGGGACGACAACGCTCGGCGCGACGGAGCGGCTCCGTGCGAGCTGCTGCGGCAATGGCTGGACGAGCAGCCCGAGTTACGCGGCCGGACCCGTCGGCAGACGGCTGCGACGCCCCCTCCGGGCGAGATGGGAGTGGCCACCGACGCCCTGCTCGCGCTCCTCGAACCCGGTGGCGTGGCGGCGGCGTTCGCCGGAGCCGTGGTGGCCTGGGCCCAGACCCGCAGGGGCAGCCAGACCATCACCGTCCGGCAGGCCGACGGCCGGGAGGTCACCATCGTCTCCACCCACGTCAAGGGCATGGACGCCGATCAAGCCGCGGAGCTGGCACGGCGGTTGACCGCCGACCTGATGTCGCCGCCGTCGGAGGAGCCGACCGGCACTCCCGACCCTGACCCCCAGCCTCCCGAGTGACCGCGAACCGGCCCGCGGACAGGGAGCCGCCGGGGTTCGGCCTCGCTTCGCCGGGCGCGTACGCCGTACTGGTCGGCACCGGGCACCACGTCGAAGGCTCCCAGCTGTCCGGACTGCCCGGAGTCGACACCACGCTCGACGACCTCCAGTCGCTTCTGGCGGACACCTGCCGGATGGCACCGGAGCGCATCCTCCGGCTGCCGGCCGACGCCTCCCCACCGGATGTCGTGACGGTGCTGGAGAACACCGTGGAACACGCCGACGGACCCGTCCTCTTCTACTACGTCGGCCATGGCCTGCTCGGCCCGAAGGACGATCTCCACCTGGCCACACACGGCAGCCGCCACGCGGAGAGCATCTCCCACGCCGTGCCCTACCGAACCGTCCAGGACCTGCTCGGCAGAGCGGTCGGCGGCAGCGCCGTCATCCTCGACTGCTGCTTCTCCGGCCGTGCCGGCGCACCGCGGGGCCGGCGCACCGCGGACCCCTTCGCCTCGGCCCGGCCCGACGGCAGCTTCCTGCTGACCTCCGCCTCCCACTTCGCCGCGTCCTTCGCGCCCCCGGGCGCACGGCACACCCTCTTCAGCGGCCGGCTGCTGGAACTGCTGCGCGACGGCGATCCCGGCGGGCCGCCCGTGCTCACCCTCGACGACCTGCACGACGCCCTCGTACGGGCCTTCGCCGACGGGCCGGTGACCCCCCGCCAGTGGAGCGAGGGCACGCTCGGCCGCCTCGTCGTCGCCGCGAACCGCGCCTATCCCACAGCCGCCGAGCCCCTCCGGACACCGCCCGCCGACGTGCCGTGTCCCTATCCCGGTATGAAGCCCTTCACCGCCGAGGACCACATCCACTTCACCGGCCGCGACGACGTGGTCGCGGACCTGGTGACACGGGTGTGCCGGGCCCGCACCGCCGATCCCGTGGTACTGGTGGGGCCGTCGGGTGTCGGGAAGTCCTCACTCCTGCGGGCCGGCCTCCTGCCCGAGTTGCAGCTGCGGCACGAAGCCGGCTCCACCCCTGCCGCACCCTGGCCCGTCCTGCTGCTCCCCGCGCCCGGTGCGCAGCCGCTTCAGGCGTTGGCACGGCTGTGGTCGGAGGCCGTCGACCGTCCCTTCGACGACGTGCTCGCCGACCTCACCGAGGGGTGCCTCCCCCCGCCTCGGGACGACCGGCCGCCGTGCGGGCTCCTCGTGGTCGACCAGTTCGAGGAGATCTTCACCCGAGCCGCCGATCCCGGGGAACGCCGGCGGTTCATCCGTCTGCTCTGCGGCCCGGCCCAGGCCTCCGGGACGGCCGTACGGCTCCGAAGTCCCCGTGTCGTCATCGGCGTCCGTGCCGATCACTACGGCAGCTGTCTCGCCGAGGAGCCGCTCGCCCAGGCCCTCGCCCGCGGACAGATCTCCCTCACCCCCATGTCCACCGGGTCCCTGCGCACGGCGATCGAAGAGCCCGCCCGCCGTGCCGGCCTCACCCTGGAGACCGGCCTGGTCCAACGGCTCCTGCACGACCTCCGGGAGCGGGACACCACGGGCCGGGGGCGCGCCGCGGTGTCACCGGAGACCGCGCCCGACACGGCCCTTCCCTTTCTGGCCCACGCCCTGCGCGAGACCTGGCTCGCCCGGGACGGCGCCGTCCTCACCCTCGCCGGCTACCAGGCCACCGGCGGCATCTGGCAGTCCGTGGCCACGGCCACGGAACGGCTGTACGCCGACCTGGACGAACCGGAGCGGGCGGCGCTGCGCCCCCTGCTCCTGCGGATGGTGGAGATCACCAGCGGCGGCGAGGTGGTACGGCGTCCGCTGCGCACCACCGACGTGGGCGGCACGGCGCAGGAGCAGCCACCCGGGCGCACGCCAGGACAGCGGGACGGCGACGGGAGTGACGCCGTACGCGAAGCAGGATCCGGGGCGGACGTGCCACCGCGCCGGTCCGCCCCCGACGCCCGGGTCCTGGACCGTCTGGCCCGCGCCCGCCTGGTCACCGTGGACCGCGACAGCGCCCAGATCTCCCACGAGGCCCTGCTGCACACCTGGCCGCGACTGAACACATGGATCCGGGACGCGCAGCACGAACTCCCCGTTCACCAGCAGCTCACCGAGGACGCCGCCCTCTGGCTGCGCCATGGACGCGGCGCCGCCTACCTGTACACGGGGGGCCGGCTGGCCGGCGTCCGGCCGTGGCTGACCTCCGACACTCCTCCGGCCATCCCCCTCGACACCACCGCCCGCGCGTTCCTCGAAGCAAGCGTGTCGGCCGGCCACCGCAGAACGCGACGCACGCGCAGGTACCTCAGCGTCGTGCTGTGCGTACTGCTGGCCGCTTCCGGCACGTTCGCCGCTCTCTGGAACAGCGCGACGGAGCAGCGTGAACGAGCCGAGGACCAGCAGCGCAGGTCGGTCGCCCGCAGTCTCGTCCTGCACGCGGACGCCCTGCGCGACACACAGGCGGACGACGCCCTGCGGTTCGGCGCGGCCGCCCAGCGGCTCTTCCCCACCCCCGAGGGCCGGACCGGGCTGGTCTCCACGCTCGTGGAGCGCCATCGCGTCACGTTCCTCACCGGCCACACGGGCCAGGTGAAATCGATCGCGTACCGGCCGGACGGACGCGTCCTCGCCACGGCGAGCACCGATCGCACGGTCATCCTGTGGAACGCGCCCGGGACGGTCGGAGCCGGGGCCGCGGCAGACCGGACCCACCCCCACCGGATCGCCCGGCTGCCCCGGCAGAAGGCCGCGTTGACAGCCGTGGGATTCAGCCCCGACGGACGCACCCTCGCCGTCGGGAGCCAGGACCGCTCCGTCACCCTGTGGGATGTGGCCGATCCCGGCCGTCCGCGCCGCGTCGCCGAACTCCGTGGACTCACCCGCGGGGTGGAAGCCGTCGTCTTCAGCCCGGACCGCCGTTCGCTGCTCACCGGTGGGGCGGGGACCGACGCGGTGCTGTGGGACGTGACGAAGCCGGAGGCGCCGCGTCGGCTGAGCGTGCTGAAGGGCGGCAGCAGCGGCCCGGTCCACGGGGTGGCGTTCAGCCCGGACGGGCGCACCGCCGTGGTGGACGGCGCGGGCCCGGCGCCGACGATCTGGTCCCTCACCGACCGCTCGGAGCCCGTCGACGTGGGCTTCGTACCGATCTTCGGGACCGCGCAGACCGAGGTGTTCTCGGTGTCGATCGCCGCCGACGGAGACACCCTCGCGGCCGCCACCAGCGACAACGGCGTGGGCCTGTGGAGCATCGAGCAACTCGTCGATACCCAGGACCAGCAGCCCCTGGCCACGCTCTCCGAGCACGCCGGTCCCGTGCGAGGCGTGGCGTTCAGCCGGGACGGCCGACGGCTGGCCACGGTCGGCACTGACGGAACGGCCCAGTTGTGGGACGTCCGCGAGCCGTTCTACCCCCGCCTCCTGACCCGCTTCACCGACCACAGGGACGCGGTCACCTCGGTCGCCTTCGCACCGGACGGCCGTACGATCGCCACGGCCTCCGACGACGGTCGGGCCGCGGTGTGGGAACTCGCGGACAGCATCGGCCTGCGACGGGACGCGTCGACCTCCGCACCGAACATCCGAGTGCCGGCTGCGGCGTTCACTCCCGACCGGGGACTGCTGACCCTCACGCAGGCGTACGACGAGAACGACCTGGACGGCCCGATGCTGCCGGCCGAACTGTGGGACGCGACACGGCCGACGGCTCCCAGGCGGTTGTCGTCCCTCGACGCCGAGGACGTCTCCACGGCCGCGTTCAGCCGTGACGTACGCCTGGTGGCCACCGGCTCCTCGACGGGAACGATCCGGCTGTGGGACATCGCCGACACCGCCCATCCGCGCCTGCTGGACACCGCCACGACCAGGGGCGGCGTCCTCACCCTCGCGTTCAGTGCCGACGGCGGCGCGCTGGCGGTGGCGAGCGACGACTTCGAGGGGCGCTACGAGGAGATGGAGCTCTGGGACGTCGGCCGTCGCGGTGCTCTGCGCCGTCTGGCCCGGCTCCCCCTCAGCCAGGTCAACGCCATGACGTTCAGCCCGGTCGGCCCCACTCTGGCCGTGGCGACGGAGAAGCAGGGCACGTCGTTGTGGGACGTCAGCAGCCCCTCGCGCCCCCGGCGTCTCGTCGCCCTCGGCGCCCGCGAGGTCCCCGGTGTGACCGTGGAGTTCAGCCCTGACGGCCGCCGCCTCGCGCTGGCGGACGCGAGCGAGCAGATCACGTTGTACGACATCGCCGAGCCGACGCGTACGACGGCGCGGCCCCGGCCGCTGGGCTCGGTCGGCGGGAACATCGGCAAGGCCGCCGCGGTCGCCTTCGACTCCACCGGCACGATGCTCGCGGCGTCCACGTGGGGCGAGAGCGACCGAACCCTGCTGTGGGACGTCACCGACGCCGCTCGCCCGATCGCCCTCGCCTCGGTGACGGGCGACGGGGAGACGATGGGGGAACTCGTCCTCTTCACCCCCGACCGGTACAGCCTGATCACCGCGGGTGACGCGACGACCGAACTCGACTCGTCCTGGATGGCGCAGAAGGTGCGTCCGGCGCAGCTCGTCCACTGGGACGTACGGCACGCCGTGGCCGTCGTCGACGACCCGGTCGGGGCGGCCTGCGCCGTGACGGGACAGGGGCTCACCGACGCGGAATGGGACCGGTACGCGGACGGCCTGCCGCAGGAGCGGACCTGCCCCGGGGAATGAGGGCCCTGGTGCGCTGGGTGGGACTGTGGTGTGCCCGGAACGCGGAACCGGCCTCCGGCTGATGCCGAAGGCCGGTTCACTGTGGGGGGATCGTCGGCGGGGTGCCGGGTGCGGGTCGGCTCAGCTGATGGCGTTCAGCATCGCTTCTTCGACGTGGTCGGCGGCGTTGCGGTGACCGAGGGCGTTGGGGTGCACGAAGGACAGCTGGTCAGGAAGGGTGACGAAGCCTTCGACCCACTTGGTGTCGTCGCAGACGCTGTGGTGCTGGGAGGAGGTGTGGAGGTCGACGAAGCCGGCGGCTTCCTGTGTGCCGGTCGAGTTCGCGATGGCCTTGTTGAGGGGTTCCAGGACGTCCTGGCGCAGCCAGACCAGGTCGCCCTGGGTGATCGTGCCGAACTGCGTCAGGTCGCCGAAGCTGCAACTGGAGGTGTCCTTGGGGATGACCGTGGGGTAGCCGACGGCCAGGATCTTCGCGTGCGGGGCGCGCTCGTGGAGCACGCTGAGCATCCGGTCGTATTCCTGGCGCACTTTCTTCAGCCGGGCCGGGATGCCGGCGCCCAGGGCGTCCTTGCACGGGGTGCCCACGCCGCCGCTTTCGCCGCCCAGCTGCGGGCACTTCATGAGGAGGTCGGCGAATCCCAGGGTGTTTCCGCCCACGCCGACGGTGATGACGTCGGTGGTGGGGCCCACCGCCTCGGACTGAGGGGGCACCGCGGGGAAGGGATGGTCCGGGTCCTCGGAGACGGGCGGCAGGTGACGGCCGATCGGGTGCTGGGGTGTGTCGGTGACGTTCTCGATGGTGGCGGCGCCACAGCTGACATTGGTCAGCTCGAAGAGACCGCCGAGGTCGCGGTCGATGACCTGGGGTAGGCCCGGTCGGTGCGCTCGCAGCCGTCGCGCGGGACTTCGAAGGTGTTGCCCGCGGCCCGGATGACCCCGGCGGTGTAGGAGTCACCGAGGGCGACCCACTGGTGCTCCTCGGCCGCGGCGGAGGCTTGGGCCCCGGCGAACTGCGCGGGGACAAGGGCGCCGGCGGCGAGAGCTGCGGCCGAGCCGAGCAGGGCCAGACGAGTGCGGAAGCGTGCCACGAATCCTCCAGGGATCCGGTGTTGGCCTCGCTTCGACCATAAGAGGATCGTCACTCAGTGCATTAGATCCAATGCGGACAGTCAGGGTCGGTGGGTGGGGCGCGTCTTTGTGGGTGACGGGGGTTCGGTGTGCCGACCACTCGCCCCCTGGTGGCGACCGCTCCGGTGCGGTACTTGCCCGGTGCGGGGAAGGTTCTTGATCGACTACAGGGTCGCGGCCGGACGCACGTTCTTCCGGTGGCTGTCCTGTTCTCGATCACCGGCGAGCTCGACCTGACGAGGCAGGATCCCTGCTGCAACCGCCCGCGGCTCTCCCACCCGCCGGCAGCCCCTCGAACTGCCGGCCCTCGTCGTCGTGAACGCTGTCGGCTACCACGACAGGATCGCCACCAGGCTCCGCACCGCGGGCGGTGGAACATGGCACCGACGGCCGTCATCACCGGACGCTTCCACCCGGCGCGGAGCGCACGAGGGCGAGGCCTCTTCGGGTTCGGCCGCTGGGCCCGGCGGTGGCGTTGCCGGCCCCGCTTCTCCGCAATGGTGTGGCTGATGCGGCGCTTGCGGGGGTGGGCGCGGAAGCCGCGGGAGGCGTAGGCCTTGTCCGCGACCACGTGGTCCGGCCGGCAGCGCGGTCGGCCCCGACCGAGGCGGGGCACTCGGATCCGCTCGAGAAGTGGGCCTGCGCAGACGCCGTCGTGACGCCGGCCGGGCGTGAGCATGACGGCCAGCGGGCCGTCCCCGGCCGTCGCGAGCGAGGTGGATTTCGGTTGTCAGTCCGCCTCGGGATCGGCCGAGGGCGTGATCACCCGCTTCGTCCTGCCGGACGGTCCTCTTCTTCGGCCCGTGGCCGCGGCGTGCTGAGGGGCGCGCGCACGATGGCGGAGCCGAACTGGACCAGCCGGCCGATGTCTCCGGCCGCATCCGCCCGGGCCCGCATCTGCCGCAGGGCCCGCGGGAATGTGACGACAGGGCCCAGAGGCCCGGGAGCACGTCAGGACGACTCGCGCACCACCAGCTCCGTCGGCAGTGTCACCTGCTGTCGGTCCGCGCCGTGCTGAGTGATGTCGATCAGTATCCGGGTCATCGTCCGGCCCAGCTCCTCCACGGGCTGACGCACCGTGGTCAGCGGCGGGCTGGTGTGGCGGGCGAGGATGGAGTCCTCGAATCCGACGACGGCGACATCGTCCGGCACCCGCCGCTCCTGGCGACGGAGTTCGGCCAGGGCGCCGACGGCCATGAGGTCGGAGGCGGCGAAGACGGCGTCGAGGTCCGGCGCGCGTTCGAGCAGTGAACGCATGGCCCGACGGCCCCCCTCCTCGGTGAAGTCCCCCGCCTCGACCAGGGATTCGTCGGCCCGCAGTCCGGCCTCGCGGTGGCCCTCGCGCCAGCCTGCGAGCCGGCTCCGGCCGACGTCCATGTCGAGTGCCCCGGTGACGGTGGCGATGCGGCGGCGGCCCCTGTCCAGCAGGTGCCGGACGGCCGCGGCGGCGCCCCCGGCGTTGTCGCAGCTGACGTAACTGAGCCGCTCCCGCTCGTCGCGGCGGCCGGCCAGCACGGTCGGCAGCCCCATCTCCTCCAGCATCCCGGGCAGCCGGTCACGTGCGTGGACCGAGACCAGCAGCACACCGTCGACCCGGCGGGTCGCCACCGTCGCGGCCAGCTGGTCCCGCTCGAACCGGTCGCGGACGAGCGTGAGTTGCAGCTGGGTCCGCGTCTCGGCGAGCGCACCGCTGACGCCGCGGATCAGGGCGGCGAAGAACGGCTCCGAGCCGAGCCGGCTCTCGGACTCCGGTATCACCAGGGCCAACGCGTCGGTGCGGCTGGTCACCAGGCCCCGGGCCACCGAGTTGGGAACGTAGTTCAATTCTTCGATCGCCGCCAGTACCCGCGCGCGGGCATCGGCGCTGACGAGGTCCGAGCCGTTGATGACGCGGGACACCGTGGTCCGCCCCACCCCGGCACGGGCGGCGACCGTTTTGATCGTGGGCTGGTCGTTCCCTGTCATGTGTCCCTCCCGGCGGCAACCGCGGCAGCACCGGCCGCGGACGTGACCAGCGGTAATTGTGGCAGACGCGACCGTGCCAGCCACGGGTCTCACGGAGTCACCCACCGAATCGGGGTGCTCGGGCGGGCAACGAATCGTCTTCAAGTCATTGACATAGCCGTTCGCTGCCACGAGTCTTCCAACCGCCGGTGGGCACGTTCCCACCGCCAGTTGGGCACGTTCCCATCCCTCAGGTGGGCACGTTCCCATCGCCTGCCGTGTCCGCCACAGCCCCATAGCCACCGCATACCCCCGCCACCCCGGTGCGTCGGCGCCCATAGCTTGGAGGAAGACACATGAGCATGCTTCACAGGTCATTACGCAGAAGAGCGGCCGGGGTCGTCGCGGCCGCCGGTGCGCTCGCGCTCGTCGTCGGCTGCGGCGGCAGTGACGAATCGGTGACGGGCGGCGGCAAGAAGGACGGCAAGGTCACCATCACCGTGGGTCTGTACGGGGTGATGGGCTTCAAGGAGACGGGCCTCTTCGAGCAGTACGAGAAGGAGAACCCGAACGTCGACATCAAGGCCGAGGTGGCCGGCGACGAGCAGACGTACTACACCGCCCTGCAGACCAGGCTGGCCGCGGGCAAGGGCCTGAAGGACATCCAGGGCATCGAGATCGGCCGGGCCAAGGAGATCGTCGACACCCAGGCCGACAAGTTCGCGGACTTCTCCGGTGTGACGGGCACGGACCACTTCCTGCCGTGGAAGCTGTCCCAGATCACCACCAAGGACGGCAAGGTGCTGGGCCTGGGCACCGACATCGGCCCGATGGCCGTCTGCTACCGCAAGGACTACTTCGAGAAGGCCGGACTGCCCACCGACCGCGATGAGGTCGCCAAGCTGTGGGAGGGCGACTGGAAGAAGTTCGTCGAGGTCGGCCGCACCTTCAAGAAGGACTTCAAGGGCGGTGACGTGGCGTACACGGACGCGGCCAGCGGCCTGTTCAACGCCATGGTCTACGGATACCCCGAGCAGTACTACAACACCGAGGGCGATCTCATCTACGAGACGAACCCGGTCGTCAAGGAGGCCTGGAATCTCGCCGCCGACGCCGCCGAGGAGGGTCTGACCGCCAAACTCCGTCAGTTCCAGCCCGGTTGGGATCCGGGCCTGGCCAACGGCACGTTCGCCACGGCTGTCTGCCCGGCCTGGATGCTCGGCCACATCAGCGAGAAGGCCGGCGAGGCGAACAAGGGCAACTGGGACGTGGCCAAGGCTCCCAAGGGCGCCAACTGGGGCGGTTCCTTCCTCGGTGTGGTCGAGCAGAGCCCGGTGAAGGAGGAGGCCAAGAAGCTCGTCGCCTGGCTGACCGCACCCGAGCAGCAGACGCACATCTTCCAGGAGCAGGGCAGTGTTCCGTCCTCGCAGGAGGCCCTGGACTCCCCCGAGGTGCAGAAGGTGACCTCGGAGTACTTCGACAACGCCCCGATCGGGCAGATCTTCGGCGAGGCCGCCCAGGAGATCCCGGACAAGCAGGTCCTCGGCCGCAAGGACGGCACGATCAAGGACACCTTCTCCCAGGGCCTGGCCCTGATCGAGCAGGGGGACGCCTCGCGTGACGAGGCATGGCAGACCACCGCGGAGCGCATCGAGAAGGCGGTCGGCTGACCCGTCGCCCTTCCGGCCACCCGGGCCCGCCCGCACGTCACCGGCGGGCCCGGGCCCGACAACCGGCTCGCACCTGAAGCTCTCGAAGGAAGGAAGTCCGGTGGCCACCTCCACCACCAAGGCCCAGGTCGGCGGCGAGGGGCGTCGCGGACCGTCCCGCACGCCGGGCGGCGAAGGCGCAGGCCGGCGGCGCGGCGCGCTGCTGCACCGGCTGGACGTCAAGGGCGCACCGTACGCTTTCGTCGCACCGTTCTTCGTCGTGTTCGCCGCGTTCAGCCTTTATCCCCTTCTCTACACCTCCTGGATCTCCCTGCACCGGGTGGAACTGGCCACCCTCGACGTCATGGAGTGGGTGGCGTTCGACAACTACGTCGAGCTCTGGGGCGACGACCGCTTCTGGAACGCACTGGGGAACACCATCACGATCGGCGTCATCTCCACGGTGCCGCAGCTGCTGATGGCGCTCGGCCTGGCCCACCTGCTCAACTACCGGATGCGCGGCTCGCTCTTCTTCCGCGTCGCCTCGCTCGTCCCCTACGCCACCTCGGTCGGTGCCGCCGCCCTCGTGTTCACCATGATCTTCGAACGCGACTTCGGCATGATCAACTGGGTGCTCGGTCTGGTCGGCGTCGACCCGGTGGACTGGGAGGCCGACAAGTGGCCCGCCCAGCTCGCGATCTCGACCATCGTCATCTGGCGCTGGACCGGATACAACGCGTTGCTCTACCTGGCCGCCATGCAGGCCATCCCCGCCGACCGGTACGAGGCCGCCGCCATCGACGGAGCCTCCCGCTGGAAGCAGTTCACGCACGTCACCGTGCCGGGCATCCGCTCCACCATCGTCTTCACCATCGTGCTCTCCACCATCGGCGCGACGCAGCTGTTCGGTGAGCCGCTGATCTTCGGGCAGGGGCCCAACGGCGTGACGGGCGGCGCCGACAACCAGTACCAGACGCTGGGCCTGCTGCTGTACGAGGAGGGCTGGAAGAACTACCAGATGGGCCGCTCGGCGACCGTCGCCTGGGTGATGTTCCTGCTGCTCGCCCTCGTCTTCGTGGCGCAGCTGCTGATCAAGCGCCTGCGTCCCCGTACGTCCTGACCTGCTGACCAGGAGTCTCCATGACCACAGACAGCCTCCCGGTCCGGACGGACGCCACGGACCGGGCCACCTCGAAGACCGCGTCGAAGACGACCTTCGTCCACGGCGGCATCCGGATGCCGGGCCGGCGCGCCGGCCGCCAGCATCACGCGGGCCCGCTCGCCTACGTCCTGCTCGCCGTCACGGCGATCCTGTCGATCTTCCCGCTGTACTGGACGATGGTGGCGGCCTCCACCGACAACACCCGGGTCAGCCAGACGCCGCCGCCGTTCCTGCCCGGACCCAACCTCTTCAGCAACCTCGCCCGTGCCTGGGACGAGGCGGCGATGGGCAAGGCCATGATCAACTCCACGATCGTGGCCGGTGCCATCGCCCTGTCCACGGTGCTGTTCGCGACACTGGCCGGATTCGCCTTCGCCAAGCTGCGGTTCAAAGGCCGCAACGTCCTGCTCATGCTGGTGATCGGCACCATGATGGTGCCGCCGCAGCTCGGCGTCGTACCGCTGTTCATGATGATGTCCGAGCTGGGCTGGTCGCAGGAGCTGCCCGCCGTCATCTTCCCCACCCTGGTGAGCGCGGTCGGTGTCTTCTTCATGCGGCAGTACCTGTCGGAGGCACTGCCGGACGAACTGGTCGAGGCCGGCCGCGTGGACGGCGCGCACTCGCTGCGGATCTTCTGGAGCATCGTGCTGCCCGTGGCCCGCCCGGCGATGGCGGTCATCTTCATGATCACGTTCGTGCACGCCTGGAACGACTTCTTCTGGCCGTTCGTGGTGCTCGACATGACCAACCCGACGGTTCCCGTCGCCCTCACCCAGCTCAGCGCCGGCTACGTCCGGGACCAGTCCCTGATCATGGCGGGCGCGCTGCTCGGCACGCTGCCGCTGCTGGCGATGTTCGTCGTCTTCGGCCGGCAGATCGTCGGCGGCATCATGGCGGGCGCCGTCAAGGGCTGACCCGCCGCACCACCTCAACTCGGAAGGAACCACGTGGTCACCGCAGCACAGCAGCAGACCGCGTCCGCCCCGGACGCCTCCCGCACCTTCCCCGAAGGCTTCCTGTGGGGCTTCTCGACCGCCGCGTACCAGATCGAGGGAGCCGTCGCGGAGGACGGCCGCACACCGTCCATCTGGGACACCTATGCCCGCACCCCGGGCCGGGTCCGCAACGGCGACAGCGGTGACATCGCCACCGACCACTACCACCGCTGGCGCGAGGACGTCGCCCTCATGGCCGACCTCGGCGTCGGCGCCTACCGCTTCTCCCTCGCCTGGCCGCGCATCCAGCCCACCGGCCGCGGCCCCGCCGCGCAGAAAGGGCTCGACTTCTACCGGCGCCTCGTCGACGAGCTGCTGGAGAAGAACATCCAGCCCGTCGTCACCCTCTACCACTGGGACCTGCCGCAGGAACTGGAGGACGCCGGGGGCTGGCCGGAGCGAGCCACCGCCGAGCGGTTCGCCGAGTACGCGGCCCTGGCCGCCGACGCACTCGGCGACCGGGTGAAGACCTGGACCACCCTCAACGAGCCCTGGTGCAGTGCCTTCCTC
Organism: Streptomyces sp. NPDC088812; assembly: GCF_044750285.1. Taxonomy (NCBI): domain Bacteria; kingdom Bacillati; phylum Actinomycetota; class Actinomycetes; order Kitasatosporales; family Streptomycetaceae; genus Streptomyces; species Streptomyces sp. NPDC088812. The sequence goes on along the minus strand of NZ_JBIVJP010000030.1, from coordinate 25,832 downwards.
GGCTACGGCTCCGGCGTGCACGCCCCCGGCCGCACCGACCCGGTCGCCGCCCTGCGCGCCGCCCACCACCTCAATCTGGCCCACGGCCTGGCCGTCCAGGCACTGCGCGACCGCATCCCCGCCGACGCCCGGTGCCTGGTCAGCCTCAACTTCCACCAGGTGCGCCCGCTCACCGGCAGCGACGCCGACGCCGATGCGGCGCGCCGCATCGACGCGCTGGCCAACCGGGTCTTCACCGGACCGATGCTGCGCGGCGCCTACCCGGAGGACCTACTCAAGGACACCGCCGCACTGACCGACTGGTCGTACGTGCGGGACGGCGACCTGGCGCTGATCCACCAGCCGCTCGACCTCCTCGGCGTCAACTACTACACGCCCACCCTCGTCTCCCGGGCCGACGGCAGCGGCAGTCACTCCTCGGACGGGCACGGCAACAGCGCCCACAGCCCGTGGCCGGCCGCCGACGAGGTCGCCTTCCACCAGCCCCCGGGCGACACCACCCCGATGAAGGGCTGGGCCGTCGACCCGACCGGCCTGTACGACCTGCTGCGGCGGCTGGCCTCCGACTTCCCCGGGCTGCCGCTGGCCATCACCGAGAACGGCACCGCCTGCGACGACTACGCCGACCCTTCCGGCCAGGTCAACGACCCCGCCCGTATCGCCTACCTGCGCGGCCACCTGGCCGCCGTCCACCAGGCCGTCGCGGACGGAGCGGACGTACGCGGGTACTTCCTGTGGTCGCTGCTGGACAACTTCGAGTGGGGGCACGGCTACGGCAAGCGCTTCGGTGCCGTCTACGTGGACTACCCGACCGGCACGCGGATCCCGAAGGCCAGCGCCCGCTGGTACTCCGAGGTGGCACGCACCGGCACCCTGCCCGACGACTGACCGGACCCGGTGCGGCGTCCCGTTGACCGAGTCCGTCGCCGACACCGGCGTGGACATCTCCGCGACGACCGGTGTGCCCCGTTCCGCGGGTCGGCGGCTCGGCGCTGGTTCACGGGACCGGGCACGTCGGTGCCGACCGATGGCGTGTGCGGTTGCGGCACGAGGGGGAGCTCATCAGCCGGGTGCCGGTGCCGTCGGGGTGTCCGAAGCCGCTGCCGGGGCTGCGCTTCTCCGTCGAGGTGGCCGGTCGGGGCGGGAGCACGGAGACGGCCGAACAGGTGGAGGGCGGGCCGGACAGGCGGCCGGCCCGCCCTCCACCTCGGACCCGGCTGTGCTGGTGAGTGATAGCTGCCACCTCCGGTGGAACGGTAGACGTTGAAGCCGATTCCCTGCGGGTCCAGGGCGAGTAGACGCCAGGAGACGAACACCGCGGACTCGCCTGAGCGCACGGCGACCACTCCTCGGCCGAGCCGTTCCATCTGTCGCGGTCCGTCGGCAGCGGCTACGGCGCCGGCCGACCCGTGTGCCGTTGAGTCGGCGCCGGCTTCGTCAGGTCCCGTGAGCCCGGTCAGCAGGGCGCCCACGAGGGCGAAGCCTGCCAGTGCGGTGATGTACGGCCGCCACCGTGTGGCCCTGTGACGATGCTGATGCTGCATGAAGACCTCCGTCCCGTTGGCTCGAAGTTCATCGTTTCGGATGGCTCGCGGTGCCGCCGAACCCCTTGATCCGGCAGCCGTCGGTCATCCCGGAGAAGCCGAACGCCGGGGTCTCGCCCGGAGAGGCCCGGCAACGGAATGGCTTCCCGCGGCCCCGCTCCCGGTCAGGTGATCGCGTCGACCCGCGCGGTCCGCTCGCGCACGCCGTGTCGCGTCCGCGCCGTCGCCCGAAGGCCGCTGCCGCAGGAGTCCCGCACGATCAGAACCGGCTGGAGGTGCAACTGACGGCGATCGACCACCCTGCGTCCGCCGGACGCCTTCAGTTCCGTGACCAGTTGCCCGCGGCGCCGTTCGACGAGTGCGTCGGCCATGGTTCCTCCTCAGCCCCCGCAGGGGACGGGCCGGGCCGGTCCGGTGTTCCGGGCGGCTCCCGCCGCCCGGAGCGGTCGTGGGTCAGGCGATCTCGTCCCCGACGAGCGCGAGGCACTGGATCGCCGCCAGCCCGTACTGCGCGCTGCCGTTGGCGGACAGCGGCGCCTCGTCGACGGGGTTGAGGACGGCAGGCCCCTCGTAGTGCTTCGGCACGAAGGACAGCGTGTCCGGGTAGCCGGCGGCCCCCTTGCGCAGTTCGCTCCACGCCCGCGCGGCGAGTGTGCCGTCGCCGAGTTCCTTCGCCGCGTAGGCGGTGGCGCGTGAGTAGGCCTGCCCCAGGTTGAGGTTGCCCCAGCTGACGCCGGTGGCCTCGATCTGCTCGGCCTTGGTGCCGTTGTAGAGGCGGCAGAACTCGATCCACTTGGTTCTGACCTCGGGCAGGTCGACCAGGTCGATCAACTCGGTCATCACCTCGATCAGCCCGAACACCGAACTGAGGGAGCCCACGGAGACGCTCTTCTCGCTCGGGCCGGTGAACGTGCCGTCGGCGAGGTCGTAGGTGATCTCCCCGCTCTGGACCCAGCCGTTGGGCAGCGCCGCGATGGTGCTCGCCCCGTTGATCAGCTTGGTGCGGGCGATGGGGTCGCCGTTGCGCTCCCACTCCGCCAGCCACGCCATCGCCAGTGCGCCCCAGTCGGTGGTGGTGCCCACGCCGAGCGCCGACGGATCGGGCTCGATGGGGGTGTCACACAGCTTGCGGCCGGGGTCCAGGACCAGGAAGGTCCGGTCGGAGTCGACCAGGTCGTGCAGTACGTCGCCGATCCGCTCGTCCGCGGTGAGGAAGTAGTGGAAGCGCCGGTAGCCGGCATTGCTGATGCGGACCTGTTTGGCGCTGTCGCCCCAGTGCACGACACCGTGGCGGGTCCCCAGCCCGGCGTACTTGCCCAGGTGGTAGACGTCGACCTCGCTGGTGTGCCGGCTCATCGCCTCGACGAAGCGGAACGCGGCGGCGTCGCCCGTGCGCAGATAGTGGTACCAGAGCCACATGTCACTGGACAGCTCCGAGTTGTCCCACGCGTAGCCGCCGACGTCGTAGCACCAGGTGTGCCGGGTGCCGTCGTAGCTGTGCATGATGTCGCCGTAGTCCCAGAAGCCGTACCAGGAGCGCTGATCGACCTGCTCGCGGTGGTAGGTGTGCATCTGGTCGAGGCGGTCCTCCAGCGCCTTCTTCAGCGCGTCGGAGCGGTCCACCGGGGACCAGGCGCCGAACACCCCGGCGGAGTGGTTGTGTTCGGGACTGCTGACGATCAGCGGCAGGGTGGCGTTCGCCGCGGCCAGCTCGCTGAACCGCTCCGAGGTGGGCGTGGCGTCCAGCGCGCGGAAGGTCAGTTCGTGGTGCGGGCGACACCGTAGGGGCTGCCGAAGCCGGGCTCGTAGTCCTCGTAGGTGATCTCCAGCGCGTCCAGCTGCTCGGCGTAGGTGTCCTGGCCCATGCCGTCGTGGTAGAAGCGCAGGTCCATGGCGCCGGCCCGGGGCGACCACATCCACACCGTGGCGGTGGCGGTGTCCCCGGCGGCGCCGGTCACCTCCAGCTCGGTGGGGTGCAGCTGCCAGAAGTTGCGCATGCCGAAGGCGAGACCGCCGGTCGGCGAGCCGACGTAGGCGAGGCCGCCGGCCCGCTTCCCGCCGTCCACCCGGATCCAGGAGTGGCCGGACGTGGTGCGCTTGCGGATCTCGTAGCCGTGCGCGTTGAGCTGGGACAGGCGGTAGTCGCCCCAGGCGGGGATCCACTGGAGTCTGCTGGTGACCCGGGTGTCCCAGGTCGAGGCGTCCGGGGTGGTCTTGCCCTCGTACTGCGCGGTGCGCACGGCGGCGCCCGGATCGCGGCGCAGTCCGGTGATGCCCTGGACCGCCTCGGCGAGCACTCCCTTGCCGTCGCCGGCGAAGCGGATGTGACGGTCGTACAGCTCCCCGCGCATCGGCACGGCGAACCGGACCCCGAGCCCGTTGATGAAGTCCTTCTGCTCGTTGCCGTCGTAGAAGAAGGTGTGCACGAGCCGGACGGCGTCGGAGCCGGCGTACAGGTAGAAGCGGACGGTGAACGGAAGCCAGGACCGCGGTCCCTTGCGGTGCTTGCCCTCGACCTTGATCACCGCGCGGACCGGACCGTTCTGCTCGACGGTCGTCTTCGTGACGGTGCCGGTGTAGGCCTCGGACTCGACGGCGGCGGACTCGTCGGACGGCTTGTCCTGGCGGGAGGCGATCAGCCGGCCGGTGCCGGCGATCCGGACGCCGCCGCGGGTGATCGACTTGACCAGGTCGTTGCCGGACCGGCCGAAGGTGACCTGTACGACTCCGGTGTCCACCACGATCGCGCCGCTGGTCGTCTTCACGTGGAGGGCCGTGTCGGGCGCCTGAGGGGTGCCCGCTTGCAGTCGGTAGGTCTCACCGCGGGGAGCGGATTCGGCCACGGCGTGCGCCGTCCACTTCACCGAGCCGTCGGGCCACCAGCCGGTGGGCCAGGTCTGCACCGGGACCTCGGCGCCGGAGCCGGTGGTGAGGGAGAACTGCTGGTCCGGGGCGAAAGCGCCGCGTGGCCAGGGCACGCCCCAGGTCGCGCCCGCCGCCAGCTCGGCCGGGGTGCCGCCTTCGAGCCACTTCAGGGTCACGGGGTCGTGACCGGTGAGATCCGCTGCCCGAGTCGCCTCGTCGGCCGGGACGGGCGCCGCCTGCGCCGCTGTCGCGGAGGAGGAGAGCAGGACGGCGGCTCCGCCGGCGGCGGCCGAGGCGAGCATGGTGCGTCGACTGATGTGCGGCACGGTGGTCAACTCCTTGACGGGGGAGGGGAGCGCCTGGGGGAGGTGGCGTCCGGCCGGGCGGGGCCGGGTTCGGGAAGGAGAACAGGACCCGGCGGCCGGGCCGGCACGGACGGGCACGGACCGGGCTGCGGGGCGCCGTGGGCATACGGAAAGAGCGCGTGGTGCGGCACGGGATCGCGGCTTCCCGCGGCGACGGCCGAAGCGTCGCCGAGGAGCCGGAGGGCGAGGTGGGGGAGCATCTGCGGCTCGCTCCCCGTCCGGTGCCCGACCGGCTGGGGACATGCTTACACCAGCGCGCCTGAACGAACCAGACGTTGCACAAGGCTTCGTTCGGCCACAAGGGGGATCGGACGGTCCGGACCCGGGGAACAGGCGGCCTGTCAGCGGAAAGAGCACACATCAGGGAGGCTTCGGCCGATGAGGACGCCTTGCACGACGAACTGAATGAAGCAATATGAACAAAAATGCAGCGTCAGTGAGCTGATTTGCGAGAAGGGTTGTTCAATTCGTTCAGAGCGTGCACAATCAGTGCGCTCACCGGGGGACCGGACCGGACGAGCTCCGGGCCGCCCACGAGCAGCGCGGCGCGCCCACCGGCGTCCGCGGTGCTCGTACCCCCGGCTCCGGCCCGCCGCCCGGCGCCGGCCTGCCGTCTCGACAGGAAAGAACATGGCTTTCGACATCCCGAGTTCAGCCCGACTGGTGTTCCAGGGCGACAGCATCACCGCCGCCGGACGTGACACCGACGACGACCGGAGTCTCGGCCACGGCTATGTCGCCGCCGTGGCCGAAACGCTCATTGCCACGGGATCGGCCCCCGACGTGCTCAACCGGGGAATCAGCGGCCACCGCGCCGCCGACCTCAGGGCCCGCTGGGACCGCGACGCCGTCCAACTGAAACCTGACGTCCTGTCGGTGCTGGTGGGCATCAACGACACCTGGCGGCGCTACGACTCCCAGGACCCGACGTCCACCGCGGACTACGAGCGCGACTACCGCGCCCTGCTGCTTCCCTTCCGGGACGGCGGCACCCGGCTGGTCCTGATCGAACCGTTCCTCGTCCCCGTGCGGCCGGAGCAGTGGGAGTGGCGTGCGGACCTCGACCCGCGCATCCAGGTGGTCCGCCGCCTGGCCGCCGAGTTCGACGCGCAGCTGCTGGCGGCGGACGGCCTGCTCAACCAGGCGGCACGCGAGGCCGGAGACCCCACGGCGATCGCCGACGACGGCGTGCACCTCACCGCGCTCGGGCACGCTCGGCTCGCCGCCGAGTGGACGCGGCTGGTCCGCGTTGGCTAGCCCGGCCGGCATCCGCGACGACGGAAGCGCCGCCCGCGACGGCAGGACCGCGTCCGGCGCACCGGACCGGCCGACGCCCGCAGCGGTCGCCCGGCGCCCGGCCGTCGCGGTGGTCATCACACCCGCCCTGCGCGAGGAACTCCTCGGACCGGCAGGCTGGGCGGAACTGAACGAGCTGGCCGATGTGGTGGCCGACTGCCGTGACGGCTCCGAACTCGCCGCCCACCCCCGGCGAGGGGAGGCCGAGGTGCTGGTCTGCTCCTGGGGATCCCCCCGGCTCACCGAGGAACTGCTCGGCCGGCTCCCGCGGCTGAGCACCGTGCTGCCCGCCGCCGGTTCGGTCCGCGGCCTGGCCGGCGACACGGTGTGGGAACGCGGCATCACCGTCGTCTCGGCAGCCGACGCCAACAACGAGCCGGTCGCCGACTACGTCCTCGCCCAGACCGTGCTGGCCCTGAAGGACGTACACCGCCGCTCCCGACGGATCGTCACCGAACGTGCCCTGCCCCCTCTGGAGGACGTCCCGGGGATCCGCGGCCGGACCGTGGGACTGGTGTCGTTCGGCTCCGTGGCCCAGAAGGCCGCCCGCCGGCTGCACCGGATCGGCACCGAAGTCCTCGCCTGGGACCCGTACCAGGGCGACGAGGTCTTCCGGGCGGAAGGCGTCACCAGGGTGGCGCGGCTCCCGGAGCTCATCGCCCGGTCGGCGGTGCTCAGCGTGCACACACCCCCGGCCGCACCCGGCGGCTGGCCTCGGGGGCGCTGAAACACTTCACCGACCGGGGCGTGCCCGGCCCCGACGGCCTGCTCAGCCTGGGCTGGTACCGCCCGTACCTGCCCGTCACCCAGGCCTATTCGGGGCCTGCCTCACCGTACTGGGCGTCGAAGGCGTTCCTCGGCCTGCTGCTGCCGCCCGGCCATCCGGTGTGGACCGCGACCGAGGAACCTGGCCCGGTCGACACGACGGACCGGGTGCTGGCGCTGCCCGGCCCGGGGTGGCTCCTGCACAGTACGGCGGCCGACGGCATCGTCCGGCTGGTCAACCACGGCAGCGACCGCCAGCCGCCCCCTCCCGCCGCCTACCCGGAGAGCCCGCACTACTCCCGGCTCGCCTACTCCACCGCGACCGCGCCCCAGACCCCGGCCGACGACTGCACCGTCACACCGGACCAGTACATCGCCGTGCTCGACGGATCCGCCGCGTCCAGACGGCGCCGTATCCACCGCCTGCACACCGAGGGCCGTACGGCGGCCTCCTGGTACGCCGACGACGGTTCGGCCCCCGGGGCCCGCGGATCCATCTCCACCGTCAGCGCGGTCCACGGCCCGTGGGAGATCCGGCTGCACCATGTGCGTGCCCAGGCCGGCAACGGTGTCCGCGAGACGGGGTGGGCCCTCGCCCATGACGACGGGGCCTGCACGGCGGAGGTGGGCGAGGGCTGGGTGGCGGTCCGCCGCAACGACGGACTGACCTCCGCGCTGGCCTGCCTGCGCATCCCGGACGGCCATGTCGCACCCCGCGAGGGCACCGTGGTCCAGGCCGTGGGGAACAACGCGTTCGGAAAGCACTCCGCGCTCCCGGTGCTCCACCATCCTCACCACCTCGGCACCCCCTTGTTCCTGGCCACGCTGGTCGTCCTCACCGCCGATCCCCGCCTTCGCGACGACCGCGAGGCGCTCCTCGGGGGTGCTCGTGTCGCCGCCGCCGCGGACGGCATGACCGACGTGTGGTTCCCCGACGGCCACCACGAGCGGGTCGACGTGCGTGCCGCGTCGGGAAGGGGTGGGACGGAGACGTCCGCGTCGAGGTGACATCCGGCCCGGGGCTGAACGCACGGTTTGGAGCAACACCGCGCACTTTCCCCTACGATTGTCAAGAACTGTTCATCCGAGGGGGGCGCGTATGACCGACATGCTCGTCGCGCAGCGACGCGAGTTGCTGCTCAGTGAGCTCAAAGCTTCCGGCGGTCTCAAGGTCGTGGACCTCGCCTCCCGCCTGGGCGTGTCCCGTGCGACGGTCCGGCGGGACCTGCTCGACCTGGAGGGCGAGGGCAGGCTGAGCCGCGTCCGGGGCGGCGCCGTCCTGGCCGCCGGTCAGGACGACGCCGCCCCGGACGCGCCCCGGCCTCGGGGCCGTGCCGTGGCGCCTGCGGGAGCGGACCGGCCCGCGATAGGGCTCGTCGTCCCCTCCGCGACGTACTACTACCCGCGCGTGGTGGCCGGGGTGCAGGCCGTGGCCGCCGATCGCGGTGCGCGGGTGGTCATCAGCCTCAGCGACTACGCCACTGGACAGGACGCCGAGAGGGTGGCGGAACTCGCCGCGTCCGGTGTGGCGGGGCTGCTCGTGGCCTCACCGGGCGGCCATGACCTGTCCGAGGAGAACCTCGAACAGCTGGGGAGCGCCGGCCTGCCCTACGTCCTGCTGGAGCGGCAGCCTCACGACCCGTTCGCCGCCTGCGAGTTCGTCGCCTCCGACCACCGGCAGGGTGCGTTCGCCGCGGTGCGGCACCTGGCCGGCCTCGGCCACCGCGCGGTGGGACTGTTCACCAACGGCAGCCCCACCGCCGAACTGCTGCGCCAGGGACACCAGGCGGCGGTGGAGCGCCTCGGTCTGGATGCCACCGGTCCGCTGGTCGACAGCGGGCGGCCGACGCTCGGATCGGGTGAGGCCGCGCGGCACTACGACCGGTTCCTCGACGCCTGCCTCGCCGACGGCGTGCGCGCCGCTCTGGTGCACTCGGACCATGACGCCATCGAGCTGATGCGTCATATGCGTCTGCGCGGTCTGTACCCCCCGCGTGACCTGGCCCTGATCGCCTACGACGACGAGATCGCCTCCCTCGCCGACGTACCGCTCACCGCCGTGGCCCCGCCCAAGCGGGCGATCGGCGAGCAGGCGGCCCGGCTGCTGCTGGACCGCATCGACTCGCCCGAGTCGGGCGAGGTGCCGGTCCGTCAGATGTTCCTGCAGCCCCGCCTGATCATCAGGTCGTCCTGCGGTACCCGCTGAGCCGGCTCCCCCGGGACGCCGGCTCCAGCGGGTACCTGTCCCTGCCGGGTCAGCTCACACAGCGGCGCCGCGGTGCCCGGGAAGGCCGACACGTCGATGGCCGGGCCGGTGCGGGTGGTGTCGATCAGTGACAGCAGCTCGATCCGGGTCGGCATCCGCCACCCTCCGCCGGCCAGGTCCAGGCTCGCGCAGTACGCCTGCGCTCCGGCGAACGATTCGCTGTCGGGGGCGGTCTGACGCTGCCAGACGAGGCGGCGTCGCCTTCCGCGGCAACGCCGCCTTCTGCGTGCGCACCGGTGCCGTCGAAGAGTCCCGAGCCTTCTTCGCCTGCAACAGCCCCTTCTCCTGTCTCCGCCGCCTGGCCGACGGCCGTCTCGGCCTCGACCCCCAGGGCGACACCGACGCCTCCTACCAGCGCGACAAGTCCTTCCTGGTCGTCGATCCCTGAGAGCCACCACACGCCTTCCGAGTCCCCGACACCCAGACGTGAACCATCTGAGCCTTTAAGAAGCAGTCTGTTCGTAAGTGTTGACCTCATGTGACAAGTGCATCAAAGTGCAGTAGCGCGCCACGCGTCGACCGAGCCGCACCCCCGTGTCCGCGCCGGCGCGCTCGGGCCCACCCCGGCCCCTTTCGCTCTGCGCCATTCCTGCACCGCCTCAGCACGGAAGGGACACTGACCATGCGTTCACCCAGCCTCGCCCGAAAGAGCGGAGGCGGCATCGCGCTGCTGACCGCTCTCACCGCCTCCACACCGCGGTGTACGACGTGACCACCGACCCGACGGGCTGAACGGCCGACGCCGTGCGGGTCCGGTCCGAGCTGGCTGAGGCACCGCCGACGGTGTCCGGCCGTCGACCAGGGGAGTGGAGTGGCGTGCGGGCCGACGGCCGAGGCGGCCCGGGTCCGCCGACTGCGGCAGGCCACCGCAGACTCGGCCCGGCCACATCATCTAGATTGTCCGCTCGAGCGGAGGAGGAGGCATGCGGGTGGAGCAGGTGAACTGGGTCGACGTCCCGGCCGGGTTGCTGCGCCGGGGTACGCCGGTCGACGAAGTGGCCGCGGTGGCCCGCCGCTACGCGGACACCGGTGTGCCGGTGGAGTGGTACATGAAGGAGGCCCCGCGCGCGGAGATCCATGTCCCGGCGTTCCGGATCGCCCGTACCCCGGTCACGGTCGGCCAGTGGGCACACTTCGCGGCGGCCACCGGCCGACCGGTCCCACAGGCGCCGGCGGACCACCCGGTCGTCGGAGTCGTCTGGGAGGCGGCGACGGCCTACTGCCGGTGGCTCGGGGAACGGCTCGGCCTCGGTGTACGGCTGCCCACGGAGGACGAGTGGGAACGCGCCGCACGGGGAGACGACGGCCGGGAGTTCCCCTGGGGTGAGGAGTACCGCACCGGCCTGGCGAATCTGGTGGACCTCGGTATCGGCACCACGGTGCCGGTCGGCTCGTTCCCCGAGGGCGCCAGCCCGTTCGGGGTGCTGGACATGGCCGGTAACGCCGACGAGTGGACCTCCACCCTCTACGCCCCCTACCCCGGCGCGCCCGCCGAGGTGCCGAGCACCGAGGACTGGGCCTTCGACCGGCACATCACCCGAGGCGGCGCCTTCCGCCACGACCGAGACCTGGCCCGGTGCGCCCGCCGGCACGGCGCCTACGAGCCGGATCTCGAAGCGATCGGCGTGGGCTTCCGCCTGGCGGCACCGGCCGCGTAGAACCGGACACCACGGCCGACATCGCACGACGGGCGGAGTCTCCCCCCAGACGTGCATTTCGGCTGTATCAACCTGTGTATCTTCTGGCGTACGCCGACACGACACCGACCGCCCCGTCAGCCTCCGAGGTCAGCGGGGCGGGCGGATCGGTTCCGTGGGTGAGGCCTGCGGTGCTGTCCAACTGGCGAGGAGTTTGAGGCGGTCCTCCGAGGGGGTGCCCGGCTCGGCCGTGTAGATGATCAGGTCGTGGACGGCCCGTTGAGGCAGGGGCAGGTTCAGGTGGCGGAAGGTCATCTCCAGACGGCCGACTTCGGGATGGTCCAGCCGCTTGACGCCTTCGTGACGGATGCGGACGTCGTGACTGGCCCACATGGTGCGGAAGTCGGGGCTGAGCGTGGACAGTTCGCCGATGAGCTCACGCAGGGCCCGGTCGTGAGGTTCGCGTCCGGCTTCGGCGCGGAGTACTGCGACCGTGGCCTTCGCGCCTTCCTCCCAGTCGACGAAGAAGTCGGGGGAGCCGGGGTCGAGGAAGAAGTAACGCGGGAAATTGGCGACGCCCCGGTCGCCGGTGGTGTCGCTGTCGAACATCGGTGAGTACAGGGCCCTGCACAGCGCGTTGCTCGCGACGATGTCCAAACGTCCGTTGCGTACGAAGGCGGGGGCCATGGTCATGGAGTCCACCATCCATTGGACGGGAGACGGGATCTTGACGTCCTTGCGGCGGTGCGACCTGCGGCGGGCGGGGCGAGCCGCTCTGGCCAGATCGAGCAGGTAGGTGCGCTCGTCCTCATTGAGGAGCAATGCCCGCGCGACCGCTTCCAGCACGTCCTCGGAGACGCCGCTGATGTGGCCCTTCTCCAGCCGCGTGTACCACTCGGTGCTCACGCCGGCGAGGGCCGCGACCTCCTCGCGCCGTAGTCCCGGAACCCGGCGTCGTCGGCTGGTGGGCAGTCCGACCCGCTCCGGGGCGAGCTTGGCGCGTCGGCTGATGAGGAAGTCGCGGATGTCCGAGCGGTTGTCCGTGTGACTCCGGGTGTGGTTTCCGGGCGGAGGTTCCATCCGCCCACGGTACCCATGGTCCGGCCGACAGAGAGAGGTTGTGTTTACACCCCCCATAAACGCGACCTTGCCCGCCTCTGACGGCGCCGGTTTCGTGGGGTCGGCGGACTTGACCGGCACTCCTTCATCGCGGGCCGCCGTCCGTCGCCCCCATCCACGCTTCAGGAGCATGATCATGACCAGCAAGACCGTACTGATCACCGGCGCGACCAGCGGTATCGGCGCCCACACCGCGCGGTTGCTCATCGACCGCGGCCACCGCGTGGCCGTCACCGGCCGCAACGAGAGCAAACTGAAGGCGTTCCTCGACGAGGCCGGCCACCCCGACCGGCTGCTGGGCCTGGTCGCGGACGCGGCGGACTGGCAGGCCACCGAGTCGGCCGTGACCCGAACCGTGGAGCATTTCGGTGCCCTTGACGCGGCGGTGGCCAACGCCGGATTCATGTCCGGTGACTCCATCGGGGCCGGCGACCCGACGCTGTGGTCGCCCATGGTCCTCACCAACGTCCTCGGTCCCGCCCTGCTGGCCCATGCCACCCTGCCCCACCTCGAAGCCACTGGCGGACGGCTGGTGCTCCTCGGCAGCGTCGCCGGGCTGAAGAACTCTCCCGCCAATCTCTACTCGGCCACCAAGTGGGCTACCACCGGACTCGCCGAGAACCTGCGCCTGCACGCCACGACCCGCGGCATCGGTGTCACTCTTGTCAACCCCGGCATGATCGACACACCCTTCTGGCAAGGCACCGGCGTTCCCCCCTTCGCCCTGCCTCCCCAGCCCATCGCCGAGGCCATCTGCTTCGCCCTCGACCAGCCGACGGGCGTCGACCTCAACACCCTGACCATCCGGCCCATGGGCCAGCCCGTCTGACCACGCTCGGTCGTCACACCACGCCGGGGTCAAGGCCCGAGCGTGGTCTCCAGGTGCCTCACGCGGGTGGCGAGCCGGTTACCGCGGTCCGTGTGGCGGCTCGCCCGCACACCGCACGGGTTGCCGGGGGATCACCGCGCAGAAGGCCCGAAGCGGCCCCATGCGTCCCGCCCCCGACACCGGGGACGGACAGGTGCCGACGATGACCGACGCCGAAGCCGCCGACTGGCTCACCAGCACGGCGGCCGAAGAGAACTGACCCGCCTCGCAGACACCACGGGCCCCGGGGGATCAGCCATGACATCCCCGGGGCCCGGCCTAGGGAGTCACCCGATCCAACGACCCTGCGACCTCAACGTCACACGTCCCAGCGCTGGTTGGACTGGAGCAAGGGCAATACCGCCGGGAATCTGCTGTACACCCGAACCATGAAGACCCAAGAGGCGCCCCGGCCCGGAGCAGGAATACTCCCCGCGCCACAGTGCGTACGCTGCGAGTGTTTGGCCGCCTTTCGAGGAAGAGATGACCGGATGAGTGACACCCCGTCCGTGCCCGGGCCGCGCCGGGACATGGCGATGCACAACGACTGGTGGGCGTCTGGCTGGGAGCATGTCCTGCCCCGCCAGGGCTTCCCGCTGACGATGCTGATCGGGACCGCGAGCCAGCCTGGTTTCACGGGCTCCTTGGACGACCTCCTGCAGGAGATCTTCGAGGGGCACTGGGACATGATCGGCGGCGACCTCGACAGTGCGCTCACGTTCTGGTGGCCTGATGAGGAGTGGGACTACGAGGAGGCCCCGGAGGGGCGCGAGGCATCCGAGGCGCAACGCTGGGAGAAGTTCGGCGCCATGCTCACGGCCGCCGGCTTCCCGGTGCCCACGACCGTGCGGGACCTGTCCGAGCTCTACCTGACGTGGGGCCTGGCGCACCGCGAGGAGACACCGGCCGGCACCCGGTGGTCGATGCCCGCCGCGCTGCCGCTGCCTGGTGACCTGCTGCCTCTGGACGCCGACCTCACCGAGCGGCTCGACAGGATCCGGTGGACGACGCGCACCGGCCCGCTCGTCGACGGGCTCATCAAGTACCTGGCCGACGATTTGGGCGAGCCGCAGGAGGTGCTCACCTCCCTGGACCGCCTGGCGGCTGCCACCGGCCGCGATGCCGACGATGTCCGCATCGCCCTCACGGAACTCGTCGAGGCCGGTGACGCCCAGGTGCGTCGAGGACAGGAGCAGGCCGACGCGGAACGGCTGGAGGCCCATCAGCGCTTCCGCCTGGTCATGAACTGGCATCACTTCCACGAGACCCGACTGCGGCTGAGCGTAGGGCCGACGGCGGGCGACTGAGACGGGCCCTCCGCACTGCGCAGCCCAGTGAGAGCAGGTCATGTCAGTGGCCGCCGTCGCACACCCCTCTCCAGCCGTCGCTCTCTGGCGCGCACGGCGGTCCACAGCCCCGTGAAGCCTCCCCCGCCCAGCACGGCGAGCGAGGCCCGGTCCGCGCCGGGCAGCGACGGCCTCGGCAGAGGCCGGTCATCGGTGTCGAGCCGCAGCGGCACGGGACATGCTGCGTTCAGGACCGCGTCGAGGTGGTGAACCTTCATGGATGTGGCCTCCTCGGCCGACGGCGACCCCTGCTGTGCCGGTCAGCCGCCGATGTGCTCGCTCGGGATCGCTGCCAGGCGGTGGATGATGTCGGCGAACGCGCGCGCGACGGGCGCGAGGTCCGGCTTGTGACGCCCGATCGCCGGCCGGCATGCCGAGCAGGCTTTCCGCAGGGCGGTCGATGTCTCCCGAGCCACCGGATACACCGATCGTCGACAGCGGGGGTACCGTGAGGGATGCTGGCGGCGCGTCATCGACGCCGATCACGGCGACTTGATCCGGCACCTGGCCGAGGCGTGCCGCGGCGGCCAACGCGGGGGGATCGCGGTGTCGTCGTTGTACACGGCGACCGCGTCACTCCTTCACGTACCGCCTCGGCGAGCTGCGCGGCGAAGCCGTCGAGGTCTTCGTTCCAGGGGAGCAGGAGTGGAGCGGCACTTGATGTTTCGTCAGCCAGGCGCGGGCCGCGGCGTCCCGTGCGTTGATGCAGAGCCGGGCGGGCGGGTCTCCAAGGTGTCGACCCGGCCCTACCGTCCGCCACCGACGGAGCGGTTTCCGCCTCGGGCGCCGCGCGGGGGCCGGACAGCGTGGCTACTGCGGTGGCGAGGTCGAGGTGGTGGGAGTTGGGCATCGGGGCTACGCCCACGCACTGGACGAGCTGAATGTGCCCGAGCTGGAAGGGGGCCTGACCGAAGACGCCACCTGGACCAGAGGGCTGTGCTGTTCGTCGTCAGCTCAATCGGTACCGGGCGCCGCCGGTAGGCACCCGATGATCCGTACCGGGCACACTGCTCAGCCCCGCCCTGGAAGGCGTTGTCCAGTGTCAGGGTCTCATGTCCCCTCAGCGGACCACAGCCGGTGCCGTTCGCTGACCGTCTTCCACGGTCCGAAGCGTTCCGGCAGGTCACGCCACTGCACCCCGGTCCGCACCCGATACAGGATGCCGTCGATCACCTGGCGGTGGTCCCGCCACCGGCCGCACCGGCCGCACGGGCCGCACCGGCCGCACCGGCCGCACGGGCCGCACCGGCCGCACCGGCCGCACGGGCCGCACGGGCCGCACCGGCCGCACGGGCCGCACCGGCCGCACCGGCCGCACGGGCCGCACCGGCCGCACGGGCCGCACCGGCCGCACCGGCCGCACCGGCGGCACCGGCGGCACCGGCGGCCGGCCGTGCCTCATGGGCAGGAACGGCCGCAGCCGGTCCCACGCCTCGTCCGTCAAGTCCCCGGGAACGGTCATGCTGTGGAGAACGGGTTCTGCCGTGTGGTCGGCACGGCCTACGCTTCCGTGATCGATGACACCGCACATCCAACGTAACGGGGGTCTTGGTGTGGGCGTGAGCAGCGGCAGCGGCCTTGCATCGCGGGAATGGTTGCCTGGCTACGTCTTCCGGTCGTATCGCGGCCACGACGACCATGGTGCGATGGCCGCTGTGCGGCTGGGCTGCGCACAACGGGACCGGATCGACGCCCGCTCGGTTGTGGAAGGTCTCCCGACGGCAGTCGAGATCGCCGAATCCTGCGCCAGGCTGGACGACCCATCCGAGAACCAGGTCCTGGTGGAGCACAACGGTGGCGTCGTCGGCTACTCGACGATCAGATGGTGGCAGGAGCGGGACGGGACGTGGTTGTACCTGCACCGCGGCTACCTGCTGCCCGAGCACCGCGGCCAGGGCATCGGCTCAGCCATGCTCAACTGGGCAGAAAGCCGTATCAACCGGCTCGTGCAACAGCATGGAACCACACGGACGGCCGTGCTCGGCGCGAACGCCATGGCCTCTGAACAGGATGCAACGGCGCTGCTGCTCGAAACGGGATACCGGCGTGTCTTCAGCCTGGTAGAGCTGGAGCTGGCCGATCTCCGACGACTCCCCGACGACAAGCCGTTGCCGGCCGGCATCCGAGTCGGTGCTGTCGATCCGAGCAGCTACCGCGCGGCCTGGAAGACGGTCGTCGATTCGTACGCGGATGCCGCCTTCACCGAGAGGTGGACGTTCGAGAGCTTCCTCGCCACGGCCGACCCGACCTGCTGGCGGGCTGCTTGGGACGGGGAAAACATGGCCGGGGTCGCCCTGTGCTCCATCCGTCAGCAGGACCCCGCTGTGGGCGAAGTCGAAGAATTGAGCGTCCGGGCGGAGTCGAGGCGTCTTGGCCTTGGGCGGGCCCTGCTGCTGGACGGGTTGCGATGTCTTCGCGAGCACGGTGCAGAGACCGCCCGGTTGTACACCGGGACCGAGAATCCGCACCGGTCCTACGACCTCTACGAGAGCGTGGGGTTCCGGCGCCAGAACGAGTACGTCCGCTACCGCAAACCGATCCCCGATCCGACAGAGGTGCATCCGTAGCACCTTGGGGCAGTGCGGCTTCCCGAACATCGAGGCCGCCGTGACCGACCGGACAGGTCCTGGCGTCGGGATGACTCGATGCCCTCGCGGGCGGGGCGGGGCGGGGCGGGGCGGGGCGGTGCCGGATGCCGCGAGAAGCAAGCCCCGGCGTCCCGGCGACCGGCGGTGAAGGGAGACCTCGCCCTTCACCGCCGCGTACGCCGGCAGGCGCCCGTCACGAAGGCGCGATGTCGAGGACGACCGGAGACAGCGGGCAACCCACACACGCCAGCACCTGGCCGTCCGCCTTCTGCTGTGGTGTGAGGCAGTTCGGCTCGTCCATGGCGACCTCTCCGCCACGCAGCCGCACCCGGCAGTCACCACAGCTGCCGACGGTGCAGGAGTACGGCATCGGCAGCCCCGCCGCGAGGCCCGCGTCGAGGAGCGTCTGCCCCGGCTCGACGACGGCCGCACCCACCCGCCGCCCGGCCTCCTCGACGATCATCTCCTGCGGCACGGTGGTCGTGGCGCCCGTGTCCGCGCGGCCGGTGAACCGCTCGTGATGAACCCTCTCCTCCGCAACCCCGAGCCCGGACAGGGCGCTTCGGACGGCGTCCATCAAAGGGTCGGGGCCGCACACGCAGTAGTCCGCGTCGGGGGACGGGACCAGACCGGTGACCCAGCGCCGTACACCGTCCGCGTCCAGCCGTCCGTCCCTGCCGGTGAGGACGTGGGTGACCGAGAGGCGGT
Organism: Streptomyces sp. NPDC088812; assembly: GCF_044750285.1. Classification (NCBI taxonomy): domain Bacteria; kingdom Bacillati; phylum Actinomycetota; class Actinomycetes; order Kitasatosporales; family Streptomycetaceae; genus Streptomyces; species Streptomyces sp. NPDC088812. Next base: position 8,465 of record NZ_JBIVJP010000030.1, on the reverse strand, counting down.
CGGGGTGGTCCTCCGCAAGCCGGGTCAACTCCTCGGCGAAGATGATCTCCTCCTCGCTGCGGCTGCTGTAGAGCAGGGCGATCCGGGCACCGGCCCGCCGGGTGGTGAGATGTGCACGGATCATGCTCATCAGCGGGGTCACCCCGCTGCCCGCCGCCACGAGCACCAGATCACCGGCCGACCCGTGGCCTTCGTGGAAGGAACCGGACGGACCGCGCACCGCGAGACGGTCCCCCACCCGGAGGGCGCGGTGCACATGCGTGGAGAAGCGGCCCCCCTCGATGTGCTTGACGGTCACCTCCAGCCGGGACGAACCGGGCGCCGACGAGGCCGAGTACGCCCGCCGTACCGTGTCACCGTCGATGCCGGCGACGAGCGTGAAGAACTGCCCGGCACCGAACTCGAACACCCCCGGGCTCCCGTCGGCGTCCTCCAGGACCAGGGTGAGCACACTCGGCGTCTCCCGTCGTATCCCGGCGACCCGCACCTCCCGCAGCGGCGGCTGTGTCGCTCCCCCGCCGACGGCCTGCCCCGCCGCGCCCGCGTTCCGGCCACCCGCGCCGGGCCCGATGTCGTCATAGCCCTCCTTGCGCAGCCCGGTCCGGTAGGAGCGGTCGATGACCAGGCGCAGCAGCCGGGTCATCCCGGGGACGGAGGTGATCAGCCTGAGCAGGAACGCCGGGGGAGTGCCGGTGGCGTCGGAGCGGGCGGAGTTGGCGGCGAGATGCTTTCCCGCGAGCGCCATCAGGTCCGGCGTCGCCGCGGGGTCCGGCCGTGCGGCGGGGCTCCACAGGCGCGAGTGGACCACGGCGTCGTTGCCGGTCACCTCGGCGTGCTCGACGTCGATGAGCAGTGCCAGGTGCGGGGCCGTCCCCCGCAGTGCCAAGGCCTCCAGCAGCGCGGGATGGTCGGTGATCCGGCCGCGGCCGCGGACGTGCAGCACACCGCTGCGCCCCGGGACGAGCGCGGCGAGGGAGAGCCGGTCGTCCCGCAGCAGGTTGTGGAGGGTGTCCGCCCGTTTGTTGCCCTTGCGGTCGGGGACGACGAGTGTGTGACCGTCCAGGACCCGCGCCACCGTCCGACTGTCTCCGCGGGGGCTCGTGTCGCTCCCGCCGGAGCAATCCCATGTCGACAGGGCGAGGAACGGTGCCGCGGCCAGGAACTCGGCGACGCCCGGCCCGCTCAGGGGCCCGTCGGTGGGACGTCCGGCAGGCGGCTCGGCGGGGGAGGGGTGCTGCCACAGCCGGGAACGCAGGACGGCCTGCGCGCAGTGCACATACGCCTCCTGCACCTCGACGACCGTCTCCGCGCCCTCTCTCCCGGCGACCGAGCCGTTGACGCGCAGGGTCTCTCCGACGCCCGGGAGGAGGAAGAAGAACGAGACCGGTCCCCGCGGGACACCGGAACCGGTCAGGCGGAACGAGATCCGCTGCGGTGACAGGACCCGCGCGAACCCGGGTGTGCCGCCGATGAACGTCGTCCTGCTCGTGCCGTCGGCGTCCCGGTAGCCGAAGGCCGCGAGAGGACAGAGGGCGAGTACGTTCCGGCAGCCCTCGTCGAGGGCACTGATCTGCTTGAGCCTGATCACCGGAGCGGGACGGCCGACGGCCGCCCCGACCTCCTCCGCCGTCGTCAACCGACGCATGCCGGCGGGCTGTTCTGCGAGCTTCACGAGAATTCCTCTCAGCGGGGGGTGGATCGGCCCGGACGCCAGTAGCCGAAGAAGGAGATGTCCCGCCTGGGCACACCGCGGTCGTTGACCAGGTGACGCCGTACACCTGCGGCCGGCTGGGACTCACCCGCGGCGAACGTGTGGAGGGGGCCCGACGGCAGCGTCGCGCCGCGTATCGCCTCGAGCGTCAGGGATCTGCCCAGCGCGATCATCGTGCGCGATCCGGGCAGCCGGACCCTCGGGATCACGGGGCACCCCAGGAATCGGGCGAGGCCTTGTTTCCGCAGGTCATGCCAGTATTCTGAGCAATCACTCAACTCTTTGGCTACTCGCTTTTCGCGCCATGAGGAGGACCCCGTATGCCGTCGGGCGACCGCCGCCTTCAGCCACGTCGCAGGCCCCGCCAGGTGCGTGCCGAACTCACCCGTGAGCGCATCCTGACTGCTGCTGCTCACGTTTTCGCCGAGTACGGCTATGCCGCCGGCACCACCAACCGCATCGCGGAACACGCCCGCATGTCCATCGGCTCGCTCTACCAGTACTTCCCGAACAAGGACGCCGTCCTCGCCGAGCTGCTGATACGGCACATCGACCGCGGCACGTGGACGCGAGCCGATCAACTCGACCTGTCCCCGGGGACGTTGGAGGAGGTGGCGCGGACCCTGGTCCGGGACGCGATCGACAATCACCGCGACGATCCGCAACTGCTGCGGATCATGATCGAGGAAGCCCCGGTCTCCCGGGAACTGCTCGATGCGATCGACCGGCACGGAAGGGACCGCGTCGGACAGGTCCGTGAGGTCCTCGCCCAGCATCCCGACGTGCGCGTGGAGGACCTCGACACCGCAGCCGAACTCATCCTGACGGCAGTGGAGTTGAGCACGCACAAACTCATGGCGGATCCCCGGGGCATCAGCGTCGAGAGGCTCGAGAACGAACTCGTCGCCATGCTCACCCGGTACCTGGGCGGTGCTCCGTAGCGGGGTGTTGGCCGCACCGGTGACCGTTGTCCCGGCTGCCGAGTGGCACGCCGGAGCGGTCCGCCGACCTGCTCCGCACCTGCATGGCGCTGCGGTGACCTGCAACGACGATGCCGGCGGCGAGGGCCGTGACACCGCGTCCGGGACTGAGGGGCGATCAGGGCACCGGACAGTCGCGGGCGCGCCCCCGTGCCCTGAAGCGCACTTCACGTCGAAGACTCTCGTTCGTGCCCCGCACCAGGGGCGCGGACGGGAGGACCCATCATGGAGTACGACGCCATCGGAACCGCACCCGCCACCCGGCGCGAGGTCAGCGTGCTCGCGCTCGGCTCGATGCCGTTCGGGTCGGCGACGGACGAGAAGACGTCGTTCGCGATACTCGACCGCTACGTCGAGGCGGGCGGCGATTCCGTCGAACACCCCCGACAACTACGCCTTCTTGGTGGACGGCGGCCGGGGTGGCCACAGCGAGAAACCGCTCGGTCGGTGGCGGCGCAGCCGCGGCATCGGCGACGAGGTCGTCATCGCCCCCTGAGCCCGGCGTGCGCCCCGCCGGCCCCGGCGCCGGCTCCACCGACAACCTCGAGGGCCTCTCGACGAGTGCTGCTCCTCGGGCACCGTGGACGCCGCGGTGGGCCGTGTGCCGGGGTGGGTGTCGAGCCGGCGTCGCCCCTCATCGCGTGCAGCGTGCCAATCGGCCCACCGGCTGCCGGTCGCCGAGGCCAGTAGTTGGAAGACCTCGCCGACCCGGCCGACGTGGACGGCCAGCGCGCACGCGCGTTCGGACCATTCCGGGGACGGGTCGGCGATGGCACCCCGTTCGTGCAGAGCCCGCACCAGGGTGACGGTGGCGGCGAGTAGGCCCTGGTCGGACAATTCCTCGGTGAGCAGCCCGACGAGTGCCTGCGCGGTGAGGGGCAGGGTGGCGGTGCGCACCAGCGGGCGCAGTTCGGCGGCGTCGGCCGGGGCGAGGTGGTCCAGGAAGCGCTGCCGCTGCTCGGTGTCCAGACGAGCCAGTGCGTTGAGCAGCATCCACGAGCCGGTGGCGGTGCGCGACGGGCTCGGCCCGCCTTGGGTGAGTGTGGACGGCGCGGGTGGTTCCGCGCCCAGCGTCACCGCGGCCAGGACGGCCATCTCCGGTCGATCTGACGTGGATCGAAACCACCGTCGCCGCGCAACCCTCGACGAGGCAGCCGAGACAGCCGACCCCCTCTGGCTGATAAGGCTCGTCGGGATCGCGGAGAAGACCGCCCTGCACTACGTGGGGACCGCCCATCCCGAGCGCACGGCCAAGCTGCCGAGGTGAGGCGAGCCGTCAGCCTTCCGGGTCATCCGCATGCCAGGGGGCGCCAGTTCGGGTGGGGCGGGCACCGGCAGCGATGCGCAGGGCGTACACAGGCGCGTCCGCGGTTTCGGGGACGAGGCCGAGGTAGTGGTGTCCGGTCATGTGGCACCAGGCGGGCAGGTCCAGCGGTGCGGCCGGGTCGGTGGCGACGACGTGGACGACAATGCCCGGCTCCGCGCCGTCGATCTCCGTGCGGAGGCGCAGCAGAAGGGTGACGCAGAGCAGGCCGGTGCCGTCGACGGTGATGTCCGGCACGGGAATCTCGGGGTTCGGGGGGTTCATCGGCGGTAGGCGGTGGCCGCGACGGCGGGCAGGAGGGCGAGGGAGAGGATGCCGCCGGTGACAGCGAGGGCGGGGTAGCTGGTGGCGGCGACCATGATGCCGGAGGCCATGCCGCCGGTGGCGCCGGCGATGGCGATGGAGACGTCGACCAGGCCCTGGGTCCTGGCACGGGTGGCCAGCGGCACGGTATCGGTGATGATCGCGGTGCCGGACACGAGTCCGAAGTTCCAGCCCAGTCCCAGCAGGGCCAGGGCGAGGGCGAGGAGCGCGATGGAGTCGCCGGGCGCGGCGGCCGCGAGGATGCCGCCGGCCAGCAGGGTGATGCCCGAAACGGCGGCGATCTTCATGCGGCCGTAGCGGTCGACGAGCCATCCGGTGAGCGGTGAGGGCAGGTACATGGCGCCGATGTGGACGGCGATGACAAGGCCGGAGGCGGCAGTGCCGTGGCCGTGGTCGTGCATGTGGACCGGCGTCATCGTCATGATCGCGACCATGACGAGCTGGGTCAGGACCATGACCAGAGCGCCGAGGACCACGCCGCCGCGGCCCTCGCCGGCACCGACGGCATCGGCGGCGGCCGGGTCGGTCGCGGCGTCGGCTTCCTTGGCCCGGGCGAGGGCGCGGGCCAGGAGCAGCGGGTCGGGCCGCAGCCACAGGGCGAGGACGAGTGCGGCCAGCGCGTAGGCGATGCCGGAGAGGATGAAGGGACCGGCGAGGTCGGGGATGCCGAGGTGTTCGGCGAAGCTGCCGGCGGGGGCGGCGAGGTTGGGACCGGCGACGCCGCCGAGGGTGGTGGCGACCAGGACGGTGGAGACCGCGCGGGCTCGGTGGCCGGGTGCGGCGAGGTCGGCTCCGGCGTAGCGGGCCTGGAGGTTGGTGGCGGTGCCGGCGCCGTAGACGAACAGGGCGATGAACAGCAGGACGGGGTTGTCCAGGACGGCGGCGATGATGACGCCGGCGGAGCCGAGGGCGCCGGTGAGGTAGCCGGCCGCGAGGCCGGGGCGGCGGCCGCGGGCCTGGGAGATACGGCCGACGGCGACGGCGGTGAGAGCGGATCCGGCGGTGAACAGGGCGCTGGGGAGCCCGGCGAGGCTGGTGGTGCCGAGCATGTCCTGGGCGAGGAGGGCGCCGACGGTGACGCCTGCGGCGAGCCCTGCTCCGCTGAGGACCTGGGAGGCGACCAGGACGCGCAGGATGCGGAGTTGGGCCTGGACGGGGTCGGGTATGTGGGCCGTCGTGCCGACGGGTGCGGTGCTGGTCATGTTCCCTTCCGGAGCGGGGCTGCAGGGGCCGGGCAACGGCCCGGGGCCCGGTTCGGTGAGTGGTGGGCCGGTGCGGGTAGTGGGGTGTCAGCTGGCGCCGGCGGCCCGGGCGAGGTCGGTGATCCGGTCGTCGACACCCTCGAGAGCCGTCAGGACGGATCGTGCTGCTCGTTCTCCGGCGGCGAGGGCGCCTTCGACGTGCCCGGCGTACTCGGTCGCCGTCTCGGTCGACGCCCAGTGCAGTCGGCCCCCCAGCGCCGGGCGCTGGCGCTCGCCGCAGACCTGCTCCGCCTCGCCGACAGTCTCGCGGCAGCTCGCCGCTAGCCATACACATTGCTTATGGCCTGATTCAACGGGACCTTCTACCGGGCCTCTAGGGGAATGCCTAACGTGGCAGGCACGCTGCGGAACTCACCGCACCGCACACCGGTCCTGCCGATCAAGTTAGGCATAACCATGGCATATGTTGAGATCATGTTGCAGGTGGCCCCGTCCCACCGCGTCGTGGCCGCAGATGTGTACGAAAAGTACGCGAAGGTACCTGGCGAGCGATCCCTTCACCCGCGATGTGGTCGGGGGCCTGTCCCCGTTGCTGGAGGCGGCATCCGAGGTGCCCCTCTTCGGCACCGTCTGAACCCGGCAGGCGGCGTCATGCACGAACTCACCGCACTGCTGCGCGAGTACGACCGAGCCCGCGCCTACACCGACGAGCTGTGGCAGGACCTCACTCCGGACGAGGTGACCTGGCGGCCCCACGAGCACTCCAGTGCCATCGGCTGGCACCTCGGCCACCAGGCCCACGTCGCCCACTTCATGATCCGCAACCTCACCGCGGCCGAGCCCAGCCCCGACCCGGAACTGGACGGGCTCATGGACTCGGCGAACCCGGAGAAGTCCCGCGGCACGCTGCCCACCGTCGAACGCCTCACCGCCTTCCGCGACACCGTCGGCGAACGTGTCCACGCCCGCATCGGCGACATCGCCGCAGGCAAGGTCGGCGCCCCCACCCAGTTGACCAGCGTCGCCCACCACCTGCTGGTCGCCCTCATCACGCCGCTCGCAGACAGGCGCCGATGAAGCGGCGGCAGCCCTGGCCGCCCACGGCGAGGCCGTCGGCCTGGCCGCCGACCTGACCGACCCCGCGGCTGTCGACCGCCTGCGCACGTCCTCACCGACGAGCACACCGACGCCACCCTCCTGGTCAACACCGCCGGCGTCTTCGCCCCCAAGCCCTTCCTGGAACACACCTCCGAGGACTACGACCGCTACCAGGCCCTGAACCGCGCCTTCTTCTTCTTCTTCACCCAGACCGTCACCGCCAACATGATCGCCCGCGGCGCGAAGGGCTCCATCGTCAACATCGGCTCCATATGGGCCCACCAGGCCATCGCCGCCACCCCGTCCTCGGCGTACTCGATGGCCAAGGCCGCCCTGCACTCGCTCAGTCAGCACCTGGCGATGGAACTCGCCTCGCACGGCATCCGCGTCAACGCCGTCGCCCCCGCCGTCGTACGCACCCCGATCTACGAGGAGTTCATCCCGAAGGCGGATCTCGACTCCGCCCTCGACGGCTTCGACCCCTTCCACCCGCTCGGCCGGACCGGCACGCCCGACGACGTCGCCGCCACCGTCGCCTTCCTTCTGTCGGACAGGACGGGCTGGGTCACCGGCGCGGTCTGGGACGTCGACGGCGGCGTCATGGCCGGACGCAACTGACCGACCCACTCGGCACACAGCTCCCGGACGGCGGCGCCTGGGGGCTTCCCCTTCTCTGCGCACCCACCGGCATCGGTCCGCAGACTTCTTTCCGACCGCTGTCCGGGCCAACCCTCAGCTCGACCAGGCAACGTTCTCCGCCAACGGTTCCTGGCAGGGCGGCTGCCGGCTCACCACCCAGACCGGCGCGCTGACCCAAGGCGGCGATCGGGACGACACACGCGTCGCTCGGTACGTGATGAGCAGCGACGAACCCACCGCGCTCCTGGGCACTGACTCCGCCGTCCCGCCCGCGGAGTACCCGCGACAGACGCTCGCCGGCTGCTACACCGTCACGCTTGCCGCCCTCGCCGCCGAGCGCGGCATCGAGCTCAAGGCCTACCACCTGAGCTGGAGGGCGATATCGACCTCCGAGGCTTTCTCAGCGTCGACGCTACGATCCGCCCCGGCCTTCAGTAGGTGCGGCGTCCGCCTCCATGTCGACGCCCCCGGCCCCCGGCGAGCAGCTCGATGAAAGATGGACAGGCGCGAGTTCCCTGCTCCCGACGGACGGGATCTCGCGAACCGGCGGTCGCGCCGAACGGGGTGACCGGAGACCACCGACGCGGCGCTGCGGGCGGTCGACAGGGACGGCGGGGGTGGCCCGGCCGGGCGCGGGCCGCCAGTGGACATGCCGCCAGCCGGTAAACAGCCGGGCGCAGCCCGGCTCACCAGCGCGGTACGGATGCCGGACCGCGGTGGTGCCGGACCGCGGTGGATGCCGGACCGCGGTGAGGAGCGGGCGGCCCGGGCGGCACGGGCACGGAGGGACTCGCAGGGCGAGGAGGATGCGACCCATGCTCCAGGTTCCTCAGCGGCAGTAGCGCGGCAGAGGCCCGGCCGAACAGACGGAGGGTCGGACGGACCGGCCAGAGCACCGGTTCCGGGATGTGCCGGTGCGTCGGCCGGCGATGCCGCGCGAACGGAGCGCGGGCCCCGTCCTGCCGTACGGGGAACAGCAGTTCGTGCCACACGTCGGCAACCGGGAGGGCGCGACCCGCCGGATCGCCCTGTTCCGGCCGGTGGGGTGACAGCGGTGTCGGGCCCCCGGGGTGGGGGCGGGGCGGCACCAGTCTGGCGGGGGGGTTAACCACCGGCCGGGCCGGGGGGGGCGGTGTGTCGAACGGTGTTTGTGTCCGTGTGCCAGCCCCCCTCACCCAATGTTGCCG
>NZ_JBIVJP010000029.1:0-116150 GCF_044750285.1 Streptomyces sp. NPDC088812 | reverse complement strand
CGTCCCCACCGACACAACCGACAACGACTGAACCACCACCAACCGGGTCAGAATTCAACCGCCCAAAGTGGGTCCAAGTTCAACCGACGCCGACAAGGAGTTTGGGCAAGGCTCGCACGCGATGCTCAGCTGCTCGTGCTCATGCAGTGGCGGAAGCCGAGAGGGCGGTGCTCAAAGGTCGCGGCCGTGGACGGAGGGCCAGAGGCAGGAGCTCCCACTGGAGGCCGTTGAGCGCGGCGAGGGAACTGCACGACCAGCCGTCGACACCACGCTTGGTGGGCTGCCCGTACCGGCCGGCACCGACCTGTCGTACAGCCGCTTCCTGCTGGACCGGGGCGCCCGCTACCTCGACGCCCCCGACAGCTTCGAGCCGGACCGGTGGCTCACCATGTCGACCACTCCGCGCAAGGGCGCCTACCTGCCCTTCGGCGCCGGGAACCGCAAGTGCCTCGGTGACGTGTTCGCCCTCACCGAGGCCCAGGTCATCGTGGCCCGGTACCGGACGCGCGTGAGGCGGTTGCCCGGGGCGCGGTAGCGGTCGCCGGCGGGATTCGGCTCGCGACGCCCTCGATGAAGGTGTTGAGCCCGTACGCGAACCGTTCCGCCGGGTCGGTGTTCATGAGGGAGTCGACGGCCTCCGCGTACTGGGGCGACAGCGCGCTCGCGAGCTGGTTCTCGCCGCTCTGCCACCCCTCGTCCGGCGCGTGGGCCTGGTTCTGTTCGTCGATGGTGTGGCCGAGTACGTAGTAGTAGAGGGAGAAGGCCAGCGATCCGGCCTGGGCGGGGGCCAGGCCCGCGCCGCAGAGGACGTCGACGACGAGACTCCCGGCGGTGATCGAGTTGGCGCCGGTGGCATGGGTGCCGCTGACCAGGCGCGCTCCGTCTCGGTGCGCCAGCATGGCCGTCCGGAACCGCTGGCCCAGGACATAGATCTGATCGCGCCAGGGAGCCTCGGGCAAGGGGGCCCCGACCCCCTCGGTGAGCTTGTTGGCCATCGCCTCCAGCAGGGCCGCCTTGTTCGGGAAGTGCCGGTAGAGGGCTCCTCCGTGCACGTTGAGCGCAGCACCGAGCTTGCGCATGGTCAGTCTGTCGAGCCCTTCGGCGTCGAGAAATCCAAGGGCCCCTTCGACCACGTCGGCCTTTCGCAGCAGCATGCGTCGCTCCATCGTTGACAACCCCCGAATCATACAGCTAGCGTAAACGCTGTTCACAGTAAACAACGTTCACGGTGAACGACGTTCACCAGGAGGCGCAATGTCTGCATCCTTAGAGCCACCACCCACCCCCGCGGTCCTGCGGCCGAATCTGCCGCTCGGCGTCGTGGTGGCCATCTCGTGCGTGGCGCTTTTCATGGTGGTGCTCGACACCACGATCGTCACGCTGGCGCTGCCGCAGATGCGCGACGCACTGGACATGTCGGTCGGCCAGCAGCAGTGGGTCGCCACCGGCTACCTGGTCACTCTCGGCGGTCTGTTGCTGCTGGCCGCCAGGGCGGGCGACCTGTTCGGCCACAAACGGGTGTTCCTGTTCGGCATGATCGTCTTCACCGCCGCCAGCCTCACGGGCGGCCTGGCGACCGACCCCACCATGCTGATCGTGTCCCGGTTCATCCAGGGCGTCGGCGCCGCCGCGCTCACGCCCACCAGCCTGAGCCTCATCACCACGAGTCACACCGACGAGACCCAGCGGCAGCGCGCCCTGGCCCTGTGGAGCATCACCATCGCGTTCGCCGGCACGGCCGGCGTACTCCTCGGCGGCGTGCTCACCAGCGAGCTGAACTGGCGGTGGGTGCTCTTCATCAACATTCCCCCCGGCATCGCGCTGTTCGCCGCGGCACTCTGGTGCCTGCTCCCCGCCCGGGTCGGCACCAAGCCGGTCCGGCTCGATCTCCCCGGCAGCCTCTGCGTGACGCTGGGCATCGGGGCGCTCACCTACGGGCTCTCGCAGGCGGAGGCCGACGGGTGGGGGTCCTCCAATGTCCTTGTCGCCCTCGGCGCGGCGGTGGTCCTCATCGCGGGCTTCGTGGCCGTGCAGCTGACCAGCTCCCAGCCGCTCATCCCCCGGGCGCTGCTCCGACTGCGCAGTCTGCTGCTCGGAAACCTGATCATGCTCATGCTGGGAGTGGTCCTCAACGCGTCCTTCTTCTTCATCTCCCTGTACCTGCAGCAGGCCATCGGCTACAGCGCCCTGCGAGCCGGTATGGCCATGGTTCCGGTGACCCTCATCGTCATCGTCGGCGGCTTCGTCTCCCGCAAGCTCGTCCTCGTCCTCGGCCCCCGGAACCTGATCATCATGGGAGGGCTCGTGGTCGCGGCCGGTATGGCCTGGCTGGCCGCGGTGCCCGCCCGTCCCCCGGTCTTCCTGGCCCATATCCTCGGGCCGACCCTGATCGTCGGCATCGGCCTGGGCTTCCTGCTCCTGTCGATCACGCTCACCGGCACCTCCGACGTCGATCCCGAGGACGCCGGCGCGGCCTCCGGGCTGCTCAACACCTCTCGCCAGGTCGGCGGAGCCGTCGGCCTCGCCGTGCTGACCACCATCGCCGCCACCGCGACCACCGACGCGGTCGGCGACTCCGATCCCGTCGAGGCGCTCGTTCACGGGTACAGCGTCGCCTTCCTGATCTGTGCGGGTGTCATGGTGGTCGCCTCCCTGATCGCGCTGGCCCTGCCGAACATCAAGGCGCCCAGGCCGGAGGCCGAAGCCAAGGCCGGCGGAGTCGGCGAGGAACGGTCGGCGAACGCCACGTCATGAACCGGATCTCACGCGTCGACGGCGGTCCCGCCCGGCAGGACGGGAAAGCCGGGCCCCGCACCGCCGACACCCGGGCGGGGGCCGGTCCTGACCTCCCGGTTGGTGACGGAGAGCGGCCCCAGCCCCGCCAGGGCATCGAGCACCTGAGGCATCAGCGCCCCGGGGGCCGACCGGGCGGGAACCACGCCGATCGCGTTCACACCGGTCAGCCAGGCGGCCGTGAGATCACCCGCGGCCGCCAGGCGGCGGACGGCCCGGCCGCCCGCGGCGGCTTCCGCCTCCAGATGACCGGCGTCCGGATCGTCGGCGGCCCCCAGCACCAGCGTGAGGTCGACGGCCTCGGCCACCGAGCGGACGGCCGCCGCCCGGTCGGTGGCGGCGTAGCAGAGCGCGTCGTAGTGCTGCCCGCGCACACGGGGGTAGCGCTCGCGCAGCGCAGTGATCATCCCGGCCGCGTCGTCGACCGAGATCCCGGTCTGCACCACGAGGGAAAGCCTCTCCGGATCGACCCCGAACCGCTGAAGATCGGACGCCTGCGCGGCATCCCGCATCGTCAGCACCGACTCCGGGGCCTGCGACACCGACACCGATTCCCCCGCGGTGTCGCGGGCCCCGGTCATCAGCACCACCGTGTCGCCACGGTGGGCATAGGCCTCGACGTCGCGATGGGCCAGAGCGGCCAGCGGGCAGGTCGTGTCCACCACCTTGAGCCCGCGTGCGGCGGCCTCCGCCCGCACCGGCAGGGGTACGCCGTGCGGCGGGAACACCACCACTGCGCTGTCCGGTACGGCGTCCAGATCGTCCGCGAACGCGACACCTGCCTCGGTGAGCCGCGCGATCCGGTCGACCGCGGCGACCGGCCGGCCGTACACGTACACCGGCACGTCCCGCCGCGCCTCGCGGGCCGCCCGGAGGGTGGCCTCGACACCCGCCCGGGCACCCGCGCAGTCGGGTTCGGGCGCCGCCACCAGCAGACGGCGCGACCGCATCAGCCCGGCCCACTGCGCGACAAGCTCCGCGCAGATGTCCACGGCCGCGCGATCATCCGCGTGCGCGGCCGCGCCCAGGCCGACGGCCCGGCCGTCCAGCTCCAGGTAGGAGGCCATCACGAGCACTGCGTCGCCGGTGCCGGAGGCCTGCGCTGTCCCGTCCATCGGATGGAGCCGGATCCGCCGTCCGCCGGGATCGGGTTCGCCGCGTCCCAGCGCCGCGGCGAGCAGCGGAGCCGCGGGCGAGCCGACCGTTCCCCGCTCGGGATGCGTTGTTCCGGTGGCCACCACGATCTCCCCCGGCCGGACCCCGCTGGCGGAGAAGCGCTCCACCCGCATCGTTCGATTCATGATCGTTCACCTCGGATGGCTGCATCGGATGTCGTCGGCACTTACGAGGCCACCGTCTCCGGAGTCCAGGCGGTGGCGGTGCGGACCAGCAACTGCTTGACGGCGCGGTGGGTGCGCTGCGGATGAAGCCGGGATCGCAGGGCGTTCATCGCGGTGGTGGCGCGCCCGCACGTCAGGAACGTCGAGTCGTCGAGAAAGGCGTGCCAGACGGTGACGGCCTGGTCGAGATCGCCCTGATCCAGATGCAGCCCGGCAAGCCGGGCGTGGCCGAGGGCGCGCGAGCGGCGCTCCCGCTGCGGCCGGTGGCGGGCGGCCTCGGTGAGCGTGGCGATCGCTCCCTTACGGTCACCGAGCAGCGCCCGCACGGCCGCCTCCTGGTTCGCCAGCGACGCGGGGTGGTACCGGCCCATGGCGCCACCGCCGTCCGCCGCCGTCCGGGAGCAGGCCTGGGAGAGACGCCGTTCCGCGCCCGAGATCGCGGTCAGCGCGTGGTGCCGGTTCCCCGCGGCGGCGGCGGCCACCGCGACCTGGCCCAGGAAGAACGCCTGGCGGGCCGGTCCGGTGGCGGCCCTGCTGATCGTCGCCGCGGACTCGGCGAGGGCGACGGCGTGCTGACGGTGCCCCAGACTCTGCGCCTGAACCGACAGCCCCCGCAGTGTGACGGCGTAGCCGGCCGGGTCGTTGTTCTCGCCGGCCAGCCTCAGAGCGGCCCGGTAGTACTGCTGGCCCAGCCCGTGGCACCCGTCGTCGAAGCACATGAACGCGGCCAGATAGGTGAGCTGCGTGGCGGCCGTGAAGAACCTGCGCCGCAGCGCCGGAGTCCCGGCGGCATGAAGCCTGGGAGCGATGTCGAAGGCCAGATAGCAGGACAGTTCCGCGCGGGCATGGCCGCCGCCGAAGGAGTCGTCGAGGTCGGAGAAGAGCCGTACCATCTGCTCGGCCGTGGCCACCTGCCCCGGCTCCAGCCGCTGCGCGCACGACGGGTCCGGCCATGGCGGCAGCCCGGGCGGACCGGCTGCGGCCTGCGCCCACCCGGGCACGTCGAGAGCGGCGACGCGGTAGGCGGTGGCGGACAGCATCCGACGACGGCTCTCGCCGGACTGCGCCAGGCCGGTCAGCACCGAACCGACGTCCCGGGGCGGGGCATCGGCGTCCGGCGGCCGGTCGACAGCGGCGCGGGAGCGAGGTCTCGGCTCCCACTCCTCCCGGACGGCCGGACCGGTGGCCGGCCCGGCGAGCCCCAGGTCGGCGAGGCCGACCGGACGGCGCAGCCCGCGGGAGATCGCCTCGGCGATCAGCTCGGGCACCGGCGAACGGGGGCGCCGGCCGGCCAGCCAGTGCGTCACCGACCGCCGGTCCAGCCGCATCACCACACCGGACTCGGCGGCCACCGCGTTGACCTGACGGGCGAGGAAGTCCTCGGTCCAGCCCGCCTCGGCCAGCAGTCCCCGTAACAGCCTGTTCGGCACCTTAGGCTTCGTCATGACGCGTACCAGCCCCCCACGATCGCCGCGCATTCCCCGAGCCTTCTGTCGGCCCTTCTGTCGGCCAAATGGGAGGCTACCAATCTGATGGATCAGGAAATAGTGACGATTGCACCTGTGATCGTGAATTGTGGAGAACTCAACCGGGCGAAATGGCCAGGGCGAGCGATAGATCCTCGTCGGAGTCGATCCACACGGTCACCGGAACTCCGCGGTAGGACGCGGTCAAAGCGCCGTCGGCCGGGCGCAGTTCGATCCGCCAGAACAGGAAATCGCCCAGGGACCCGGTGCCGGACAGCGCTTTGAAAGCCGCTTCCTTGGCCGCGAACAACTCACGCGGCGTGTATTTTCCGGCCGGCGGCAGCAGTTGCAGCCGCTCCTGTCCGCTCAGGACGAACGCGGTCACGCGGGGGCTGATGACCGCGCTCTCGATGTCCACGCCGACCGCCGCCGCGCCGGGGACCACCACCGCGACCGCCAGGTGGTCGGTGTGGGAGATGGATCCGGCGAATCCGCGCGGGAAGCGCGGCCGGCCGCCGGGATCACGGGGGACGATCCGATCGGCCGCCCCGGCCGCCGCCAGCGCCGCCGAGGCCGCCCGGCGGCCCGCCGTGAACTGCTGACGCGGCCCGAACGGCCGGTGCACCGGCCGCCATCGGGCCCATGCGCCCGCCGCAGCCGCGCCGGCAGGAACCTCCAGCCCCGCCGCTCCGTACGCCTCGGTCAACGCAGCGACACGACGTGGTCGGCCAGCGACGCGATCGAGCGGAGCGCCTCGGGCCGGACGTCCTCGTCCCATTCGAAGCCGAACGCGTCCTCCATCGCCACCAGCAGGCTGACCAGCGCGGTGGAGGACATGCCCGCCTGACGGAGGGACACGGTGTCCGACACATTGCCGACGAGGCGGTCGTTGCCGAACAGATCGACGAGCAGCACCCGGATGCGCTGCCGGACCTCGAGTGTCCCGTCAGACACGCGATTCCACGTCCTTGACGAATTCGAGGATGATCGACTGGAAGGCCCCGGCGTCGTCGAAGAAGGGCTGGTGCCCGGCCTTCGGCATGATCCGGCAGGTGCCGTCCTGGAACTGGTCGGCCAGCTCCTGGGCGCCCGTCGGGCTCAGCAGGATGTCGTCGTCGCCCACGACGACCAGCGTGGGTGCGGCGATACGCGGCGGCAGGTCGGGGCTGTGGGTGTCGTTCGCGGCGCTCTTGAAGCTCCGGGCCAGCTCCTCCGGGTCGGAGACCGCCATGAAGGCCTCCCGCAGCCCCAGGAAGCCCGGGGTGCCGAGCGCCTCGTTCATCTCCGAGCTGAACATCTCGGGGTAGAGGTGGTCGAACACGGCCGCGAGACCGTGGCTCTCCAGCGTCCGCAGCCAGTTCCGCTGCAGCTGCTTCTGGCGGCGCATGCCCTGGGGGCCGAAGACCGGGCCCGACAGCACCAGGCCCTTGACGCGGTCCGGGTGCCACAGCGCCATGTCCCGGGCGAAGACCGTGGTGGTGGACGAGCCGATCAGATAGGTCGACTCGATCTCCAGCGCGTCGAGCATCGCGATCAGATCGGCCGCGTGCTCCTCCCAGGTCGGCTCCTTCTCGACCCGCGAGGAGGCCCCGTGATTGGCCAGGTCGTAGACCAGGACGCGGTGGTGCTGGGCCAGTTCCTCGGTGAACCCGCGCCAGATCGGCGCGGTCGCGACGAGATTCGGGAGCGGGGTGATGACGGTGCCTTCACCGCGGGACTCGCAGTAGAGCTCCACGCCCTCCCTGGTACGAATTCGCGGCGCGTCGTCACGGTATGACAGATCCAGCCGGGACATGTTCTCGACGATTGACATGAAATATCTATCCTGTTCCTGTTTCGAATATCTCGACACCTCGAAGGATGCGAGCGAAGTCGGCGACGATCTCGGCCGCCGGCCGTCCGCCGGAAATGGCGCCGCAGGACAGCCCGCAGTACATCGCCATTTCCTCGATTCGGCCGCTGGTCGCCTCCGTCGGCGCCGCGGCGCTGAACCGCGGTATCAGATACGGCTTTCCCTCGACCACCGTCCGGCCGATGAATTTCCTGGCCTGTTTCGCGTCGCGGGTGGCGGACGTCTCCAGCACACGGTGACGCCTGCCCGGCCACCCGATCTCGTAGACGTCGGTGATCACCGTGTCGGTCTCGTCGGCGGTGCTCACCGCTCCCTTGAAGTAGGAGTGGGCCCGCGACTCGTGCGCGACGACGAAGGCGGTGCCGAGCAGTACGCCGTCGGCGCCCGCGGACAGGACCCTGGCGGCCTTGGCCGGTGATCCGATGCCGCCGGCGGCGACGATGCAGGCCTCCGGCAGCTCCTCGCGCAACGCGGTGACCATGGCGTCCCGGCTCGCCTCGCCCAGGAGATGGCCGCCCGCCTCGATACCCTGCGCCACCACCACGGAGCCGTGTCCGGCGGCCCGCACACCGTCCTGCACGGTCCCGACCTGGACGACGAGGTGCCGTCCCGCCGCGTTGATCCGATCGAACACGGCGTCGTCCGGCATGCCGAAGAGGGACAGGTACACATGCCGGGGCGTCTCGTCGAGCACCTGCGTGATCTGCCGGTCCAGCTCTTGTGGCCCGACCACCTCCGGAATGAGGTTCACGCCGACGGGCCGGTCGGTCCCCGCGGTCAGTCGGGCGAGCACGGCCGACAGCCCGTCGCCGACCAGTTTGTAGCCGCCCACGCAGCCCGCCGCGCCGGCGTTGGACACCGCGCACGCCAGTTCCGGCCCCGCGACACCTCCCATGCCCGACTGGAGCAGGCTCACTTCGATGCCGAGCACCCCGGCCAGCGTGTTCCGCATCAGCCCAGACGCTCCACCGCGGACACGGCGGCCTCGGCGCTGCCGAACCGCTCCGTCAGGGCGTGCACCCAGCGCTCCAGGCCGAAGGCGAGACAGCTGGTGTGCGCCAGGTCGTCGCCGGCCCGGATCGAGCACCGTTCGCCGAAGAAGTTCCGGTGGTAGTTCACCGAGCCGATTGCCAGCCCGTCGACGACGAACTCCTCCTTCACCGGGAACAGACGCTGCATCTTGGCCTTG
The DNA here is from genome assembly GCF_044750285.1 of Streptomyces sp. NPDC088812. Lineage (NCBI taxonomy): Bacteria > Bacillati > Actinomycetota > Actinomycetes > Kitasatosporales > Streptomycetaceae > Streptomyces > Streptomyces sp. NPDC088812. The sequence continues at coordinate 107,510 of NZ_JBIVJP010000029.1, read as the reverse complement.
CCGCCGTTCTTGTCGAAGAACGGATCGGTGGCGACCTCCAGATGGACGTCCAGCCCGAGCTCGGCGCACAGGGTCGTCACGGCGTCCTTGGCACGGAGCAGATGCTGCTTGGCCCCGTCCTCGGGTCCGATGAAGACGATCTCCCGCATGGAGAAGCCGAGGAGCCGCTGCAGACCGTCGTAGTGGTCCTCGTTGCGGAAGCAGGTTCCGAGCGTGGTCCGCAGCGTCCCGTCCGGGGGCAGGTCGGAGCCGGCCAGATCGAGGTAGATCGCGTAGCACGCGGCCGACGGCAGCGCGAAGCCGGTCGGCTCCATCACCTCGGCCGGAATCCGGTCCAACGGCCGGGGCGCTTCGGCCAGCAGGGCCCCGAGGCGCTTCGGATCCAGCCGGGTGGCCGCCAGTCCCAGATGGGGGAAGTTGTCGAAGTAGTCGAAGGTGTCGAGGTCCTTGCTCCCGATCAGGAACGGGAACCGGTACTCCGGGGCCTCCCAGGTGCGGGCCAGGCGCAGGAACGCCGTGTCGATCGCCCGCAACAACCGCAGCTGGCCGCCGTCGAGTACTTTCAGGCCGTTGTCGGTCGTCGTGGTCATTGCACTGCCTTCTGCTTGAAGAATCGGGCTTCGATCGCATCGAGGCTGCGGAAGTCGTCCAGGTCCAGATCTTCCGGATCGATCGACTCGCCGGTCAGCTCCTCCAGCAGGAAGATGAAGTCGACGAAGGCCAGGGAGTTGATGGCCCGGCTGTCGATCAGATCCATCTGGGGGGCCAGCGGGCCGATCGCCGGGTTGCGCTCCAGGATGAAGGCCCGGACGGCCTGCATCGGATCGGCCGTCATACGATCAGTTCCTTTCCGGCGCCCGCCCTGGTCAGAAACTTCCTGGTCCGCTTCAGGATCTGATCGTGCGCCAGCAGCCGGGCGGGGTCCGCCAGCGCGCGTCGCCGCAGCGCCAGCCCGTCCGGGATGCCCGCGTCGCGGTAGGCGGCGGGGTTGTAGAGGGTGCCGATGCTGTACTGGAGATAGCTCTCCAGGTACGCGGCGACCGCCGGCACCTCCGCCGGGTCGCGCTTGGCCACCTGGCCCAGCAGATCGGTGAAGATCATCCGGCCGAACGCGACGTGCCTGCTCTCGTCCTGGTGGTGCACGCGGTTGATCTCGCGGGCGATGTGCGGCAGGGTCTCGTCGGTCGCCATGTGCGCGTTGAAGTAGTCGACGATCTCCTCGAAGATCAGGATGCGCGCGAAGATGATCGCCTCACGGGCCACTGGCGAGAGGTGGGACACGGAATCGGCCCGTAACGTCGGCTGCGCCGGGTACAGCTTGCCGCCGTACCGCAGGCAGAACCGGGCGAAGAACCACATGTGCTCGTTCTCTTCGCCGATGAAGTGGTGCAGAAACTCCGAGACGTCCGCATAGGCCCGCTCGTGGATGCGCATCACCACTTCGCTCATCAATTCGCGGATGCCGTGGATGTTGAGGCTGAAGAAGTTGATCGCTTCGTACTTGGTCAGCTCCAATTGCTGATCACGGGTGAGTTCGTCCCACATCGGCGTTCCCGCCAGCGTGGTCAGACTCTCACTCATCCACGGCTTTTCGGGCTCGATCTTCTCGGGCCAGTCGAAAATTGTGTACGGATTGTAGTAGCTGGATTCGGCCATTTGCTCGAGCCGATCCAGGTCGAGTGAGATCGGTTCAATGTCTCGTACGGCCATGTTTTCTCATCTTCCCCGTGGAGTGACGCGCTCTTCCGTGTTCAACGCACTGCCTGGATATCCGTACGAACCTGGATCGGCAGCTGCGAACCGCAGGCGTGATAAGCGAAGGGCGCGTTCCCGGATGCCGTGGACGGAATCACCTTGTTGTAGATCGACCCGAGGCACAGTTCCTGGAACTGCTCGGTGTCCGGCGAGAGTCGGGCGGCCAGCTGGGCCTTGGCGATGTCGACGGTCTTGACCGCACCGTCGTCGTCCTCGACCTCGACGCACGCGTGCGGCAGGTCGAGGGCCCCACCGAGCACGCCGCAGAACCAGCCCCGCTTCGCCTCGGCCCGGTACCCGGCCGCGCGAAAGCTCTCGGCCAGGTGCAGACTCGCCGCGATGCAGCTCGTGGCGCCCATGGCGTGCACCTGATCCGGGTGCGCCTGCATGGGTACGGGGATCATCTGCCAGCGGTAGCCGGCGTCCAGGTACTCGCCGGTCAGCCGCCGCAGCACGGGCGAGAGCACCGGGGTGCGGGCGCCGGTCGTCGTCACCGTCGCCGCGTACTGCGCCGACCCCCGGCTCACCGACGGCCCCGTCACACCGGCGACGTTCCCGCCGAACCGGAGGACGTCCGGCTCCTCCAGACGCCAGGGAGCCTCTTCCGGGCAGTCGACGCATTCCAGTGCGACCCGGAAGTCCCATTCCTTGGCACGCAGGAGATCGTCCACCGGCCGCCGGGCGAACCGGAAGAGCAGACGGAAAGTCAGCTCCGGCTGCGTCCTCGCACTGTTCGAGTACATGCCGAGGTTGTACAGATCGTTGGCGTCGAAACAGCGCACCCCGGATCGCCGCTCGAACGGAAGCCCCGCGTCGACGAGCCTGTCGATCTCTTCCGGCTCGCAGCGCAGCATTTCCTGAGCCACGGATTCCGGTTGGTTCCTGCTGGAATACTCGGCAGGCACGAACTCGATGGAGTTCGCCACCTTCTCCCAGGCAACCTTTTCGGTTGCAGCTTTACGCGACACAGTCAATCTCCCGAACGGAACGACCGCGCCGACGGCTCGGCGCCCGTCATCAAAGACGCGAGGTCACGGTGAATCTGCGGACAGCCTGACAGTAACGGCCGGGTGATCCCGCACGACAGATCGGTTCTCCACTGACCCCTATGGATTTCACATGGGCGATCATGGATCGTGCGGGCCCGGCCGCCCGGGGCCACACCTTGCCGACGTTTCGAGGATCACAAAGGAATATGCAAGAAAAGGCAATGGGTCACCGGACTTTCCGGGCCGCCGGTCGCCCCCGGCATACGGAGGAGCCGGCACGGGGCGGACGTGCCGAGGGGGTACGGGATCACCCGACGGCTCCCCGCCGGACGCGGGAGCTGCCACGGAACACGTATCCCCAGGCCAGAACGATCCCGACCGGGGACGCTCGCTGGGGCGCTCACGAGGGCGACACGGGTACGCTGCCCACCGTCACGGTGTTGCCCTCTCTGATGTATCCCCGCGGGTCGCGCAGGCGGTGGGCCGGATCATCCGGGTCAAGGAATGCCCGCCACGCCCCGTCGGATCCCGCGGCCGCCGCCATGCCGGCCACCCGGGCGCACGCCCGCGTGTAGAAGCGCAGCACCGCCTCGGACATCGGCGCGAAGTGCTCGATCAGCACGGTGTGCTGGCGCACCCCGGTCAGCCCAGCCTCAGCCAGCCACCGGTACAGCTCCCCGGTGCGGAGCAACTGCCTCGCGTACCCGGGCGTTCCGGCGGCCTCGCGGAAGAAGTCCGTGAATTGAAAGGGGTCTCCGGGGCGTACGGCGATCAGCGCGGCGTCGAGGTCCTTGACCGCCACGGTCCCGCCCGGGCGCACCACACGGCGGAACTCCGCCAGGGCGCGGGAGAGTTTCTCGTCGCTCAGGTACTGCGTGGTGTTGGCGCACCAGACGGCGTCGAACGAGTCATCGGGGTAGGGCAGTCGGAGGATGTCGCCCTGCCGGACATCCGGCTCCCACGGCGTGTCGTGGGTGCGCATGCGAGCGGCGGCGCGTTCGGCGTTCTCCTCGGCGAGGTCCAGGGCGAAGACCCGTCCCTCGGGGCCGACCGCGTCCGCCAACCAGGGCAGGAAGGCGCCGGTGCCGCATCCGGCGTCGAGCACACGCCACCCGGCCCGGATGCCGGCCGCGTCCAACGTCGCACGGTACGGGCCGGCACAGGCCTCGAAATGGGCGTCGACGATGTCCTCGTGGGTGAACCCGAGTCCGGTGGAGGCCGTGTAGCCCCAGGAGCTGTGGTCCGTCGTGAGCATCCCTACCGTCCTTCTCTCGCAGTGCGCAGCATGGCTGCGGCGTCGTCGTGCAGCGCGGTGAGCAGGTCCGTGGTCGGGTCGGGGGCTTCGAGCGGCGGGAGGTGGCCGACGCCGGGCAGGACGACGAGCTTCCCGCGCGGCAGCGCGTCCGCCGCCGTCCGGCCCTCGGCGACGGAGACGAGTTCGTCCTCGTCGCCCACGACGACCAGCGCCGGCACGTCGGTCGCCTGCAGGACGTCGAGCGAGTCGCGCCGCGCGGCGATGGCCTCCTGCGCCCAGGCGACCGCCTCGGGGTCGGCGGCCCCCGCGGTCGCGAGGACCTCGGCGAGCGTCGCGGGGCGCCGGTCCCGGCTGGTGGCGCCGAGGAGGGCAGGCGTGGTGGCCTCGACGAGCCGGTCACGCGTGGCAGTGTTCCGTATCCCGTCGGCGAAGGACCTGCGCCGGGCGGAGGCCTCGGGGCTGTCGGCCGTGGCGCGGGTGGACAGCAGGGCCAGGGCGCGGACCCGTCCGGGGTGGCGGCGCAGGAACGCCATCGTCGTGTAACCGCCCATGGAACATCCGACGAGAACCACGTGCTCGATGCCCCGCCGGTCCAGTGCGGCCGCGAGGTCGTCGGCGACGACGTCGAGGGAGGGCGACGCGGAGCCCAACGGCTCCTGACCGAAGCCGCGTTGGTCGAGTGCCAGGACGGTGTGTCCGCGGGCGGCCAGGGCCCGGGTCTGCGCCCGCCACATCGAGGAGTCCAGGGGCAGCGCGTGCAGGAGGACGATCGGCGTCCCGTCTGTGGCGCTCACCGGGCCGCGCTCCGTTCGGCGGCGGCGAGGAACGCGGCGAGTTCCGGCGGCGGCGGGGTGTCCCGCAGCCTGGCGAGGGAGACCGGGGCCGGCGGGAGGTCCGGCACGGGGACAACCCTGATCCCGGGCGGCACGACCGCCTCCAGCGACCGGAACGACAGGTGCACGGCGTCCGATCCGCCGAGGATCGCCGCCATGTCGGCGACGCTGCCCATGGGATGGATCCGGCGGATCGGCACTCCCCGCGGAGTGCGGGGCGGCACGACCTGGTCCCAGACGTAGGCGGGGAAGTCCCCCGGGCAGCGGAAGGCGTCGTAGGCGGTGAGGTCCTCGATGGAGACGGACTCGTGGCCGGCCAGGGGATGGCCCGTCCGGACCAGGACGGCTCTGTCGTCGAGGACGACGGTCCTGCCGGTGGCGATGTCCGGTTCACGCAGCCCGAACTTCACCAGCATGACGTCCAGTTGCCCGGCGCGCAGCAGCCGGAACGGCTCCCGGACGTCGTAGGGCACGTAGCTCACCCGCTCGTCCTCGTACCCGGCCGCGGCGACGATCTGCCGGGCCTGGTGGGGCGAGCCGTGGACTCCGATGCGGAGCGGGCGGACGGCGGTGGGGGGTGGGGCTTTCGACACGTCAGTTCTCCTGCGTCAGTCCGGCGTATGCCTGGAGTTCGTACGGGTGGCGGCGGTCGGTGTCGACGCGCAGGGCCGCGTAAGGCTTGGACAGTTCCGTCAGGCGTGGTACCGCACGCAGGGTCAGCCGGTCGCCGGGTCCGATCGTTCCGTCGATGACCGCCTCGGACAGCAGGTGTCCGAGGTGGACCAGTGCGTCGGAGACGGTGAGATGCGCCGTGGCGAGGTACAGGTCGCGGTGGACGGGTCTGCGGTTCCGGTGACGGTCCGTGCGCAGCAGGTCGACGGTGACGGGCCGCCAGGCCGTCAGCGGACCTCGTCCGCTGAACGTCTTGAGCAGTCTGCGCAGGCCGGTCGTGGCCTCGTCCGGCAGCGGACCGGCCCAGGCGGCCGAGCCGTCGGCGGCGATGTGCGCGAAAGTGAACCGCTCGCTCAGGTTGTCGGGGCGGCCGGCCAGGTAGAGGGTCCGGGTGAAGGAGCGGCGCCAGGCGTCGGCCTGCTCCGGCGGCAGGGACAGCACGAACGCGCAGGTCTCCCGTACCCAGGAGGCGAGTCGGACGTCGCGGACGACGACGACCGTCGACACCCCGCCGGTGCGGCCGACGGCGGCGTCGTCCTCGATCTGCTGCTTCGCTGCGAGCAGGGAGTGCGGGGTGACCGGGGTCGCGCAGGCCGAGAGGTCGGGGCGGGCGGCCCGCAGGCGCTCGGCGGCGACGGTGAGCAGCAGCTCGGGGGAGAGGGTCATAGGTACACCGTGGAGAGCAGGTCGCGGTCGATGGTGCGGCGGGTCCGGGCCAGCAGGGACGAGGTGAGCCGGTAGGGATCGACATGGGTGTGGTCGCGCCGGTGCCGGCGCAGGTCGTCCACGAGCGCCGAAGTGCCGGGCCCGCGCTCGGTCGTCCGGCGCAGCAGCTGCCGCGCCCGGTCCAGGCTCCTGTGAAGCAGGTCGGTGCGGAAGGACTGCGCCTGTCCGGGACCGAGGACGGCGACGAAGTACAGCCGTACGCCGAGACGGCGTACGTCCGCGTCGGCCTCCGTGCCGACGGCCCGGAGCAGGGCGCCCGCCGTGTGGGCGTGCCAGCCGCCGTGCCGCGCCGATCTGATCGTGCCGTCGATGGGCACGCGACCGATCGGGACGCGGTGCACCAGCGGCCCCAGCTGGGTCAGCGCGCGCTGCAGCAGCCGGTAATCCGCGTCGAGCTCGGTGTCGTACAGGAGCACGACCTCGTCATGCGCGGGTGCCAGCGGAAGCAGTTCCCGCAGGGCGCAGGCAAGGTAGTTGGGGCGGCCGTCTGCCGTCACGATCTGGCGCAGGGGCAGGCCGTGCCGAGTAGCGTCGAGGTACACGGGACCGCCGCTGGAGCGCTGGTCGAGCCCCAGGCCGAGGGCGACGAGCCGTTCGATCATCTCCTCCGTGCCGAGCCCGGGCGGTTGATGGACCATCAGGCCGGGATCGTGGAGGCCGAGCCGGGCGTAGTGCCCGCGCCACAGGCGCAGGACGCGTTCACTGGCCGGGTGCACCCAGCCGTTGTTCTCGACCTGGTGTGCGTAGGGGCGCAAGGCGTCGGCCGGTGGGGGTGCGCAGGCCCGGAACCGGACGTACAGCTCGCCGATCTCCTCCTCGGAAAGTGAGGCGTAGGGCAGGTCTTTCTGTGTGCGGTCGAGGAACTCCCAGAATCCCAGGGTTTGTTCGGTGAGGTGGTAGGTCGTGGGGCTGTAGCGGTAGGTCACGTCCGCGAGCGGCGCGGTGGCCCGGAACATGACGTCGGTCCACAGCAGACCTTTGAGGTGACTGGGTGTGAGCGGTTTGGCCGGGGTAACCGTGACGGGGGCGAGCAGCACCTTTCGACGGCGCGTCCGGGGACGGTCCGACGCGGTCATGCGCACACCTCGTTTCTGACGGCGGCGACCAGTTCCTCCCTCGTCGGTGGGCGCGGCGCGGCCGCGGCCGGTTCGGGGGCCGTCCGTACCCGTCGGCGGAACGCCTCGTCGTCGAAGACGTCCTCGACGGTCTCCAGGCCCATCAGCACGCGGGTGAGGCCGCGCCACACGGTCCCGTCGGCGGCGGCCGCCCGGGCGACTACGGACAGTGCTGCGCGGCCGGACTCCGATGCCGCCGGCGGCGGGCATCCCGTGACCCTCGCCCGCCACAGGGCTGTGCGTGCCGCGTTCTCGCGGACGGCCTGCTCGTACCACGACCGGTAGACGCCGTCGGCGATGCGTGCGGCTCGTTCACCCTGCTCCTCGGCCGCCGGCTCGTCCGCCAGGAACTCCGCCAGTAGGAACGCGTGCCGCAGTGCCAGCGACATGCCCCGCCCGAAGAGCGGGTCGGTGACACACGCGGCGTCTCCGACCGGGTACAGGCCCGCGATCGGTCCGGCGCCGGCGTCGGGTGCGCAGTGCAGCGTGTTGGGCGGCAGGGTGATGGGTCGCACCGCGCTGATCGGCTTCCCCATCGCGGGATCGGCCCAGGCGGCGAGGTGCGGCGAAAGACGGGCGACCGCGGTGAAGGCGGCCGGATGCCGCAGGCCTGTCGTCGCCGGATCCGCGGTGGGCACGCCGACGGTCAGGGCGTACGTGTCGTTGTCGGCGAGGTGTGCGACCGCCGCGTAGTGGTCCCAGATGCCGCCCGCCGCGTTGCCGCGGTTGAGCGGTCCGGGCAGCGTGCCGGGGGTCCTGAGCCGGTAGAAGCGGGTGAAGGCGCGTACCCGGGTGGGGGCGGTCCTCGCGGCTCGCGGGGGCAGTCCGGCGGCGGTGAGCCAGGACCGCGACGCCGACCGGCGTCCGGTGGCGTCCACGACGGCATGCGTGGGGATGTCCTCACCACCGCCGGTCACCAGGCCCGTCACCCGGTTCCCCGAGGGCGTCGTGCGCAGGCCTACGACCTTGACGTCATGGCTGATCGTGACGTTCGGCAGCGACCGCAGCGCCTGGCGGAAGACGAGTTCGAGGACCGGGCGGCGCACGGCGAGGGCCACGAGTTCCTCGTCGCCCTGGCGGCGGATCCCATCGTCGGCCCCTACCGGCAGCGCCCGCATGAGGTCGAGCATGCGTGCGCCGGCCTCCAAAGCGGCGTCGAGCACCTGAGGCACGTGGGCCCGCAGCACCCGTACGCCGAGCGAGGTCAGGACGTGGGAGTGGCCGCTCTGCGCGACAGTGGGCCTCTTCCACAGCTCGGCCGCCTTCTCCGGCGGCCCTTCCGGCGGTACGGGCGCCTGCTCCAGCACCCGGACGGGCAGGCCCCGCAACGCCATGGCGAGGCCGGCGGCGAGCCCCGCCACGCTGCCGCCCACCACGACGACGGGCCCGGTCACCGGCGTCGGCCGTGCACGAAGAACACCCGCCGCACGTCCTTGACGGCGCGGTCGGGGACCGGGTCCGGCCAGCGTCCGAAGTGGGCCCCGGGCTCACCGGGCTGGACCGCGGCCACGTCGAAGCCGTACCGCTCGAAAAGCGCCTCGGGCTCGTCGCTGCCGAAGAGCCAGGGGCAGCCCCAGCCGCTGAAGACGTCCAGGAGGGGACGCATGTGCGGGAGGGTGAGGGCCGCGGAGTTGACGAGGTCGGCGGCGATGCGGCTGCCCGGAGCGCAGAATGCGGCGACCCGCTCCAGCATGCGCTCGGTGTCCTTCTCAGGGATGTAGTACAGCAGCCCTTCGAGCAGCCAGGTGGACGGCGTGCTCGGGTCGTATCCGCAGGCGCGGAGCCGGTCCTCCCAGTCGTCCGCGGTCAGGTCGACGGCGACGGTGACGTGGTCGACGCGCTGGTCGACCCCGCGCAGGCGCTTTTCCTTGAACGTGAGCACCGGCTGCCGGTCGACCTCGAAGTACCGCAGGTGTCGCGGCCAGGGCAGCCGGTAGGCGCGGGAGTCCATGCCGGCCGGGGCCACGACGAGCTGGGTCATCGCCCGGTCCTGTACGGCCTCCTGGAGGAGGTCGTCGAAAAATCTGGTGCGGATCGCGTTGTAGTCGGGGGTACTGGGCACGCTCCGCGGCCGGTCCGGCGGGAAGGTCGCGGCACGGACCTCTGCCAGGAGCCGGGGGCCCGCGTCCCCCACCAGTGCGGCCGCGTACGGATCCGTATAGAGCCGGTCCTCCCGCCGGCTCTCGGCGGCGCGCAGGGCGGCGGTCAGCAGGGCAGTCTTCTCCACGGGGTCGACGGGATCCTGGACATGCGTCATGTGCCTTCTCCTCGTAGTGCGTCGGACGCGGCGATCAATCGCCGCCACTGGCTCTCGTCCTGCCGGAACAGCCGGTCCTTGACCTGGGTGGGCCGGACGCCGTCCGCCACGCGGGCGTGCCACTCGCGCTGGAAGGCGTCGATGTGCAGCAGCCGCAGCGTCGCGGCACCGAGCCGCCGCTCCCGCAGAGCCCTGGCGTATCCCGGGGACTCGGCGGCGAGCGCCGCATCGAGCAGTCCGGCGAACCGCACGGTCTCGGACTCCAGCCACGGAGCCTCCGGGGCCACCGCGAACACGTACCGGGGAGCCTCGCCCGCCGCTTCCTCCACCCGGCACGCCACGTTGCGCAGCGCGAGACCCGTGCTCGCCAGTGCTTCTCCCAACGCCCGCACCACCTGGGCCTCGCGCAGCCGTTCCCCGGCCGCGTCCGACCGGGTGGCACGGCCCGCGTACCGGACCCGCGGCACCCCCCGGACACGGTCCACCACGCGGACCACGTCCCCGACGGCGTACCGGTAGAGGCCTCCGACGTGGCTGAAGAGCACGTGGTAGTCCCGGTGCGGTTCGAGTTCCTCCGCGCCGAGTGTCTCGACGCCGGGGCCGAGGTCCTCGTCGGCGTCCACGAACTCGTACACGGCGGCGGAGGGGACGAGGCTGCCCGCGGCGGGGTGCCGGTCGAGCGGCACCGCCACCGGCCCCTCCGACGCCGCCACCGGCGCGGGCAGGACCCTGACTCCCGCCCCGAACCGCTCACGCAGGCCCGGCATGTACAGGGAGGCCACGCCGGTCGACCAGCCGAACAACGCGCGCACCTGCGGCCAGACGTGAGCCGGGCTCGGCCGTCCGAAGTGGCCGGCGAGGAGCTCCAGCCGGGCGGCGCGCTCCGGATCGGGGTCCGCGTACGGCACTCCGCCAAGGGTCCCGTCGCGGACCTCCTTGACGATGCGCTGCCACCACAGCTCGAGCTGATAGGGCACGGCCGCGATCATCGCCGGGTTGATCCCGATGAGGCCCCGCACGTCGCTCTGCACCGCCAGTCGCAACCGCAGGTACATCTTCTCCAGGTGGTCGTCGGGCGCGACGTCCACGGGAAGGGTGGCCCAGGGGGCGGCGGTGCCCAGTTCGGCCGCCAGCGGTTCGCCGAACGCCGCGCCGAAGTCGACCTGGCTGGCGCCCACATGGGGACGCCCGCTGGTCGTGACGGGGGGAACGGCGAGCGGATCGTGCTTGAGGTTCAGCACCGCGTCCGGGCGCTCCATGAGCTCCGGGAAACTCTCGATCAACGGCGCCCAGGCCGCGTAGTAGAAGGGGAAGAAGACGGTCTTCATGAAGCGGCGGGTGACCGGGATCTTCTTGTGGTCCCCGGTGCTTCCGCTGCTGGTGAAGTACACCACCGGCGCTTCCGGGGTCAGCAGGTTCGGCTCGCCCGCCGCCATGCGTTCGATCAGCGGGGCGTGCGCCGCGTAGTCCTGGACGGGCACGGCCGCCCGGTAGTCCTTCAGAGTACGGATCGCGGCGAAGCCGTGGCGGCGTCCGAACTCGGTACCGCCGGTGAACTCCAGCAGATCGTCCAGCACACGTTGTTGCTGTCGCGCCAGGTCGTCGAGGCCCGCGCTCAGCCGCGCCCGCTCGGCGAACACCCGGTCCCGGTAGCGGTCGGCGTGACCGGGTGTGCCCCAGCCCTGTGTCTCGCTCATGCCGCGAGGACCTCCCGCACGGCCGCGGTGGTCGCAGCCGTCCCGGAACGCTCCTCGACCACCGTGACGGGCAGTCGCCTCGTTTCCTCCAGCAACAGCTTCCCGAGGCTCTTCTGATAACTCTCGAAGCCGAACCACTCGGGCCGGTCGCCGAAGTGCTCGAGGGGGTTGAGCCGCGCTCCGCGTCCGGAGCGACGCCAGGCGGTCTCGGGCGAGACGTCCAGATAGATCACCCCGCGCGGCTGGGGAAAGGAACGCCACCAGGTGTACAGGGGGTGCCCTTCAAGCCCGGCGAGTCGGCACTTCGCGAGGATCTTGTAGTAGTAGGAGTCCATCAAGACCGGCACGTCCGGCTCCTGCCGTGCGAGCTGATCCCGCAGGTGCACGACGGCGGTGCCCAGCAGAGTCGCGAGGAAGTCGGCGGAGTAAGTGGGCCCCAGGCCCGGCAGTACGTCCAGGACGACGTTCCGGCGCAGCTGCGAGATCAGACGGTACTCCCCGGCCACGAGGTCGTCGTCGGTCGACAGGGTCTGCCAGCCGGGCAGCGCCGCCGAGAGCTCCGCCATCACCGAGGACTTCCCGGCGTAGTCCGGCCCCAGCAGCACATAGAATGGACGGTCTGTCACTTGTTCTCCCCTTGCCTCCGGAATCGCTTGCGTACCGGGGCACATGGCCGAGGTACGACTGGACGTTGCGCCGGGTGTCGGGCACCGAGTCGCCGCCGGACTCCTCCGCCACCGCGTCCGGCGCCTGGCCCGGGGGCAGCGCGGCCAGGGGGGAAGCAGCAGTCGGACCGGGCTCGGGCGGCACTCCCGCCTCGATGCGGTGGTGTCGCCGAGACACCTGCCCATCAACCCACCGGCCTGTGTTCTCTCACCACTCGACCAACGCGAATCCCGCCGACATGCCGCCGCCGAAGCCGGCCATGAGGATCAGGTCGCCGGGGGTGAAGGCGCCGGCGCGGGCGGCCGCGTCCAGGGTGATCGGGAGGGAGGCGGCTCCCGTGTTGGCGTAGTGCGTCAGTGTGCGGTGCATGGTCGCGCGAGGCAGTTCCAGGTCGGCGAAGACCCTGTCCAGCATGGTGCCGTTGGCCTGGTGCGGTACAAAGTGGTCGATGTCGCCGGGTACGACACCGCATTCGTGCAGGAATCCCTTGACCAGCTGCGGCAGGTGGTCACCGACGAAGTTCCGCACGCCTCGCCCGTCCATCGCGAAGTACTGAAGCCCTGCGTCGAGGACTGTCTGGTCCACGGGCATGCGACTGCCGCCGGCGGGCACCTCGATGAGCCCCGACAGTTCGCCGAACGAGTGCAGCGCGAGGTGCCGGATACGTGGTCCGTGGTCGACCGACGACCCCAGGATCGCCGCTCCGGCGCCGTCCCCGAAAAGGATCACGGTCCTGCGGTCGGCCCGGTTCAGGATGCGGGAGTACAGGTCCGCGCCGATGACCAGTGCGTGGCCGCCGGTGCGGGTGAGTACGCCCTCGGCCGCGGAGAGCGCGAACACCATGCCGGAGCAGACCGCGTTGACGTCGAACGCGGCCGCGTCGCTCGCGCCGAGCCGCTGCTGGACGTAGGCGGCGGTGGGCGGTTGCGGCCGGTCGGGTGTGGACGTGGCGACCACGATCACGGACAGCTCCTCGGCGGTGATGCCGGCCGACCGCAGCGCGGCACGCCCCGCGGCGGTGGCCAGGTCCGAGGTGGCCTGGCCGTCGGCAGCCCATCGCCGTTCCCGGATGCCGGTCTTACCGGTGATCCACGCGTCGTCGACCCCCGCCGCCGCGGCGACCTCGTCATTGGACACGATTCGCTCCGGCACATAGGCACCCGTACCGAGAATCCTGACGTCGGTCATACGGCTGCCCTCCCCTCAAGTGGTATGGAGAACGGTGTGTGAGAACTGGCGTGCGGCCGTAGCGGGGGCAGCCGTGGAGGCCACCCCCGCACCCGCGGGACCGGAGGTGTTCTAGCGCGCCTGGTAGATGCGCTTGTGACCGCTGAGGCCGGCCAGGCGGAAGGGGCCGGTGGTCTGCTGCGGGGTGAGGTGTTCTCCTCCGTCGGCCGGGAAGGACCGCTCGTGCAGCTCGCGGTAGCGGGCGTGGTCGACCGGCTTGCGCCGGGCTATCGCCTCCAGGTTCGCCTCGGTCCGCAGGTGTTCGCGGTAGCCGGGGGCGGCGGTGCCCGCGAAGAACTCGGCGACGCTGCCGGAGCCGTAGCTGAGGAAGCCGATGGGCCGGTCGGTCAGGTCGTCCGCCTGGTCGAGCAGCGCGGCGAGAGCGAGGTACACCGAGGCGGTGTAGCTGTTGCCGATGGTGGCGTTGTAGGCCACGGTCCGCCCGATGGCCTGCTCGATGTCGGTCTTATCGGTTTCGTGGCCCGCGTAGTTGAGCAGGTGGTGGTGTGCCTTGTAGGCCATCTTCGTGAACGGCTGGTGATAGCAGAACGCGGCGAACTCGTCGAGTGCGCGGCCGCCCTGCTCGCCGTAGTCCTTCCAGCTGCTCGCGACCGCCTGCAGGTACGCCTGGACGGATTCCTGCCCGTCGACCAGGGCGGTGGTGAGGTAGTTCGGCCGCCAGAAGTCCATGACGTCGGCGGTGAACAGTCCCGAGGGGTTCTCGATGCGGACCAGGGCGGGGTCGGCACCGACCAGCATCGCCACCGCGGCGGCGCCCTGGGTCGCCTCGCCGGGGCTGTCCAGTTCGTACTTGGAGACGTCGCTCGCGATCACGAGGACCTGCTGGTCGGGGTCGCGCCGTACGAGTCCGACGGCGAACTGAAGGGCGGCCGTGGCTCCGTAGCAGGCCTGCTTCAGTTCGACGACGCGGCAGGCCGATGGCAGGCCGAGCAGTGAGTGCACGTACACGCCTGCGGACTTCGCCTGGTCGATCGAGGATTCCGTCGCGAAGACCACCGTTCGGATCCGTTCGGAACCGTGCCGGGCGATGATCGGGGCGGCGGCGGCGGCACCCAGCGTCACGATGTCCTCGTCCGCGGCGGGCACGCTCATCGACCGCTGGCCGATGCCGATGTGGTACTTGCCGATCTCGGTGCCGTTGTACTCGGCGAGCGCCTCGTGCGACAGGACGTACTCGGTCGTCGCGAAGGACAGATCGTGGATTCCGAAGAAGGACTCGTGGGACATTCTCAGACACCGACCTTTGCTGTCTTGTTGTCGCGCTCCAGTTCGACGTGCGCGCGCATGAGTTCGCCCGGGTTGGTCTGCGCCGCGAGCAACGAGAGCTCGCCGCAGAGGACCGTCGCCGCCGCGATGACGGCGAGCCGGCGCGCGTTCTCGCCGGGGGCGCGGTCCTCGCGGCAGCCGAGGCGGTTCAGGTTCGTCTCCACGAACTCCAGGCCCTTGCCGTTGCCCACGGTGCCGACGATCAGGTTGGGCAGGTTGCAGGAGAAGTAGAGGTCGCCGTCGCGGTCCTCCGCCAGGGTGACGCCCTGGGAGCCCTCGACGATGTTGGCCGCGTCCTGGCCGGTGGCCAGGTAGAACCCGAGCAGCATGTTGGCGTAGTGGGCGTTGGCCGAGCGGATACCGCCGGCCAGCAGGGTTCCGAGCAGGTTCTTGCGGATGTTCAGCTCGACGATCCTGGCGGCGGTGGTGTGCAGGACGCGTTCCACCACGGCGCGCGGGACGAGCAGTTCCGTGACCACGTTCTTCCCGCGGCCGAGGATGCCGTTGATCGCGGTCGCCTTCTTGTCCGTGCAGTAGTTCCCGGAGATCGATCCGTAGGAGATTCCCGGAACGGTCCGCAGCAGGTGCGTCAGAAGGTTGTCGGAGGCGAGCGTGGCCATGTTGTGGCCGGAGGCGTCGCCGGTGCTGAACTCGAACCGGATGAACAGCAGGTTGCCCGCGATCTCGTGCCGGACCTGGAGAAGCTCGGCGAACCGGCTGCAGGTGCGGACCACGGCGCGCAGTTCCTCGATCCGCGCCTCGATGGTGCGGGCGGCGGTGTACGCGGTCTGGGCGTCGGTCGCCTCGACGAGCACCGAGCGGGTCATGCGCTCGTCGACGAGGGTGGCGGCGATGCCCTGCTCGGTGAGCATGGACACCTTCGCGCCGCGGCCCACGGAGGGCCACAGCGGCGTCTCGTAGGTGGCGAGGGGGACGTGGGTCTCGGTGTTGGCGACGTTCCCGGAGATGCGAAGCGGTCCGACCCATTTCATGGGGACCCTGGCAAGGGCGTGCGTGTCGGTCATCGTGCTCTTCCCGTCGAGTCGTGGAGGGCGTCGGCCGATCGGGAACGCCGGGCGAGTCGCCCCGCGTCGATGTCCCGGTCGGCGCAGAAGGTACGGAGGGTGCCGTGGATCAGCAGGTCCTTGCTCGCGAGCTCGGCGGGGGTGCGTGCGCCGAGCATGGTCTGCAGGGCCGCGAGCTGGTCCAGCCAGTTCGTGATCTGTGCGATCAGCGCCTCGACACCGCCGTCGAGCAGGGTGCGCAGGAACACTCCGGAGGCCCCGACGCCGGAGGCGCCCAAGGCCAGGGCGCGGGCGGCGTCGAGGGGATGGCGGACGCCGCCGGAGGCGAGCACGGGGAGACCGGCGCCCTGCGCGTCCAGGAGGCAGGCGGCGGTGGACTGGCCCCAGTCGTGGAGGAAGGCGTAGCCGCCGAGCGGGCGCCGGCCGTTCTCGATGCGGGCGAAGTCGGTGCCGCCCCGGCCGCCGAGGTCCGCCACGCGGACACCCAGCTGTCGCAGCGTCAGGACGGTCTCGCGGCTCAGGCCGTTGCCGACCTCCTTGACGATCACGGGCAGGTCGACGGCCGCCGTGATCTTCTCGATCTGCGAGACCCAGGATCCGAAGGACCGGTCGCCCTCCGGCATCGCCGTCTCCTGCGCCGTATTGACGTGGATCTGCAGGGCGTCGGCCTCCAGCAGATCGATGGCACGCCGGGTGTCGGCGACCGATGCCGTCGCGTTCACGTTGGCCATGACGAACCCGTGGGGATTCTCCCGGCGCAGGACGCGGAAGGTGTCGGCGCACGTCGGGTCCTTGAGGTAGGCGTGCACGGAGCCCGACGCGAGGGGTACCCCGGTCTCGCGGGCGGCCGTCGCCAGGCCCTGGTTGATGACGCCGGTCTTGGCGGTGCCGCCGGTCATCGCGTTGATGTAGAGCGGCACCTGCCAGGAGATCCCGGCGAAGCTCGTGCCCAGGGACACCTGCGGCCGGTCGATGCCGGCCAGGGCGTGGTGTATGAAGGACACCTCGTCGAACTGATTGACCCCGCTGCGGGTGTCCTGCTGCTCGATGGCGAGCCGGACGTGGTCGTCCTTGCGCTGAGCGCTCATTCCTCGATCCCTTCCGGGGCGGGCCGGACGGGCAGGGGCAGCACCCCGGCCGCGGCCCACCGTTGCCGTACGTGCGAGATGTCGTGCGTGGCTTCGGCGTCGAGCAGAGCGATGCCGCAGTCGCCGCCGCCCGCGCCCGACGGCTTGGCGGCGCCGCCGACGGTTTCGGCGACCGCGCACAGGGCCGTCAGCTCGGGTGTGAAGATGCCGAGCCCGACTTCGTCGTCGAGGCGGGCCAGCTCCTGCCGGGCACGGCGGATCTGGCGCAGCAGGCTCTGGTCGTCGCCGGCCTCGAGGGCGGTGATCGAGGCGCGTACGAAGTCGGTGGAGGTCTCCACGAACGCGCGGTGCGAGGCGGTGCCGCGCCAGGTCCGGCGGTGCAGACCGGACACGAGCGAGGTGGTCGAGGCCGGGCTGCCGGTCCAGCCGACTTCGAGGGTGAGGCCGCGTGGGGCCGGAAGCCTTCGGACCGCGAGGCCCGGCCAGGGGGTGCGGAGCGCTTCCTCGATGCCGTGGCGGCGGGTGAGGTCGAGCACGAAGGCCCGGTCGGGTGCCTGGTACGCGATCCAGCCGCCCCAGGTACTGGCGGCGAGGTCACCGCCGGAGCCCTTGGGGTCGATCCCGGCCGAGGAGATCACGGCCAAGCGGTACCGGGCGTCGAGCGAGAGGTCCAGTCCGCACAGGGACGTGAGGGCGTCGATCGTGGCCACGGTCACCGCACCGCTCGACCCCAGGCCGTACTTGCGGCCGTTGTCGTGCAGCCGGCTGCTGATCGAGATCTTGGGCCCGGGCAGGGGCAGGCCGCGTTCGGCCAGCAGTCTCCCCACGGTCTCGACCGCTGACACCACGTGCGCCAGTGCGCCGCGCGCGCCGTCTTTGTCGGCGTCCCCGTTCTTCGTGCCGGGAGCGTGGAGCCGCCCGTCGCGCCATCGCCACGTCACCGCTCGGGGGACGAGATCGGAGGAGATCACGATGTCGGCCGCGTCGGAGAGGGTCGCCATGACGGTGATCTCCCGGTCCACGGCCACCAGGACGGCCGGGGTACCGGGCTCCACCACCGCGTACTCGCCCGCGACGAACAGCTTGCCGGGCGCGCTGCGGACGACCGTTCGCCCGGAGGTCATCGTCCGTCCTCGTCCACCAGGCGGGCGCCCGGCCCCGTCCCGGCGATGTGCACGGTGCCGCCCGCGGCGGCGGCGCGCACGGCCCCGGCGACCCGGTCGGCGTCCGTACGACGGCAGAGCACCTTGACGTTCGGTCCGGCGTCCATGGTCGCGTAGGCCGATATGCCGTCGCGCCGAAGCCGCAGCACGCTGTCGAGGACGGTGAGCGAGGCGGGCGAGAGGTAGCGCACCGCAGGGCGCGCGCTCAGCATGGTCGCGTGCATGCCGAGCGAGTTGCGCTCGGCGATCTCGCCCACCGCGTCGAGGTCGGCGCGCAGGAGCGCCTGCCTCATCTCGGTCAGGTCGTCCCGGCTCGACGCGGCCCAGGGCTCGAACAGGGGTGAGGTCTCGACGGTGCGGCGCATGGCCGCGCGGCTGGACACGTCCTTGGGACCGGCGTTCACCACCGCGATGACCAGTGCGGGGTCGAGGTCGCCCGCCGGTACCGGCTCCGCGTAGGAGCTGAGGTCGGCCTCCGCGGGGGGCGCCGTGGGGGTGCCGGCGTGCCAGACGGCGAAGCCGCCGAAGATCGACCGCGAGGCCGAGCCGGAGCCGCGGCGGGCCAGGCGGGAGAGACCGGTGTCGTCCAGGTCCAGTCCGTACGCGGTGGCGGCGGCGACGGCGAGCGCGGCGAACCCGCCGGCGGAGGACGCGAGGCCCGCCCCGGTGGGTACGGTGTTGCGGGTGTCGACGACGGCCCGGTGCGTGAGCCCGGCCCGTTGGCGCACCAGGTCGAGAAATCCGGCGATGCGCCGCCGTTCCTCGCCCGCCGCGGGTGCGCCGTTGAAGGTCACTTCGTCGTCCGTGGCCTCGGCGTCGAGGCGGACACGGGTGGTCGTGGGGAAGATGTCCAGGGTCATCGACAGGCTGCTGGTCCACGGGAGGAAGAGGCGCTCGTCCCGCTTCCCCCAGTACTTGATCAGCGCGATGTTCGGCTGCGCGACGGCGGTGACCCCGTTCGCACCCGGCTGTTCCCGCGGGCGGAGCACGGTGATCTGTTGCTCAGACATGAGTGACGAGCCTCCTCAGGGGGACGATCCACGTCTGCACGGCCCCCGCTTCGTGCAGCCGCCGGGTGACCTCTCTCGCCTGCTCGGGCTGGGTCAGTGCGAGGACGCAGCCGCCCAGTCCGCCGCCGGTGATCTTGGCGCCGAGGCTGTCCGCGGCGAGCGCGGCACTCACCATCGCCTCGATCCGGTCGGTGCTCAGCCCGGCCTCGCGGAGCAGTCCGTGGTACTCCGTCAGCAGGGAGCCGAGTTCCTCCGGCTTGCCGGCGGCGAGGGCGGCCACGGCTTCGCGAGTCAGTTCCGACGCCCGGCGTACGAACCCCTCCTGCGTTCCGGCGTGGAGCCGGAACCTCTCCCGCAGCTTGTCGATCGCTTCTTTGGTGCTGCCGACGGCGCCGCTGTCCGCGATGACGAACAGCGCGTCGCAGCCGACACGCAGCGTGCGGGCCTCGCCCGCCTGGAACAGCAACGGGGCGCTCGCGCCGACGGTGACGGCGTCGACGCCGCTGGCCTTGCCGTGCATCACGTTCTCGGCGGTCTGTACCAGGTCGAACGTCGTCCGCTGCGAGACCTCGCGGCCGCAGAGGTCGGCCAGGGCGAGGACGACGGCACGGGCGCAGGCCGCGCTGGAGCCAAGTCCCCTGCCGAGCGGGATGGAACCGTCGATGATCACATCGAGGTGCCGCCCGTCGTCGATGCCCATGGACGCCCTGAAGTCGGTGGTCAGCCGGCGCAGCCCCTCGGATGCCTGCGTTCCGACCTGCTTCCAGGCGGATCCGGTCATCGTGAAGGACACGCCGGCCGGTTCTCCACCGCGGGTGGAGAACCCGGCGCTGGCGGTGATCGACAACTGCGGAACGGGCAGGGCGAGTGCCGGGGCTCCGTAGACGACCGCGTGCTCCCCCAGCAAAATGGACTTGGCGTGGGCGCGGCCGGTGCCGACCGAGCGGGCGCGGCGGCTTTCCGCTGTCCCCGCCACCGAGGCCGGTGGAGTCGACGTACTCAGCTCCCCTTGTCGAAATTTCATTGAGATCGCGTCATCCAGACGTCTAGGAAGGAATGAAGTAAGCCCGTTCGACCGCGTGTCGCGTCATGCTCCGGCCACTCACGGACCACCGTGGCCGGTGGTCGCGGCCGCCGGCGCCGGCACCGTCATCGCACGGGGCGAGTCAGGGCGTCGAGCCGCATCCGCCGGTGCGTGCTCGCGAAACCGCGTCCGTGGCAGGTGCCGGGCCGGTTCTCCTCCGGTTGCCCTCGGCAGCGAGTTCCGGACAGGGTGGGCACACGAGGCGAGCGACGCGTGTGGCGGCGCCGAGACGGTGGTGACCCGCGCCGACGTGGTGCTCAGGTGGTCCTGAGTGTTGTGGTGGTGACGAAGGTGTCGAGGGTCTTCCTGACCTCGTCCGGGAACGGGGCCTCCTCCAGGACCCGCCGGGCACGCTGCACCCGATCGGTGATCATCTGCTCCACCTTGTCGGCGGCGCCCGTGGCCCGTAGAACCCCGCGGACCGTCTCGGCGCCTGCTTCGTCCAGGTCCGGGTCGCCGACCAGGGACCTCAGCACCCGCGCCTGCTCGGCGCCGGCGGCGTGGAGGGCGTGTGCCATCAGGGCTGTCGCTTTGCCCTCCCGCAGGTCGTCCAGGGTCGACTTGCCGGTCTTGGACGGGTCGCCAAAGACGCCGAGCAGGTCGTCGCGCAGTTGGAAGGCCTCTCCGATCGGAAGAGCGTAGGCGGTGCAGACGTCCAGCAGGGACTGGTCCGCTCCGGCAAGGGCCGCGCCGATGTGCAGCGGCCGCTCCACGGTGTACTTGGCCGTTTTGTAGCGGATCACTTCCAGCGACCGTTCGACGTCCGCGGTGGGCTGCCCGGTGGCCAGCAGATCCCGGTACTGACCGATCATCACCTCGGTACGCATGGCGTCCAACAGCGGTCGGACGGCGGCCAGTTGCCGGTGGTCGAGGCCGCTGGAGTACAGCAGCTCGTCCGACCACACCATGACCAGGTCGCCGAGCAGGATCGCGCTGTTGGTGCCGAACCGCTCGGCGGTCGTGTCGTTCGCACCCGTCTCCAGCGTGCGGTGGAGGGTCGGACGGCCGCGCCGGGTGTCGGAGGCGTCCATCACGTCGTCGTGGATGAGGGTGAAGGCGTGGAAGAGTTCGAGCGAGGCCGCCGCGCCGATGATGGGCTCCGTTTCGCCGTATCCGCCCGCCGCGTGCCAGCCCACCATGCACAACAGCGGCCGTATGCGCTTGCCGCCCGCGGCCAGGAAGTCACGCAGGTGCTCGATGAGCGAGACCAGGTGGACATCCGTGTACCTGCCGCGCTTGGCGTCGAGGAAGGCGTTCAGTCGCTCGTCGATCAGGCCGCGCAGATGAACCGAGTCCAGGGCGTCGGATCCCAGCTCGTGAAGGCTGGTGGTGGGGCTCATGTGTCGTTGCTCCTGTTCGTCAAGACCGTGTGGGCCGCGTCCGTGAGGGCGTGGCACGGGGGGAACCGCCGAAGGGAAGCATCACTTTCCGGCCGGGCGGAGGAGGGTCCCGGCAGTCGCCGGGCCGCGCCGCGGGTGCGAGTCGCCCATGGAGGGGCGAGCGGTGACGGGCTGTTCGGACCGCGCCGCATGGCCGGCCCTCCGTACACGTGGGTTCACATGTCGGAGGGCAGGCCGGACAGCCCGGTGAGATCGCGGTCGGATCCCCATCCCCGGAAGTCGGCGCCGCTGTAGAAGGTGACCGACCAATCGAGCAGGCGGAGCAGTTCGACAGCGGGTGCGAACCCGGCCGTCGCCAGCGGGGCGAGCTGCTCCTGCGCCGTGCGGGAATGCCGGTCGAGTTCGTCGTGCACCCAGGCGGGTGAGGTGTCGTACATCAGGATGTTGTTCTGACCGGGCTCGGCCCGCTCCCGCTCGAAGGTGGCCAGGTCGTTGGAGAGGCGCACGGCGACCTCGATCGCCTCCAGGGCGTTGTCCAGGACCGGCAGGCCCTCGAGGAGATCGTCCCGGTCGCTGGTCGCCCAGCGCGGGAAGTGGGTTATCCACGCGTTGGAGCTGGCGGCGTACGTCAGGTACTCCTGCGGATCGGAAGGGCCCTCGCCGCGGTCCCTGGCCAGGCCCGCGGTCCAGTCGTACCGCTCGCCGCGCAGGGCCTCGGCGAATCGGTCGCCCCACAGGCCGGCCAGTTTCGGGTAGTGGGGAGCACGCTCCAGAGCGGACTGCCAGCCGGACAGGGAGGTCAGCAGGGGATGGCCGTCGTCCCGGTCGCCGCCCCGGACGATGGCCTCGCAGCGACCGAACAGGTCGTCGAGTTCGTCGAGGCTTTGGACGTTCTGCTCGACGTGGTCGTCCAGGGCGTAGGCCCACACGTACATCCGGGCCGACAGCCGGAGCTCGTCCGCGCCGCGCCACGGGCTGATCGCCGCGGTGGAGATCGCCAGGGCCTCGATCGGCGTGGCCCCGAGGACCTGCGGGTATTCCGCCGCCCAGGACCGCAGATCGGCCAGGATCTTCAGCGCCAGCACGGTGACGGGCACACATTGCGCCGCGGAGGGGAGGGAGAGGTCGCCAAGGGGCCGGGTCACGGTCGTGCCTGCTTCTCGGCCTCGGCCAGGCGCTGCGTCGCGGCCAAGGTGCCGAGGATCTCGGCGCGGATGACCCGGACCGGTGTGTACAGGTCCTTGTCGTGCCACAGCGGAGGATTCTCACGATCGTCCTCGACATGGCCCGACAGGAACGCCCTGCCCGCCCGGATCGCTTCGAGGGCCGGACGGTCGGGGGCGGCGCGGTGGTTCAGCACCTGAAGGGCGTAGGCGGTCTCCTCGCCGGTGCCCTCCCAGCGTCCCCATGACCCGTCGGCGTGCTGGGTGTCGAGCACCCAGCGGATGGCGTCGTCCAGGGCGGCGGACGTGCGCGGCCCGTCCAGGCGGGCCATGGCGGCAGCGCCGCAGGCGGTCGCGTAGTACGGAGAGGCGTGCCACTTGTCCATCCACCGGCCGTCCGGCTGCTGCTGCTCGACGAGCCAGCCTCCCACCCGCTCGGCGGCGTGGTCGTAGCGCGTGTCGCCCTCTCCGCAGCGATCCGCCAGGGCGATGAGGATGTGTGCGTTCGTCGAGGTGGAGGGGGTGCGTTCCTTCGGGAAGCAGGTGAAGTACAGGCCGGTGTCGTACTCCCACAGGCAATCGACCGATTCCGGCTTCCCGAGGAGATCGAGGGCGTGCAGGGCGGCCGACGTGTCGTCGGAGTCGGCCGGGAGACCCGGGCCGGCGGACAGTCCGTTCGCCCCCAGCGCGGTCCGCAGAGTGTCCGGGACCTGGGCGGGGATGTCCACGTCCAGGCCGGAGCCGGACAACGCCGTCACCACCCAGGCCAGTTCGAAGTAGCTGATCGAGGTGATGCCCGAGACCGGGCCGCCGTGACGTGCCTGGGTCTGATGCAGATACTCCAGGCACGCCTTCGCGGCGTCCGTATGAGGCGGATCGCCCAGCCAGGCGGAGGTGGCGGCGGGGGAGGCTCCCACCGCCCCGCCCGTCGGCGTCACCGTGCCGGACCGCACGGCCGGGGCGCCGAGGGCCTCCAGCGAGTGCCAGGTCTTCTCCGGTATGCCGGTGTTCCCACGCAGCAGCTCGCGGATCCCGCTCAGCGTTCCCGTATCGGCCCGGAGGTCCAGACGGCCGGGCAGAACGCCCCGGTCGTCCATCCGGGAGAGCCGCTGATCGATCTGCTCGATCAGCCAGGGCACCAGCAGCTCCACGGCGATGGTGTCCGGCAGTTCGACGTTCCGGGGGAACCGCCCGGCCAGCGCGGCCAGCCCCGACTCCACGGCCCCGGCGACCCGCCGCGCGTCCTGCGTACCGGCGACGGACAGCAGGGCGTCGACGGCGCTGAGCGTGGGCAGCAGCCCGTAGGCCGCAGGCCCGCCCCACGTTCCGTCCTCGTGCTGCTGGGCCAGCAGGAACTCCACGCGCTGCCGATGGCCCTCCAGCCAGGGGGCGGACGCCACCATCCGCGCGGTCTCGTACACCGACGGCGAGGTGAGTCCGCAGGGATCGGCGATCATCTCGTCGACGATGTCCTGAGCCGCGTCACGCAGGGCTGCGAAAGAGGTCACGTTCATGATCCGGCTACCTCTGGTCTCGGAGATCGGTGGTCGTCGCATTCCGCACCGGTTCGTGCGGGCGTTCCCGGAGCCTCATCGGAAGAGGGCCCGTCTTGAGCGTGGCGCGGGCGATGGGCCGTATCGGCCGGTCACCGACCGGGGTCAGGTTCCAGCGGCCGGCGATCGCCGCGACGGCCACCATCGCCTCGTTGAGCGCGAACTGGTCGCCGATGCACTTCCTGCCGCCCGCGCCGAAGGGCAGCACCGACCGGCGTGCGACGTCGCTCATCGCGCCGGGCCGCCAGCGATCCGGATCGAACCTCTCCGGCCGGGGGAACAACTCCGGGTCGTGCTGCAGGATGTAGGGGCTGAGCAGGAAGGTGGTTCCCTCGGGGAACGCGTGCCCGCCGAGTTCGCAGGCCGTGGTGGTGGACCGGGTGAACATCCACGCCGGCGGATAGAGGCGAAGGCTCTCCATGAGCACCTGCCTCGTGAACGTCAGCCCGGAGAGATCCTCGAAGCGGGGCGTCCGGCCGCCGAGCACGCCGTCGACCTCCTCCCGCAGGCGGGCGCCGATCTCGGGGTGCGCGCCGAGCAGATGGAAGGTGAACGCCAGCGCCGTCGCGGTGGTCTCCGACCCGGCGATCAGCAGGATCAGGACCTGGTCGAAGATCTCCTGCGTTCCGAGCGGGGCTCCGGTGGTCTCGTCGCGCGCGTTCATCAGGCTCGCGAGCAGGCCGGGGTCCTCGTCCTTCTTGTGCCGCACCTCGTCGATGATCTCTTCGGTGAGCTTGCGCATCTCCGCGATCGCGCGGGGGTATTGCCGGTTCGTCTTCGTGGGAACGAGGGACAGAACCCGCGCCGGCACGAACATGCGCCGGAAGAAGCCGTCCATGAGAATCGGCAGCCATTTCTCCACCTGGGCCACCAATGCGTGGTCCGCGGGCACCGAGAAAAGGGATCTGGTCGTGATGCGCAGAGTGAGTCTTGCCATCGCCTTGTCGACGTCGACGACCTCGCCCGACCGCCAGGAGCGCATCAGGGCTTCCGTCTCGTCCGCCATCAGTTCGGCGTAATGGCCGATGTGCCGGTGGTCGAACGACGGCTGCATCAGCGGGCGTTGCCGACGGTGATCGGCCCAGCAGCTGGTGACCAGGCCGTTTCCCACGGCCTCGCGGCCCCGGTCGTAGAACAGGCCGCCCTTGTCGTAGAGCCGGGTGTCCTTGAGTATCTGCCGGAACAAGGCGGGATCGCAGGGCACGTAGGCGTCGTCGGGACCCATCCTGACTCTCACCAGGTCGCCGAGTGCCGGGAGTGACCTCAGGAATTCCAGCGGCTGTACGAGCAGAGGTACGGCATGGCCTGCGAGAGGCAGGCTTCGAGGGGCTCTTCTGATGGCAGGTAGCTCCGGCATAACTCCAAGTACTGCAGAAAGGACCGCCTCCCCGACAGGGGAAGAACCCCCCCGGCCTGTCGCGCTTTCACCGCCTGTCGCGCTTGCCCGCACAGGCGCGACACGAGGCCGAAGCGCGACATGTCGGCCCGCCCGTGGGCCTTGCCGGTCGGACCCCGGAGCGCCGCCAATGGGAGTCGTGCGCGTACGGAATTCCCTACGGGAGGAGGTTTCGGGAGCCTGCGCCGCCGCCGGGGCCTGCCGGGCTACCCGTCGCGGGGGGAGTCCGTCCACGACTGGGTGGAGAACTCACACGCCTCGACCGCGTTCTTCCGCGCCCACGGCATCGCCGCCGGCCTCGGGCTCCACGACCAGTGGGCCGACCGGTCCGTGGCGGCGGCGATCGGGGACGGGGCGATGACCGGGGGCCTCGCCCGGGAGGGCCTGAACAATCCGGCCGGGCGCCCGAACTGCCGGTGGTGGTCGTCCTCGACGATGGTGAGCCTCGGGAGCGGTGGGGTGAAGCGGGTGCTGCCCGCCACTCCCGCCGATGTGGGCGTCGACTTTTCCCGAACCGGTTGAACAGCTCAGATATTCAGGCAATGATCGGGTCGAATCGAATACCATTGGTGATTGCACCCTGGGGGTTGAAGTGAGCGATGTGACCGTGCGGCCCATGGCTGCCGCCGAGTTGGAAGTCGCATGCCACATAGTCGGACTCGCCTTCGCCGACAATCCGAGCAATCTGGCCACCGTGCGCGGTGATCAGGAAAAAGCCACCCGGGCGATGGAACAGGGAACACGCATCATCAAGCTCGGGAGCCCTTTCAGTCATGTGCTCGGCGCCGAACGGGAGGGCCGGCTCGTCGGCATCCTGAACGCCGCGGAATGGCCGCACTGCCAGATGAAGCTGGGTGAGAAGCTCAGAACGGCGCCGATGATGATCCGGACGATCGGATTCAACTTGCCCCGCGCCTTCAAGGTGATGAGTTCGAGGGCCAAGCACGAGCCCCGCGAGCCCCACTGGCACATCGGACCGGTCGCCGTCCACCCGGACGAGCAGGGGCGCGGGGTCGGGACGGCGCTGCTCAGGACGTTCCTCGACGGGGTCGACAAGCAGGGGACACCCGTCTTCCTCCAGACGGATGTCGACCGCAACGTCGTGCTCTACCAGAAGTTCGGCTTCGAGATCGTCTCCCGGGAGACGATCCTCGACGTCGACACCCGCTTCATGTGGCGCGCGGCGCGCTGAACGACCTCAGCACCGCGTGCAGTTCCTCGACGACCAGCCGGCTGCACGCGGCCGCCGCGGGCACCATGTCCTGCATCAGGAAATAGCCGTGGACGAGACCCGGCCCGGGAACATGGCGTACGGAGACGCCCGAGGCCGCCAGCTTCTCGGCCAGCCGCACCCCCTCGTCGTGGAGCGGATCGAACTCCGCCGTGGCCAGCACCGTCGGCGGCAGGCCCCGCAGGTCGGCGTTGAGCAGGTCGACGGCGGGATCGCCGCGGTGCTCCGGATCGGGGACGTACATCTCGTAGTTCCAGACCATGTCCTCGACGCTCAGCAGATACCCCTCGGCGTGCTCGCAGGCCGCGGCGATCCGCAGGCTCGGATCCACCGGCGGGTACACCAGCAGCAGCGCGGCGAGGTCCGGGCCCTCGGTGTCGCGCGCGTCCAGGGCGACGCCCAGCGACAGGCTGGCCCCCGCGCTGTCGCCGGCCACCACATGCTCACGGCCCGGGAACGACTCGGCCGTCCAGCGGGTCGCGGCGACGGCGTCGCGCAGCGGAGTGGGGTAGGGGAACTCCGGGGGCTGTCGATAGCCGGCGGAGACGACGACGGAGCCCAGCGACGCCGCGAGCATCCGACAGGCCCGGTCGTGGCTGTCGAGGTCGCCCAGCACCCATCCGCCACCGTGCAGAAAAGTGATCACCCGGCGCTCGTCCGATTCCGGGGTGTACACCCTGCACCGGATCGAGGATCCGTCCTCGGTGTCGATCGTGCGATCGGCGGAGGCGACGGCCGCGCGGGGGTGTCCGTCCTCCCGGTGGGGGCGTGCCGAGCTCGCCCGGTACCGCTCACGGGCCTGCTCGACCGTCAGGGCGCGATCCGGAACCGGCGGCCCCCCGGCGCCCTGCCAGGCGATCAAACTGCGTAAAAAGCGGTCCAAAGGCATCGCGGGCCCCCTGCGGGCTGGTTCATGGAATCGATGATTAATGATAAATGGTTCGTTCTGGAAGAACCATGGTGAAGATCGCTCAAAAGGGAATGCGGATTGCACGGGCGCATATGGAAATTTAATGCTTCTCTGGTTCGGGCCCCTGCTGTACCTTCGAGAGGTGGTTCCAGGTCGGGGGAGAGGGTTGCGCGCATGTCCAATCCATTCGAGGACGACAGCCGAGAATATCTGGCGCTGTGCAATGACGAAGAGCAGTATTCGCTCTGGCCTCAGGGGTTAGAAATTCCCGCAGGCTGGCGCACGGTGTACGGGCCGGCCGCGCGGGAGAAGATTCTTGACCGTATCGAACGGTCATGGACGGATATGCGGCCGAAGAGTCTGCGGGACGCGGGCGGGCAAGGAGATTGTCCGTGACCGCCGATGTGAAGAGCTGGGTGAGATTCGTCCGCTGGCCCGCCGAAAGTAAAATCCGTGAGGAATGCCGGGCACGACGGCGGCTGTGCCTTCTGGTCGTGGAGCACGGCGCTCCGCCGCCGGAACAGATCGGACTCTACGAGGACTGGGTGCGCCCGCCCATCGTCCCGGAGGATCTCCAGGCCCGGGTCAGCCAGTTGGAGGCCCGAGTCGTCCTCAACGAGAAGCCCGTGCTCGACCCGGCGGGCATCCTCTTCTTCCGGGACTCGTCCGTCACACTCTCGACGCTCCAGTGCGAGATCCTGTCCCCGCTGATCTCCCGGTACTGCCAGGTGGTCTACCGCAATGAACTGGGGAAGATCCTGGAGCAGTGCGGAGCCAGCGCGTCCAGCAACGCGATCGACCTGCACGTGCTCCGGCTGCGCCGACGCCTGCAGCCCCTCGGCCTGACCCTGCGCAACGTCTGGGGACGCGGCTTCACCATCGAGCCGGACTAGCCGAACCGGCCGAACCGGTCGAACCAGGCGAACAGGGGTGTTCGACCCCCCTGCGCCGCGCACCACTTTTCGTAGCCATCACGCCGGAAGCCCGCGTCGGAGGCGGAGTTGAGAGTTCTCCCGGATTTCTTCGAGTCCCAGGTCGCCGAGGTGCCCGATGCTCCGTCGGTCCTCTTCGGTGACACCGTCGTCGACTACGCGGAGCTGAACGCCCGCGCCAACCGTCTCGCCAGACGGCTGATCGCGGCCGGCGTCGGACCCGACCGCCTGGTCGCGATCGCCGTGCCGCGTTCGGTGCGGCTGATCGTCGCGGTGCTCGCCGTACTGAAGGCCGGCGGCGCGTATCTCCCGCTCGACCCGGCCTATCCGGCCGATCGGCTGACGCACATGGTCGTGGACGCCGAGCCGGTCATGCTGCTGCGCACGGAGGACGTCACCTCGCTGCGCCTGGACGTGCCCGAGGCCGTGCTCGGCGACCCGTCCTTCGAGGCCGCCTGCGAGCAGGAGAGCGGCGGCGACGTCACTCAGGACGAGCGCCTCGCACCGCTGCGCCCGGCCCACCTGATGTACGTCATCTACACCTCCGGTTCGACCGGCGTGCCCAAGGGCGTCGCCGTCACCCACTCCGGCGTGGCCGACCTGGTCTCGACCCAGGCGAGGGTGTTCGGGGTCCGCCCCGGCGAGCGTGTGCTGCAATGGGCCTCCTTCAGCTTCGACGCCTGGTTCTGGGACTTCACGCTGGCCCTGCTGAACGGCGGGGCACTCGTCATGGCCGAGCAGCACGACCTGATGCCGGGGGAGTCGCTGCGCGAGACCATGCTGAAACACGAGGTCGACCACGCGGTCATGCCGCCGGTGGCGCTGGGCATCACCGACAGCGAGGGGCTGCTGCTCGGCGGCACGATCACCTCCACCGGCGACGTCTGCACGAGGTCCCTGGCGGCGGAGTGGTCCAAGGGCAGACGCCTCTACAACGGATACGGCCCGACCGAGGTGACCGTGGGCGCGTCGATCGGCGGGCCGATCGACGGCATACAGGAGGACGTGTCCATCGGGACGCCGTGGGACGGCGGCACGGTGTACGTGCTCGACGGGTCGTTGGGCGACCTGCGCGACGGCACGGACGGGGAGCTGTATCTGGCGGGCTCGGGCGTGGCCCGGGGCTATCTCAACCGTCCGGGCCTGACCGCGTCCCGCTTCGTCGCGGATCCGTACGGCCCGCCCGGCAGCAGGATGTACCGGTCGGGCGACCGGGGCCGACGCGGCTTCGACGGTGAGCTCTTCTTCACCGGCCGGGTCGACAACCAGGTCAAGGTGCGCGGCTTCCGCGTCGAACTGGGCGAGGTCGAGGCGCGGTTGGAGAGCCACCGGGCCGTGGAGATCGTCGTCGCGGTGGTGAGCGGCGAGGACGCCTCCTCTCAGCGCATCGTCGCCTACGTCAAGCCCTCGGCGCGCCACGAGGTGACGGGGGATCAGCTGCGCGAGCACGCCCGCGAGGCCCTGCCCGAGCACATGGTCCCGTCGGCCGTCGTCATGCTGGATCGGTTCCCGACCCTGCTGAACGGGAAGATCGACCGCCGGGAACTGGAGGAGCGGGCGGCGCGCGTCGCGCTCGACGCCACGACGCCCGGCACCGCGGTCCCCGCGGACGAAGGCGAGGAGGGATCGTACGAGCAGATCCTCTGCGTCATGGTGAACGAGACCCTGAAGATCGGCCACGCGGCGCCCGAGGACAACTTCTTCGACCTGGGCGGCCACTCGGTGCTCGCCGCGCAGCTGGCTCGGCGGGTGCGCTCGGAGCTCGGCGTGGCCGTGCCGATGCGCGACATGCTCGCGGCCGCGAACATCGCGGAGCTGGCGAGCATCGTCGAGCGGGCCGAGCGGGCCGAGCGGGCCGAGCGGGCCGAGCGGGCCGAGGGGGCCGAGGGGGCCGAGCACGCCTGATCCGGCGTCAGCGGCCCTCGAAGCGCACCGGCAGGTCGTCGTAGCCGTTGAGGAAGTTCGAATAGATCGGCCGGGGCGTGCCGCACAGCTCCATCCGGCCGACCTGGGCGACCAGGGCGGTCAGCAGCATCCTCAGCTCCGCGCGGGCGAGGAACGCACCCAGGCAGTAGTGCGGGCCGTGCCCGAACGAGAGGTGCTTGTTGGGCGAGCGGGACAGCGTGAACCGGCGCGGCTCGTCGAAGACCGTCTCGTCGTTGTTGGCGGAGACGGTCCACAGCGTGACGATGTCGCCGGCGCGCACCGCGCTGCCGTCGATCTCCAGGTTCCGGAGGGCGGTGCGGGCCACATGGAAGGAGGGCGTCGACCAGCGGAGGACCTCCTCCACCGCCGACTCGACGGAGACCTCGCCCGTCCGCAGGGCCCGCCACTGGTCGGGATGGTCGATCAGGGCGAGCACCCCGCTGATCGCCGAGACCCGGGACGTCTCGTCGCCGCCGAGGATCAGGCTGTAGCAGTTGACCGCGAGTTCCTCGGCGGTGAGCGGGCGGCCCTCCACCTCGGCGGCGGCGAGCAGGCTGATGACATCGTCACCGGGTCGGTGGCGGCGCTCCTGCGCCAGGTCCATGAAATAGAGCACGATCTCGTTGCGGGCGGCGATCGCGTCGAGCTCGTCGTACGCGGCGTCGACCGACGAGAGCGCCATCTTGTTCCAGCGCAGCAACTCCTCGCGGTCCGCCGCCGGGATGGACAGCAGATCGCAGATCGTGTTCATCGGGATCCGGTCGGCGATCTCGGCGGCGAAGTCGAAGGTGCCCCGCCCGACGACCGAGGACACCAGCTCGGTGGTGCGCCGCCCGACCTCCTCGACCACCTCGCCCAGGACCCGCGGGGTGAACGCGCTGAACAGGAGGTTGCGCAACGGCCGGTGGCGCGGGGCGTCGGTGACCGCCACCATGCTCCCGCCGGCCGAGTCGTCGCCGCGCAGGACGACGTCGAGGACGTTGCCCCGGGCGGAGCCGAGGGCCCCGTCGGTGTACAGCGGCTGCACATCGGCGTACCGCGACACCACCCAGAACCCCGGATTGCGGTCGGTCGGCTCGTGCCAGTGGACGGGATTGCGGGCCCGCACGTCACGCCAGTACGCGTGTACGTCGTTGTCGACGAACGCGGCCGGATCGGTGAGGTCCAGAGAGCGTGCGCCGAGATCGGTCCGGCTCATGTCCGATGGTTCCTTCCCGCTGGGTGGAGCGGCCCGGAGGAGTCCGGGCCGCGCGCCCGTCGCCGTACGCCGGGGCGTACGGCCGACGGGCGGATCACCGGCCCGCAGGGTGCGGCCGGTCCGGGGGCCGTGCGGGTCACCGCCCGGCCCGGGGCTCGGGATAGCGGGCGGCGACCTGTTCGCCGGCCTTCGGGCCACGGGCGAAGACGAAGCCGGCGGTGTCGACCCGGCGGCCGGTCGCCCGGTCGACCACGACCGGGTCCACCTCCCTGCCCGTCTCCTCGTCGACCAGGACGACGCTGCGGTCCTCCGGGGCCAGCCGGTGGTTCCCGAAGGCCGCCATCACCAGGAGGAGCGGGCGCAGCGAGTGGCCCAGATCGGTGGCCCGGTAGGTCGGGTCGCCCGGCTCGGCGGTGTCGTCGGCGGTGTCGTCGACCTCCAGCAGACCCTTCGCCCTCAGCGCGGCGATCCGGTCCGCCAGGACGTCGGCGGGGGTCTCCAGATCCCGGCGGATCGAGGAGAACCGGGTATGGCCGCCGAGGACCACGTGCAGGATCTCCAGGGTCCACCACCGGTCGATGACCTCGACCGTGCGGGCCAGCGGGCAGTCGGGGATACGCGCCCGGGTCACCGTCCGCTCCCGTCGTCGGCCGGGTCCGGCAGCGACCAGTACCGCCGCCTCCCGTACAGCAGCGGGCCGGCCGGCCGGGTCGCGTGGCTCGCCACCCGGTGCACCCGCCCGAAGACCACGACATGGTCCCCGACCGCCAGCGTCTCGCTGACCTCGCAGTCCGCGATCGTATGGGCGTCCTCGATCAGATGCGGGACCCCGGATTCCGGATCCGGGACCCAGGCGGCCTTCTCGAACCGGTCCGGGGCCCCGGAGGAGAACAGCCGTGCCACCGGTTCGGCCCGGTCGTGCAGGAGGTTGACGGCGAACGCGGACGTGTGCAGCAACGCGGCCAGCGTCGGACTCCGGTCCCGCAGACAGACCAGCAGGGTGGCCGGCTGGAGCGAGACGCCGCACAGCGAGGAGCAGGTCATGCCCCACGGCTCGGCATCGGGCCCCACGGTGGTCACGATCGTGACGCCGACCGGATGCGCCGTCATGAGGGAGCGGAAGGCCGCCGGGTCGACGGTCGCCCGTGTCGCCGTGCCGGCCGGGGAGTTCGCCATGCCGGTCATCCCTTCGCTTCGGCGGCGCATTCCTCGACGAACTCGATGAGCCGCCGCACACCGGTCTCCAACGCCACCGGATCCACGCAGAACGCGATCCGAACCAGATGCCGTGCCCAGGGCGCGTAGTCGTGGGAGCGGATGCGGCCCTGGGCGTCGACGTCGGGGCGCATGGCGAACCCGTTGCCCGCCACCACCGCGACGCCCTTGCGCTCCAGCAGCCGCATCGCGAACGACTCGGCGTCCAGGCCGGACCGGGTCACGTCGAGCATCGCGTACCAGCCGCCGGCGGGCAGCTCCCGCAGCAGCCCGGCCCTGATCAGCGGCGGCAGCGCCACGTCCCGGTTGCGCTGCACCAGCTTGCGGTTGGTCGCCGTCGAGTCCGCCCGGCTGTTCAGCGCGGCGATGCCCGCGTGCTGCACCGGGGTCGACGTGCCGATGATCCCGGCCTCCTGGACGACCTTCATGACGTCGGCCATGCGATCGGTGGCCGGCGCCACGTAACCCAGCCGGTAGCCGGTCATCGCGAAGCCCTTGGAGAAGGTGAAGACGCTGTGCACGATCCGCTCGGCGACCGGGACCTCACGCTCGAAGGAGGCGACCGAGATGTGCTCCCCCTCGTAGCAGAAGTGCTCGTAGGCCTCGTCGCTGATGACCTGCCAGCGGTTCTGGCGCGCCAGGTCCAGCAGGGTGCGGATCTCGTCGCCGTCGAGGACGGCTCCGGTCGGGTTGGCCGGCGAGTTGATCAGCAGGACCCGGGTGCGGGGCGTCGCGACGGCCGCGATCCGCTCGGGATCGGGCCGGAAGTCGGGGCCGAGCGGATACAGCACCGGCCGGAAGCCCGCGAGCAGGCTCTGCTGCAGATGGACCGGCCAGTGCAGCTCCGGCAGCAGGATCTCCGCGCCGGGCTCGGCGAGCGCCTGGAGGAGGCCGGTCAGACCCTGGGCCGAACCGGGCGAGATCAGCAGCCTGTCGACGTCGCTGTCCAGACCGTTGTCCGTACGCAGCTTCTCGGCCGCTGCCTCCCGCAGCGCGGTCAGGCCCTCGACCCCGGTGTACTTGGTGTCGCCGCGCCGCACGGCGTCCACGAAGGCCTGGGCGACGTCTTCGGACGGATCGAAATACGGGTCGCCGACGTGCAGCTTCACCACGTCGACGCCGGTCTCCTTCGCGAGCTTCTCCGCGGCCCAGAAGATGCTGACCAGGCAGGACGAAGGAATGGAGCCGGCGACGGACCTGTTCTCTGAACTCACGCTCGTACCCCTTTGCTTGCAGAGTGTTCTCGGCCGGTTGATCGGGTCATGCCGTACGTCCGCCGTCGACGGGCATCAGGGCGCCGGTGACCCAGCCCGACACCTCCGGGTCGATCAGCAGGCAGACCCACCGGCCGACCTCCCGGTCCTCCCCGAACCGCCCCATCGGGGTCGACGCGATCAGCCCCGCCCGCAGCCGCTCGGCGCCGGCCGCGTCCAGGCCGGTCCCGTCCCACATCGGCGTCAGCACCGGTCCGGGCAGGATGGCGTTCACCCGCACGTCCGGCGCGAGCTCCACCGCCAGGGAACGGGTCAGGCTGTTGAGGGCCGCCTTGGTCGCACCGTAGAAAGCCCGCCCCGGCATGGCCAGGACGCCGCCGACGGACGAGATGTTGACGATGCTGCCCCGGCGGTTGCGAAGATGCGGCAGGGCGCAGCGGACCAGTTCGGCGGGCGCACGGACGTTGACGGCGAACATCGCGTCGAACAGCGCGGGGTCGACCGCGTCCAGGGTGCCGAACCGGGCCAGGCCGGCGTTGTTGACCACGGCGTCGATCCCGCCGAATCGCTCTGTCGCGGCGGCGACGATCCGTTCGGCGGCCCCGGGCGCGGCGACGTCCTGTGCCACGACGTGGACCGCGTCCCCGAACCGCTCGGCCAGCTCCCGCAGCGGTTCCTCGCGGCGGCCGACCACCGTGACGTCGGCGCCCTCCTTCAGCACGCATTCCGCGATGCCCCGGCCGATGCCCGTGGCCGCGCCGGTGATGATGACGGACTTTCCGGCAAGGGTCATGGCAGTGTCGCGCCTTCCAGGAGGACTCCGGTGATGTCGGCGATCAGCTCCGAGGCCTCCAGGAGTACTCCGAAGTGCCCGCCGGGCCTGCCCCGTACGCTGGTCCGGCCGGTGGTGACCGCGGCCCAGAGCTCCACCCGTGCGGCGTCCACCAGCGGATCCTCGGTGTTGTAGTGGCAGTGGACCGGGCAGCCCAGGGGCTCAGGACGCGTCGGCGGCCGGTAGGTCTCGGTGAGCGCGATGTACGCCCGCAGGGTCGGCAGCAGCAGCTCCCGCAGCTCCAGGTCGTCCGCGATCGACGGGTCGATCCCGCCGAAGTCCCGCAGGGTGGACCAGAGTTCGGCGTCGCCGGCGAGATGCATCCGGCCGCCGAGCGCCTGCCCCGGCGCGAGCGAACCAGAGACGACCAGCCCGTGTGCGGGCCGGCCGTCCGCCTGGAGCAGTCTCGCCGTCTCGTACGCGGCCAGGGCGCCCAGGCTGTGCCCGTACAGGACGCAGCGGACCGGCTCCCGCCGGGAGAGTTCGGCGGCCACGCACGACGCGATCCCGGCGACGGAGCCCGCGGGCGACTCGCGGATACGGTCCGCCTGGCCCGGATACTGCACGGCGAGCAGTTCGACGCCCGTCGGCAGCGCGGAGGACCAGTCGCGGTAGGCCGCCGCGGTACCACCGGAGTAGGGGAAGCACACCAGCCGGGTCGTCGGGTGCTCCTCGCCGCTGATGACCCGCACCCAGTTCCGACCCTGCGCTCGCACTCGGTTCACGACTCGAGGTTCGCCAAGCCGTCGGCCTCCCCGGCCAAAACTTTCAGAGCTCTGTTGGGGATCGATGCGGTTCCGGAGCCCCTGCCCGACTCTGAAGGCGTCGCAACCGAGGAGGACGCATGCTGGACGGGTTCGTGCCGTGGCCACCCGACTTCGCGGAGAGATACCGGCGAGCCGGCTACTGGACGGGTGTCCCCCTCCGGCAACGGGTGGTCGACAGCGCTGAGCGCCACCCGCACAAGATCGCCGCCGTGGACGGCAGACGCCGGGTCACCTACGCGGAGTTGCTCGACGAGGCCGACCGTATCGCGTCCGGCCTGGCGGAGCTCGGCGTCCGCAGGCACGACCGGGTCGTGCTGCATCTGCCGAACGTCATCGAATTCCTTTCCACCATGATCGGGCTGTTCCGCATCGGGGCCATCCCCGTGATGGCGCTGCCCGGACATCGCCGGGACGAGATTCTCCACCTGGTCCGTGCCTCGGAGGCGGTGGCCTACGTCGGCCCGGACCGTCTGCAGGGCTTCGACCACCGCAAGCTGGCCCGCGAGGTGTGCGCCGACGCGCCGGGGCTGCGGCACATCGTGATCGCCGGAGAGGCGGAGGAGCACACACCGCTGTCCCAGCTGATCGCCTGCACGCCCCGGGACATGGAGCCGGTCGACGCCTCCGAGGTGGCGCTGCTGCTGCTGTCCGGCGGGACCACCGGGGCGCCGAAGCTGATCCCCCGGACCCACGACGACTACGCGTACAACATGCTCGCGTGCGCCGAGGCGACCGGGTTCGACGAGGGGAGCGTCTACCTCGCAGCGAACCCCGTACCGCACAATGCCGCGCTCGGCTGCCCCGGCGTGCTGGGCGCGCTGCTCGTCGGCGGAAAGGCCGTGCTGGCCGCCAACCCCAGCCCCGGCCTGGTGTTCCCGCTCATCGGGAAGGAGGGCGTCACGCACACCGCGCTGGTGCCCGCCCTGGCGCTGCTCTGGGCGGAGCAGGCGCTCGGCGACCCGGTCGACATGACCGGCATGACCATCCAGGTGGGCAGTTCGAAGTTCGGACCCAACGCGGCGGAACGGGTCAGCAAGAACCTCGGCTGCCGGATCATGAATGTGTTCGGCACCGCCGAGGGACTGATCACCCACACCCGGCTCGGCGATCCGCAGGAGGTCGTCTTCGGCACCGAGGGCAGGCCGCTGTCCCCCGACGACGAGATCAGGATCGTCGACGCCGACGACCACGAGGTCGCCCCCGGCACGACCGGCGAACTGCTCACCCGGGGCCCGTACACGATCCGGGGCTATTTCGCCGGACCGGAGGCCAACCGCCGGGCGTTCACCACCGACGGGTTCTACCGCACCGGCGACCTGGCCCGCACGACCGGCGACGGGAACATCGTCATCGAGGGCCGGCTGAAGGACATCATCCACCACCTCGGCGAGAAGGTCTCCGCCGAGGAGGTCGAGAGCCATGTGCTGACCCACCCGCTGGTCCGGGACGCCGCGGTCGTCGGCGTACCGGACGAGGAACGCGACGAGCGCCTCTGCGTGTTCGTCGTCCTCACCGCGGGCACCGACGCCGGGGCGCTCTCGCTGCGCACGGTCAGGGAGCACATCCGCGATCGCGGGCTGGCGACCTACAAGCTGCCGGACGACCTGGTCGTCGTGCCCGACTTCCCCCGTACGCCCGTCGGGAAGATCGACAAGAAGCTTCTGCGCGAGGAGCGGACGCGGTGAGTGACCGGGCGGAAGCCGGCCACTGTCCGGCGTACGGAGAACGACTGAGGCTGGACGAGCTCCTCGACGTCGCCCGGGTGCACGAGACCCCGGAACGCGCCCTGTTCTTCGGCGCCCACCAGGCCTGCGAGATCTGGTTCGCGGTCGTCCTGCGCCACCTGGAGGCCGCCCGCCGGGCGCTCACCGAAGGGCAGGGCGCACAGGCATGCGCACATCTCGACCGGCTGCCCCGGATCATGGCGGCGGTCGCCCAGCACTTCGACGCCCTGCACGCGTTGACGCCGGACGAGTTCGACGTCGTCCGGGCGACGCTCGGGACGTCCAGCGGCTTCCAGTCCGTCCAGTTCCGCGAGATCGAGTTCCTGTGCGGGGCCAGGGACCGGCGGATGCTGAACATCGCCGGGCTGACCGACCGCGACCGGGCCCGGCTGCTCGCACGTCTCGACGAGCAGTCGCTGGACGCCGCGTTCGGCGAATACCGCGACCGGGCCGCCGAGGACGTCAAGCGGATCCATGACGCGATGGCCGCCTTCGACGCCTCGATGCGCTCCTGCCGGGGGCGGCACGCCGCCCTGGCGGAGGCGCTGCTCGGCGGCGTGGTCGGCACGGCGGGCTCGTCGGGCGCCGCGTATCTGTGGCGCTCGATGGAACGCACCCTCTTTCCGGAACTCACACAAGGAGTGCGCAGTGATGACTGTTGACGGTGCTGGCAAGCAGCGGGCGAGCGAGCCGGGCAGGACGAAGCGGGTCGTGGTCGTCGGCGGCGGCACGGCGGGCTGGATGACGGCGTCCTACCTGGCGGCCGCGTT
The DNA here is from genome assembly GCF_044750285.1 of Streptomyces sp. NPDC088812. Classification (NCBI taxonomy): domain Bacteria; kingdom Bacillati; phylum Actinomycetota; class Actinomycetes; order Kitasatosporales; family Streptomycetaceae; genus Streptomyces; species Streptomyces sp. NPDC088812. Next base: position 69,490 of record NZ_JBIVJP010000029.1, on the reverse strand, counting down.
CGGCGAGCGGATCGACGTGACCGTCGTGGAATCGGCCCGGGTCGGCACCATCGGCGTCGGCGAGGCCACGTTCAGCGACATCAGACACTTCTTCGAGTTCCTCAGGCTGCCCGAGTCGGACTGGATGCCGGCCTGCAACGCCACCTACAAGCTGGCCGTGCGGTTCGAGAACTGGCGTGAGCCGGGCCATCACTTCTACCACCCGTTCGAGCAGCTCGGCTCGGTCGACGGGTTCCCGCTCAGCGACTGGTGGCTGCGCAGTCCGACCACGAGCCGGTTCGACAAGGACTGTTTCGTCATGGCGTCGCTGTGCGACGCCGAGCGCTCGCCCCGCTACCTCGACGGCAAGCTGATCGACCAGGGCTTCGTCGAGCAGCAGCGCGAGGAGACCTCGGCCCGGTCGACGATCGTGGAGTACCAGGGGACGCAGTTCCCGTACGCCTACCACTTCGAAGCGGCCCTGCTGGCCGAGTACCTGACGACCTACGCCACCCAGCGCGGCGTCCGCCACATCACCGACGACGTCACGGACGTCGTGCTCGACGGGGACGGGTACATCGCCCATGTGCAGACGGCCGGGCACGGGCGGCTGGAGGGCGATCTGTTCGTGGACTGCACGGGGTTCCGCGCGCTCCTGCTGAACAAGGCGCTCGACGAGCCCTTCGTCTCGTACCAGGACACGCTGCCCAACGACAGCGCGGTCGCCCTCCAGGTGCCGCTGGACATGGACCGCGAGCCGATGCGGCCCTGCACCACCGCGACCGCCCAGGAGGCGGGGTGGATCTGGACCATCCCGCTGATCAGCCGCATCGGCTCCGGCTACGTCTACGCCAGTGACTACACCACGCCCGAGGAGGCGGAGCGCACGCTGCGCGAGTTCATCGGCCCCGGTGCCGAGGACGTCGAGGCGAACCACATCAAGATGCGCATCGGCCGCAGCCGCCGCTCCTGGGTGAAGAACTGCGTGGGCATCGGACTGTCGAGCGGCTTCGTGGAGCCGCTGGAGTCGACCGGCATCTTCTTCATCCACCACGCCATCGAGCAGATCGTGAAGTACTTCCCCTCCGGCCGCGACGACCACCGCCTGCGCAACCTCTACAACGAGTCGATCGCACATGTGCAGGACGGCGTCCGCGAGTTCCTGGTGCTGCACTACGTGGGCGCCAAGCGCGCCGACAACCAGTACTGGAAGGACACCAAGACGCGCAGGGTCCCCGACGAGCTGGCCGAGCGCATCGAGAACTGGAAGCACAAGGTGCCGGACGCGCAGACCGTCTTCCCGCACTACCACGGGCTGCCGCCGTACTCGTACAACTGCATCCTGCTGGGTACCGGCGGCATCGAGGTCCGGCACTCGCCCGCACTCGACATGGCCGACGAGCGGGCGGCGATCGCGGAGTTCGAGCGCATCCGGCTGAAGGCGGACAAGCTCGTCCAGGAACTCCCCACCCAGAACGAGTACTTCGCCGCCATGCGCGCCGGCGCGGTCTGAGGGAGCGGGGACATGGACCTTCAAGCCCTGCGCGAAGTGGTATCCGGTGTGCTCGGCATCGAGCTGACCGCGGCGGACGACGACTGCAACCTCTTTGAGCTCGGCCTGCAGTCCATGGACCTGATGCGGCTGGTGAGCCGGCTCAACCGGGAGGGCCTCGACGCCTCGTTCGCCGAGCTGGCCGAGGACCCCCGGTTGTCGGCCTGGCCCGGGATGCTGACCCCCCTGGAGGGCGGCGAACCGGCGCCGGAGGCCGTCGAGAAGCACGACGACGAGGCGGATCGGAGCTTCCCGCTGACCGCGGTGCAGCAGGCGTATCTGATCGGCCGTGCCGAGGGCCAGCCCCTCGGCGGCGTCGGCTGTCACAACTACATGGAGTTCGACGGGGTCCGGCCGATCGAGCCGGACCGTCTGGAGCGGGCCGTGCGGGCGCTGCTCGCACGGCATCCGATGCTCCGGGCGCGCTTCGCGGACGACGCGACCCAGCAGGTCCTGCCCCGGTCCCCGTGGCCCGGTCTGACCGTCCATGACCTCCGCGCCCGGCCGGACGCCGAGGCGGCGGCGCTGGAGCTGCGCGAGCGGCTGTCGCACCGGGTGCTGGACGTCGGCCGCGGCGAGGTCATCGACGTCCAGCTGACCCGGCTGCCCGGCGGGGTCGACCGGCTCCACTTCAACACCGACCTCCTGGTCGCCGACCTGGCCAGTTTCCGGCTGCTGCTCGGCGAGCTGACCGCCCTGTACGAGGACCCCGACAGCCTCGACGAGGTCGGCTACACCTTCGGCCGGTATCTCGCGGACCAGGCCGCAGGCCGCCGGACCGAGAGCGAGCGGGCCCGCCCGTACTGGCAGCGGCGGGTGCCGTCGCTGCCGGGCGGCCCGAAGCTGCCCCTGGCGATCGACCCCCTGGCCGTCGCCGCCCCGCGCTTCGCCCGCCGGTACTTCGACCTCACGGCGGACGAGTGGACCGCCCTGGAGCGGCGGGGGAACAAGGCGGGCCTGACCCCGTCGGTGGTGCTGGCCACCGCGTACGCCATGGTCCTGAGCCGGTGGTCCGGCGACGAGCGCTTCCTGCTCGGCCTGCCGCTGTTCGACCGCGATCTCGGCGCGCACCCCGAGATCGAGCGCGTCGTGGGTGACTTCACCGGTCTGGTGCTGCTGGAGGTGGACCTCTCCGGGTCAGGCTTCCAGGAGTGCGCCCGCGCCGTGCAGAAGCAGGTGCACGAGGACATCGGACACGCCGCCTACAGCGGCGTCGACGTCCTGCGCGACCTCGCCCGCTCCGACCCGGACGCGCCCCGCACCGCGCCCGTGGTGTTCTCCCTGGACCTGTCGGCGCCGCTGATCCCGGACGTGTTCGCCGAGCGCTTCGGCGACGCGAGCTGGATGATCTCCCAGACGCCGCAGGTCTGGCTCGACCACCAGATCTACCGCACCCGGGACGGCAGTGTGCGGATGGTCTGGGACGCCGTCGAGGAACTGTTCCCCGACGGTGTCCTCGACACGATGATGGCGGCCTACGAGGCGCTGGTCCGCGACCTGATCGACGGGGAGTGGGAGACCGCGCCCCTGAGGACGCCGTTGCCCGCCGCGCAGCGGGCCACCCGGGAGGCGGTCAACGCGTCCACCCGGACCATGACCGGCAACCTCCTGCACACGGCGTTCTTCGAGCGGGCCGCCGACCGCGCCGGGAGGCCCGCCCTGCTCTGGGGCGACGACGCCTCGATGACGCACGACGAGCTGGCCCGGGACGCGCTCGGCATCTCCGCCGCGCTCGCCGGGCGCGGAATCGGCCGCGGATCGTACGTCGCCGTGGTCGCCCCGAAGGGACCGCGGCAGATCGCGGCGGTGCTCGGGGTGCTCGCCGCGGGCGCGGCGTACGTCCCGGTCGGCGTCGACCAGCCCGCGGAGCGGCGCGCCCGCATCCTGGAGCTGAGCGGCGCGGAGGTCGTCCTCGACGGCAGCGGGGCCCTGGGAGCGACCGAAGCGGGTGTCGAGGTGCTCCCGATCGAGAGGGCGCTCCTCACGCCCCCGCTGGGCGCACCGGTGCCGGCCGAACCGGGGGACCCCGCGTACGTGATCTTCACCTCGGGCTCCACCGGCCTGCCCAAGGGCGTCGAGGTCAGCCATCGCGCCGCGGTCAACACCGCCGAGGACCTCAACGAGCGGTTCGGCATCGGGGCGGACGACCGGGTGCTGGCGGTCTCCGCGCTGGACTTCGACCTCTCGGTGTGGGACGTCTTCGGCTTGCTCGCGGTGGGCGGGGCCGCCGTCCTGGTCCCGGAGTCCGGGCGGCGCGACGCCACCGAGTGGCTGACGCTGTGCGAACGGCACGCGGTGACCGTCTGGAACACCGTCCCGGCCCTGCTCGAAATGGCGTTGACCGCGGCGGACGGCTCGCCGCTCCCCGGCTCGCTGCGCCTGGCCCTGCTGTCCGGCGACTGGATAGCGCTCGACCTGCCCGAACGGCTGGCGCGGGCGACGGACGGCCGCTGCCGGTTCATCTCGCTCGGCGGCGCGACCGAGGCCGCGATCTGGTCGAACGCGTACGAGGTCACCGAGGTCCCGGCGGGCTGGCGCTCGATCCCTTACGGGAAACCGCTGCGGAACCAGAAGTTCCGGGTGGTGGACGGGCGGGGCCGGGACTGCCCCGACTGGGTGCCCGGCGAGCTCTGGATCGGCGGCGCGGGGGTCGCGCTCGGCTACCGGGGCGACCCCGAGCTGACCGCGGAACGCTTCCCCGAACACCGGGGCGAGCGCTGGTACCGCACCGGTGACCTCGGCCGCTACCGGCCCGACGGCAACCTGGAGTTCCTCGGACGCCTCGACCACCAGGTGAAGATCAACGGCTTCCGGGTCGAACTGGGGGAGATCGAATCCTGCCTCCAGGGGCACCCCGAGGTCGCCCAGGCCGTGGCCGTTCCGGTCGCCGAAGGGCGCGGGGAACTCGTCGCCGCCGTGGTCGAGCGCTCGTCCGCACCGGACCGGGTCCACGCGGAACCCGACCGTGGCCGGAACCCGTTCCTGCCGCCCGCGGCCAGCGGCGAGACCGACCCGCATCAGCTCGAACACCGCCTGGTGGAAGCGCTGTTGGCGCAAGTCGTCGCACCGCTGACCGGATCCGACGGCGTCCGCCCGTCGGTCTGCGCCGAACAACGCCCGGTCGTGGAGATCTGGTTCGCGTATCTCACCGAGCGCGATGTGCTCGTCCGCGCCGCCGACGGTACGCACCGGCACGGCGCCCGCTGGGACGAGGTCACGCGCCCGGAGTGGATCGCATCGGCCCGAGAGGCCGCCGCCGGGACCTTCTTCGAGACCGTCGCGGCCGCGCTGCGCTGGGCCGGACCGCTCCTGTCGGCCATCCTCTCCGGCGACGCCGACGCCACCGCGCTGCTGGACGACCCGGTACTGGCCCCGGAGGCGCTCGGCGATCTGATGCCGGCGACGGCCGACTGCCTCCGGGCCGTCGCCGAGGACCTGCGGGCACGCGGCGGCGACTGCGCGACCCCGCGCGTCGCGGAGTGGGACGTGGCCGGGGGCCGTGGCACCGCGCGCCTGCTCGCCGGACTCGGCTCCGCCCCGGTCGACTACACGCTGCTCGGCTCCTCGAAACCGGCGCTGGCCAGGACCCGGACGCTGCTGGAGGAGCAGGGCCACCGTACCCGCACCGCATGGCAGAGCCCCGACGCCGTCGCCGTACAGCACCTCCACACCTACGACGCCGTCGTGGCGAACAACGTCCTGCACCGCATGCCGGACCCGGATCTGGCCGTGGCCACCCTGGCCCTGCTGCTCGCCCCGGGCGGCCGCCTCCACCTCCTGGAGCGCGCACACCCGACGCCGCTCGCGCTCGTCACCGCCCTGCCGTTGGAGGCACGGGCGGGGAGGTTCGCGGCGGGCCGCCCCGAAACCCCCTGGCTCCACGGTGCCGAGCGGTGGCGGCAAGCCTGCACCGAAGCCGGCCTGACCGACGTGCGGGTCCTGCGCACCGAGCCCGGCGGCGGGATCCTGCTCTCCGCGGACCGGCCCGGGACGGCCCACGGGATCGATCCCGCCGGCCTGCGCGGCTGGGCGGCCGACCGGCTGCCGCAACACATGGTCCCGGCCCACTTCGCCGTCCTGCCCGCGCTGCCGCTCAGCGCCAACGGAAAGATCGACCGGCGGCGGGTGCGGACCATCCTCGAACAGTCCGTCGACCGGCCGCGTGACGTGGACGATCCGCCGCGGGGCGACACCGAGACCTTCGTCGCCGACCGGTGGACGAAGCTGGTCGGACTGGAGTCGGTGGGCCGCAACGAGAACTTCTTCAGGCTCGGCGGCGACAGCCTGCTCGCGACCCGCTTCGTCGCCGAGGTGCGCGGAGCCTGGGGCGTCGAACTGCCCATGCGCGAGGTCATCCGCACACCGACCGTCGCGGGACTCAGCGCACTGATCGACCGGCTCCGTGCCGCCGACGCATACGAAGAGGGTGCGGTGTGAACGCCAACGACCTGCTCAAGGAGTTCTCCGACGCCGGGATCCAGCTGTGGCGCGAGGGCGAGAACCTCCGCTTCCGCGCCCCCCGGGGCGTCATGGACGACCGGCGTCTGGCGGAGCTGCGCCGCCACAAGGCGGAACTGCTGACCCTCGTGGCGGACACCGGAGCGAGCCGCGAGGAGGACCCGGTCTGGCAGGACCGGCCCGACGAACGGGACCGGCCCTTCCCCCTGACCGACATCCAGTCCGCCTACCTCTTCGGCCGCAACCCGGCCTTCGGTTACGGCGGCGTCTCCTGCCACCTCTACCAGGAGCTGGACTATCCGGCCGGCCTGGACCCGGCCCGGCTGCAGAGCGCCTGGGACGGTCTGGTGCGCCGCCACGACGCCCTGCGGACCATCGTCCACGAGGACGGCACGCAACGCGTCCTGCCCGAACCGAAGGACACCCGTATCGCGGTCGCCGACCTGCGTGACGCCTCCGACGACGAGGTCGCCAAGGCCTTCGCCGGAGTGCGCGACGAGCTGTCGCACGCCGTGCACCCCACGGGCGAACGCCCCATGTACGAGCTGCGCCTGACCCTGGCCGCCGACCGGAGCGTCCTGCACCTGTCGGTGGACTTCATGGCGCTGGACTGGCTCAGCATCCAGCAGGTGCTCACCGAGCTGGACCGCCGCTACCAGCAGCCGGACTGCGCCCTGCCCGAGATCGACGTCACCTACCGGGACTACGTGTCCGCCGAGCACCGGCTGCGCGACACCGAGCGGTACGCGCGCGACCGCGCGTACTGGTGGAACCGCGTCGACGAACTGCCCGGACCACCCGTCCTGCCGCTGCGCGACGACCACGATCCGGTGACGACGGCACCGCGCTTCCGCCGGCTGACGACGACGCTCGACGACCGGGTGTGGCAGTCGCTCAAGACCCGCGCCGCCGAGCAGGGCAGCACTCCGGCCAACGCCGTGCTCGCGGCGTACGTGGAGACGATCGGCCGCTGGAGCGGCACTCCGCGCTTCTGCGTCGGACTGCCCGTGCTGCACCGCCTGCCGCTGCACCCGAGGGTGGACCGGCTGCTGGGCGACTTCACCTCGCTGAGCCTGCTCGCGGTCGACCACGGGGAAAGGACGAGCTTCGCGGAGCGCGCCCGCGCCCTGGGCGAGCGGCTCTTCGACGACCTCGACCACCGGCTGTGCAGCGGGGTCGAGGTACTGCGCGAGATCGCCCGGCGACGGGGGCGCGAGGAGGCGATGCTGCCGGTGGTGTTCACCGGCAGCATCGGTGTCGGCGGCGATGCGGTGTCGGCCGCGGGCAGGAAGCCGCGGCCGTCGTACGGCATCAGCCAGACACCGCAGGTGTGGATCGACTGCCAGGTGGGCGACCAGTTCGGCGGCCTGGACGTGAACTGGGACATCCGCGAGGGGACCTTCCCCGACGGCATGGTGGACGACATGTTCGCCGCGTTCGAGGCGTTGCTGCACCGGCTGGCCGAGGGCACCGAGCCCTGGACCGCGGTGGATCCCCAGCCGCTGCCGGAACGCCAGCGCACCCGGCGCGCCGAGGTGAACGCGACCGCCGCGCCGGTGCCCGAGGGCCTGCTGCACGATCCGCTCGTCGCCCGTGCGCGCGCGTTCCCCGACCGGGTCGCGGTGATCGACACCGCCGGGACGCTGACGTACGCGCAATGGCTGGGAGGGGCCGCCGCGGTGGCGGCGCGGCTCCGGGCCGAGGGGTGCCGCCCCGGTGACTTCGTCGGCGTCCTCATCGACAAGTGCCGGGACCAGGCCGTCGCGGTGCTCGGGGTGCTGCTCGCGGGCGGCGTGTACGTCCCGGTCGACTCCGGCCAGCCCAGGATCCGACGCGACCGCATCCTCACCGACAGCGGCGTCGGGTTCGCCGTCGCCGCCGACGCCGCGACCGGTGAACTCCCCGAAGGCGTGAGGGCGGTGACCGTGGCAGGGCTGCGGCCCATCCCGCTCGCCGAGATCCCCGAAGGCCCCCGCGTCGCGCCCGACGACCTCGCCTATGTCATGCACACCTCGGGGTCGACCGGAGTGCCCAAGGGCGTGATGATCAGCCACCGCGCCGCCCTCAACACGGTGCTCGACATCAACCACCGCTTCGGCGTCGGCGCATCCGACCGCGTCCTGGGGCTGGCGGCGCTGAGCTTCGACCTGTCCGTCTACGACCTGTTCGGCCCGCCGGCCGTCGGCGCGGCCCTCGTCCTGCCGGACCCCGCGCGCCGCGGCGACCCCTCGCACTGGGCCGAGGCCGTGGCCGAGCACGGAGTGACGCTGTGGAACTCGGTGCCCGCGCAGCTCCAGATGCTGCTGCACTACCTCGACGCCGAACCCGCCGGTCCGGAGAGCCTCCGGCTGGCGCTGCTGTCGGGCGACTGGATCCCGCTGACCCTGCCCGGCCACGCCGGACGGCACCTGCCCGGCACCGAACTGATCAGCCTGGGCGGGGCGACGGAGGCGGCGATCTGGTCGATCCACCACCCCGTCACGAACGTCGAACCCCACTGGCGCAGCATCCCGTACGGCATCCCCCTGGCGAACCAGCGCTTCCACGTGCTCGACACCGCGCTGCGCGACCGGCCCGACCTGGTCGCCGGCGAGCTGTACATCGCGGGCACCGGCCTGGCGACCGGCTATCTGAACGACCCCGAGCGGACGGCGGAGCGCTTCGTCCACCACCCGGAGACGAAGGAGCGGCTCTACCGCACCGGCGACCTCGGCCGCTACCTGCCGTCCGGTGAGATCGAGTTCCTCGGCCGCGCGGACCAGCAGGTCAAGATCCGCGGACACCGGATCGAACTGGGCGAGATCGAGGCCGTGCTCGGCGAGCACCCGATGGTGGGCACGTCGGTGGTCCTGGCGGCGGGCGACAGCGCCTTCGAACGGGCCCTGGTCGCCTTCGTGATCGCCCGGCGGGAGTCCGGATCCGTCGAGGCCGGGGAGCTCATCGGATGGGTGGCCGACCGGCTGCCGGCGCACATGATCCCCGCGCGGGTGCGCCTCGTGGAGACGCTGCCGCTCACCCCGAACGGCAAGGTCGACCGGAAGAAGCTGCTCGCCTCGGCCCCGACACCCACCGCGCCGCGCGACGAGCCCTCCGAGCCGCCGCACCCGGGCGTCGAGCGACGGATCGCCGACCTGTGGGCCGAGGCCCTCGGGGCCGAGCCGCCGAGCCGCGAAGCGGGATTCTTCGACGCGGGCGGGGACTCGCTACTGGCGGCCCGGTTCGTCGGGCGGGTCCGCGAACTCGTGCCCGAGGCGGCGCACCTCACCTTCGACACCCTGCTCCGCGCCCTGCTGGACACCCCCACGGTCGCCGGCCTGGCCCGGTGGCTGAGGTCCGACGCCGGGGCGGCTCCGGCCACGGGAGCGGCCCCGGCGGCCCGCACCTCGTCGCTGATCCCGCTCGCCGGATCCGGGGCGGGACCGGTGCGGCTGCTGGTGCACGACGGATCGGGCACCCTGACGCCGTACAACGCGCTCATCACCGAACTCGGCACGGAAGCATCCCTGTTCGGGATCGCCGTGCCCGACGGCGATCGCTGCATCGACATCGCCGCACCGGACCTCGTCGAGGAACTGGCCGGCGGATACGCCCGCGAGGTGCGGGCCGCCGGGTTCGACGGCGTGGAGATCATCGGCTACTGCCTCGGCGGCCCGATCGCCCTGGAGCTGGCCCGCGCCCTGAGCGAGGCCGATGTGACGGTACGGCGGCTGACCCTGGTGTCCAGCTACCGCATTCCCTCCCCGCCGCACGACGACCTCAAGGTCGGCCATGCCTTCACCCGGATGACGAGCGCCGATCCGGCGGTCCTCGTACCGATCCTCGACGCGGTGGCGCAGTACGATCCGCTGCCGTACGCGGGGGACATCACCTTCCTGCGCCCCGTCGAGCCCACGCCGGGCGTCCCCGGACCCACGGACGACACGAGCGCGTTCTGGCGCGGGATGTGCCTGGGGGACGTGACGGTGGTCGACGTACCGGGCGATCATTTCAGCTGCCTGCAGAGGCCTCATGTGACGCGCCTGGCGGACGCACTCTCCGCGCGGCCCGCGCAGCGCCGATGACCCGCCCGATGCGCGTCGTCGTCTGCGGCACCCGTTTCGGCCAGGTGTACGCCGCGGCCCTCGCCCGTGCGCCCGAGCGCTTCCGGCTCGTCGGCATCCTGGCCCGGGGCAGCGCCCGCTCCGCGGCGCTCGCCGAGGAGTACGGCGTCCCGCTGTACGACGCGGTCGAGCAGCTGCCCGACGACGTCGACGCGGCCTGTGTCGTGGTGTCGACCGCGGTCGGCGGCGGGCGCGGCGCGGAACTGGCCAAGGACCTGCTCGAACGCGGCGTCCATGTGCTCCAGGAGCATCCGGTCCACCCGGACGAGCTGGCGGACTGCCTGCGGGTGGCGCGCGGGTGTGGGACCCAGTACTTGCTGAACACCTTCTACCCGCACCTCGAACCGGTCCGGCGGTTCACCTCGGCCGCCCGCGAGCTGGTCCGGCTGCGCAGGCCGGTGTTCGTCGACGCCCTGTGCGCGGTGCAGGTCTCCTTCGACCTGCTCGACATCCTCGCCGGGATCTTCGACGGGTTGCGGCCCTGGTCGATCACCGGGGTCGGTGCGCGCGTCGGCCGCCCGCTGGTCGGGGTGGACGCCCAGATCGCGGGTGTTCCGCTGACGCTGCGGGTGGAGAACCGGATGCAGGCGGGTGACGACAGCACCAGCCTGTTCCTGCACCGGATCACCATCGGCACCGACGCGGGCAACCTGATGCTGGCCAACACCCACGGTCCGGTGATCTGGAGCCCGGTGCTGCGCCTGCCGTCGAACCCGGAGGGGCGGTTCTTCCCGGGCCGGTCGGGTTCCGCGCCGGGGTGGGCGGACGATTCCGGTCCCACCGGCGCCCATGTGGGTCCCACCGGGACGCCCACCTGGGAGGACGCCGTCCACGACGTGTGGGGCGACGGGGTGCTGACCGTCCTGGGCGAGCTGCGCGAACGCGTCGAGGCGGGCGTGGACCCGCTGCACGGCCAGCAGCGCCATCTGACCGTCGCCCGCGCCTGGAAGGAGCTGACCGAGGCCCTGGGCTATCCCGAGGCCGCCGAGCCCGAATCCGGGAAGCCGCTGACCGCCGGCGATCTCTGGCCGGAAACCCTGTCCCCCAGGGCCCACAGCCGAGTAAGGTGATATTCGTACGCGTACGATTGGAGAGTGATGAGCGCGATCGACGCTGTTGGAGCGGGGGAGCGGTCCACGCCGACGTCGGACTCCGACTCCGTGGAGAAGCAGAGCCTGTCCAGGCTGCTGCGTCCTCATGTCCGTAAGTTCGCGGCCGTCGCGATCCTGCAGGTGATCGGCGCTCTCGCGGGACTCGCGCCCTTGCTGGCGGTCGTCGAGCTGGGCCGCACCCTGCTGGCGCCGGGCCCGATCGACGAGGGGCACGTCTGGACGGCCGTGATCCTGGGCGCGGCCGGCCTGTTCGTGCGCCTGCTGTTCACCGCCGCGTCCTCGGGACTCGGCCATGTGCTGGACGGCCAGGCGCAGCTGACGTTCCGCCGGCAGCTCGCCGACCGGCTCGGCCGCGTGCCGATCGGCTGGTTATCCCGCCGCAAGACGGGCGAGCTGGCCAAGGTGGTGGGGGAGGACGTGAGCGCCGTGCACCCGCTCATCGCCCATGCGCCCGGCGAGCTCGTCTCCGCGTTCGTGGTGCCGCTGGTGTCGCTGGTCTACCTGTTCACCATCGACTGGCGGCTCACGCTGATCACGCTGATCCCGGTGGTGATGGCCATTGCCCTGGTCCCGCTGCTGATGCTCCCCGCCAGGACGCGCGAGCAGGAGGAGTTCGACGAGGCCATGGGACGGATCGCCGGCTCCGTCGTCGAGTTCGTGCAGGGCATCTCGGTGGTGAAGGCGTTCGGCGGATCCGAGCGCGCCCACGGGAAGTTCCTCACCGCCGTCGACGACTTCGTCGGGACGTTCTTCCGGTGGGTGCGCGGCATGTCCCTGGTCGCCGCCGGGATGCAGCTGGCGCTGTCCCCGCCGTTCGTGCTGCTCGTCGTCCTGATCGGCGGCACGTCCATGATCACGTCCGGCAGCCTGGCCCCGGCCGACCTGCTGCCCTTCCTGCTGCTGGGCCTGGGCCTGACGGCCCCGGTGGCGGCCCTGGGCCACGGCTTCGACGACATGCAGGCCGCCGGCCGCGCGGTCGGCCGGATCAAGGAAGTCCTCGACGTCGCGCCGCTTCCGGAGCCCGCGCATCCGGTCGCGCCCCAGGGACACCGGGTGGAACTGCGCGATGTCCGCTTCGGCTACGAAGAGGACCGTGAGGTGCTGCGCGGGGTCGACCTGGTGCTGGAGCCGGGGACCTTCACCGCGCTCGTCGGACCGTCGGGAAGCGGGAAGTCGACCCTGGTCCAGCTGCTGCCGCGGTTCTTCGACCCGAGCCAGGGCTCGGTCGCCATCGGCGGCGTCGACCTGCGGGAGATCGGCAGCCGGCAGCTCTACCGCACGGTCTCCTTCGTCTTCCAGGACGTCCGCCTGCTGCGCGCCTCGGTCGCGGACAACATCGCGCTCGCGGTGCCGCACGCCGAGCGCGACGATGTGGTGCGCGCCGCCAAGCTGGCCCACATCCACGACCGGATCCTCGACATGCCAGGCGGCTACGAGACGGTGATCGGCGAGGACGTCAAGCTCTCGGGCGGCGAGGCCCAGCGGATCTCCCTCGCCCGCGCGCTGCTGGCCGACGCACCCGTCCTGGTGCTCGACGAGGCGACCGCCTTCGCCGACCCGCAGACCGAACAGGCGATCCGCCAGGCCCTGGCGACCCTGGGCGGCGAGCGGACGATCCTGGTCATCGCCCATCGCCCGGAGACGGTCGCCGACGCCGACACCGTGGTGATGCTGGAGAACGGGTCGATCGTCGAGCGGGGCCGCCCCGCCGAACTGCTGGCGCAGGAAGGAAAGTTCGCCGAGTTCTGGCGATCCCAAGGAGGACAGCCCCGATGATTCGAACGCTGCTGCGCGTACTCGGACCCGAGTACGCCCAGGCGATGCGCCGCACCGTGGTCCTGATGACGATCACCGCGATGGCCGAGGGTCTCTCCTACGCGCTGCTCGTCCCGGTGCTGCGGGAACTGTTCGGCAGCACGCCGGACGACGCCGTGCCGTGGCTGATCGCGTTCGGGTCGGCGGTCGCGGTCTACGCCGTGCTGCGCTACGTCAGCGACCTCTCCGGCATGCGCGTCGGCACCAAGATGCTGCACGGCATGTACTACCGGCTGGGCGAGCACCTGGCCCGGCTGCCGATCGGCTGGTACAACGCCGGCCGGGTCGGCGAGGTCTCCGTCATGGCCAGCCGCGGCCTGCTCCAGGCGATGGGCGTCTCCGCGCACCTGTTGGCCCCGTTCATCTCCGCCCTGGTGACCCCCCTGACGATCGTCGCCGTGATGATCGCCTTCAACTGGCAGCTGGGCGTGGCCGCGTTGATCGCTGCACCCGTCGTGGCGGCGATCCAGAAGTGGACCGCGCGCTCGATGGCCGGCACCGACGCGGACCGCCACGAACGGGACAAGGAGGCATCGGACCGCGTCATCGAGTTCCTCCAGGCCCAGCCGGTGCTGCGCGCCGGCGGCCGCACCGGAGAGCGCTTCGAACTGCTCGACGACTCGCTTCAGGAGGTCCAGCGCTCCTCCCGGCGTACCGTGCTGGCGATGCTGCCCGGCGCGGTGGGCCTGACGGTCGCGGTGCAGGTGGCGTTCACCGCGGTGCTGGCGCTGGGCACCTCCCTCGCGCTCGGCGGGAGCATCGGGGCGGCGGAGGTCCTGACGATCCTGGTGCTCGCGGCCCGCTGCGCCGATCCGTTGCTGTCGCTGTCGGACATCGGCGCGGGGCTCCGCGGCGCCCGGTCCGAGCTGGAGCGGCTCGACAAGGTCCTGAGCACCGCGCCGCTGCCGGAACCCCGTGAGCCCGTCCGGCCGGTCGGCCACGACCTGTCGTTCGAGTCCGTCACCTTCCGGCACGGCGAACGCACGGTGTTCGACGAGGTGTCCTTCTCCGTGCCCCAGGGGCAGCGGCTCGCCGTGGTCGGACTGTCGGGTGCGGGCAAGAGCACCCTGCTCCAGTTGCTCGCCCGGTTCTACGACGTGGACTCCGGCGCGGTGCGCGTGGGCGGCGTGGATGTGCGCGAGATCGACACCGACGTGCTGATGGCACAGATCGCCATCGTCTTCCAGGACGTCTATCTCTTCGACGGCACCATCGAGGAGAACGTGCGCCTCGGCCGTCCCGACGCCGACGAGGCCGACGTCCGCGCGGCGGCGACCGCGGCCCGGCTCGACGAGGTCATCGAGCGGCTGCCCGGCGGGTGGGAGGCGAACGTCGGCGAGGGCGGCGCGCTGCTGTCGGGCGGTGAGCGCCAACGCGTCTCCATCGCAAGGGCGTTGCTGAAGAACGTGCCGATCGTCCTGCTGGACGAGGTGACCTCCGCCCTCGACCCGGTCAACGAGACCGCCGTCCACGAGGGCATCGAGCGCCTGATGGCCGGGCGGACCGTGGTGATGGTCGCCCACCGGATGCGGACCGTGCAGCGCGCCGACCGGGTCCTCTTCCTGGAGGGCGGCCACATCGTGGAGGAGGGCAGCCACGACGAGCTTCTCGCCCGGAGCGGCCGCTACGCCGACTTCTGGAACATTTCCATGGCACCGGCAGCGAGTGAATGAGTGGGTATGCGTATCGATTCCTTGTCGGGGGGCCGGCGGGCCGGAGCATTCCGTCGGCTCGCGTCCCGCCCCTATGCCCGGGCCCGCGTGCTTCTCTTTCCGCATGGCGGCGGCAGTGCGAGCTATTACCGTTCGTGGGACCGGTCGGCACCTTGGGACATCGAATTCTTCGCCGTTCAGTACCCGGGCCGGGAAGATCGATTCGGCGAACCGGTGCCGGACGATATCCAACGGCTCGCCGCTGTACTGGCGGCCGATCTCCCGCTCGACGGGCCACCGGTCCCGACGATTCTGTTCGGGCACAGCATGGGGGCCGTCGTCGCCTATGAGGTCGCCCGACATCTGACGGCGGCGGGGGACCCGCCGATGGGCCTGGCCGTGTCCGGTCACCCCGCCCCGGCGCTGACGCGGCCGGGCCGGATCCACCTCGGCAGCGACGAGGAGCTGATCGAAGAACTGCGCCGCACCGACGCGACGCGGCTCGACCTCCTCGACGACGCCCCGCTCGTCCGGACGTTCCTGCCCATGATCCGGAGCGACTACCGCTTGAGCGAGACCTATCGGCCGTCGCCCGGCGCGCGGCTGCGGACACCGGTCACGGTGCTGTACGGCGACCAGGACCCGGAGATCACAGCGGCCGAGGCCCAGGGGTGGCGCGAGGTCACCGACGCCCGATGCGCGTTCCGCACCTTCGAGGGCGGGCACTTCTACCTGGACGAACACCGCGACGCGGTCGTCGCAGTCCTGGCGGCGTGCGCGCGGACGGCGTCCGAGAAGATGTCGGTCCCCTGGCCGTCCGCCCCGTGAAGCCGCCGGCTACCGGCCCTCCACGGTCTCCTCCGACCGCAGCAGCCCGTCGATGATCGCCGTCAGGCCCTGGCGGTGGGTGTCACGGCCGTTGAGCTCGGCCCATCGATCGGCGACCGCCGCCAGCCGGGGGTGAGTACCGCTCATCAGGCCGGCGACGACCTGGTCCTCGTAGGTCGGTCCGGTGGCCCGGCCGCGTCGCTGCTTGTCGTTCGCACGGATGATCAGGTCGCCGACGATGGTGAACCAGATCGTCCGGTAGATGTACACGGCGTGTTCCGGCGTGTGTCCGTAGTCCACGGCCGCGCTGATCATCTCCTCGACGAACCAGAGCGCCGAGGGGGCGATGAGGTCGCCGCCGGCCACCACCTGCACGATCCACAGCCGGTCGGCGAGCAGCTCGTAGAGCATGATCGACACCGCGATCAGTCGCTCCCGTGGGTCCTCCGGCAGTTCCGGGCGCGGTATGCGCCGGGCCTGGGCCTCCATCAGCATCAGAAGCAGTTCGTCCTTGTTGCGAACGTGGTAATAGAGCGCCATCGGCGCGCTGTCCAATTCGTTCGCCAGGCGCCGCATCGAAATCTTTCCCGCGCCCTCGGTCTGCAAAATATTTTCCGCCGCGGTGATGATGGCATCGAGGGACAGATGAGGTGGCCGGCCGACGGCCTTGGTGCGGGATTTTTCTGCGGGCATCTCATCCTCCATATGGGTGGGTCGATTCTAGCATTCCGCAGCTGTGGAAAGTGCACACCGGTCGGGGTGAAACGAACATTGTCGGGTCATGAGGCCGATGCTAGTTTGGCTGTATTCGTGCGTTCTTGCTTCACTGGAAAAAGGCGCCACGGAAAAGAGGGCGTGAGATGTGCGGGATAGCAGGCTGGGTGTCGTTCGAGGCCGATCTGACGCACCGGGGTGATGTGCTCGATGCGATGACCGGGACGATGGCCTGTCGCGGGCCGGACGGCTGCGGCACCTATGTGCGTACAGAGGTCGGGCTGGGGCATCGACGCCTCGCGGTCATCGACCTGCCCGGCGGAGCGCAGCCGATGACGGTGAGCACGCCGGCCGGTGACATCGTGCTGGTCTACTCCGGGGAGGTCTACAACTTCCGGGAACTGCGCGATCGGCTCGAGGCGTTGGGCCATCCGTTCCGGACGGACAGCGACACCGAGGTCGTGCTCCGCGGCTATCTGCAGTGGGGCGAGAGCGTCGTCGACCATCTGGACGGCATGTACGCGTTCGCGATCTGGGACGGTCGCGGCCGGCGGCTGCTCCTCGTGCGCGACCGCATGGGGATCAAGCCGCTTTTCTACTACCCGACGCCCGACGGAGTGCTGTTCGGCTCCGAGCCCAAGGCGATCCTGGCGAACCCCCTCGTACGGAAGGCGGTCGACGCCGACGGGCTGCGGGAGCTGGTCGCGCAGACCAAGGCCCCGGGCTGGGCGCTGTGGAAGGGCATGCACGAGGTGGTGCCCGGCACGCTGATCGTCGTCGACCGGGGTGGGCTGCGGGAGCGGACCTACTGGCGGCTGAGCGCGGTCGAGCACACCGACGACCGCGAGGGCACCGTGGCCCGGGTGCGGGAGCTGCTCACCGGCATCGTCGACCGGCAGCTGATCTCCGATGTGCCCCAGGGCGTCCTGCTCTCGGGAGGTCTGGACTCCAGCGCGATCACCGGGCTGGCGGCGGAACGGCTGGGCCTGCGCGGCGAACAGGTGCGCAGCTTCTCGGTGGACTTCGTCGGCCAGGAGAAGAACTTCGTCCCGGACGAGATGCGCGAGACGTCCGACGCGCCGTTCGTCCGTGACGTCGCGGCTCATGTGGGCTCCGCGCACCGGGATGTGATGCTCGATCCGTCCGACATCTCGGATCCCGCGGTGCGCCGCGCGACGGTCGGCGCCCGGGACATCCCGAACGGGTTCGGGGATCTCGACAGCTCCCTGTATCTGCTGTTCAAAGCGATCCGGGAGCACTCGACGGTGGCGTTGTCGGGCGAGTCGGCCGACGAACTGTTCGGCGGCTATCCCTGGTTCCACCACCCGGAGGCCCTGCGCGGAGACACCTTCCCGTGGATGATGTTCATCCCGCCGATGAGTCTCGCGGCCCGGACCGATCACATCGAACCCGGCCTGCGGGCCCGGCTCGACGTGGCGGCCTACACCGCCGACCAGTTCGCGACGGCGCGCGCGCAGGTCGAGTATCTCGACGGCGAATCCGAGTTCGACCGGCTCATGCGCATGACGAGCCATATGCATCTCACGCGATTCGTCCGGGGGCTGCTGGACCGCAAGGACCGGTTGTCGATGGCGGTCGGGCTGGAGGTGCGGGTGCCCTTCTGCAGTCATGAACTCGTCGAGTACGTCTACAACACGCCCTGGGCGATGAAGTCGTTCGACGGCCAGGAGAAGAGCCTGCTCCGCCGGGCCGCGGCGCATGTGCTGCCGCGTTCGGTGCTGGAGCGGGTCAAGAGCCCGTTCCCCTCGCCCCAGGATCCGGGGTACGCCGCTCATCTGCAGCAGCAGGTGAAGGAGCTGGTGTCGGAGCCGGACGCGCAGGTCTTCGCGCTGGTCGACCGTGCCTGGGCGCAGCAGATCGCATCGCAGGATCCGGCGGCCATGTCGATGGCCGTACGGTCCAACGTCGAGCGGATGCTCGACCTGCATGTCTGGCTGGAGCTGCACGCGCCCGAACTCCTGCTGGACTGAATCGACTTCGTACGGCGAATCGCCGCCATGGCATCCACTGCCATGGCGGCGACCGCTCTGTGTGCTGGCCCGCGCCTAGGGGATCGCCCCGGCCAGTTCCTCCGGGAGGGGCCGGAGTCCGGCCCGGCCGACGGGTACCGAGGGCTTCGGGAGGAACGGTCCGGTGAGCGCGGTCGTGAACAACGCCATCACGACCATCATGGTGAACATCCGGCTGTCCAGGACGCCGAGGCTGACGCCGGCATTGAGGATGACCAGTTCGGTGAGGCCGCGGGTGTTCATCAGGATGCCGAGGGTGCCGGCCTCCCGCCACGGCATTCCGGACAGTCTCCCGACCATGGACGCGCCGATCATCTTGCCGGCACAGGCGACGGCCATGATGGCGGCCAGTTCGATCAGATCGCGTCCGGACAACGCCCCGATATCGACATTCAGTCCGGTGATGATGAAGAAGACCGGCAGCAGCACCATGCTGATCCCCGCGAACGGCTTTCTGGCCTCTTCGCCGAACGCGCCGCGGTACTCGCTCGGCATGATGAATCCGAAGGCGAATGCACCGAATATCGCGTGGATCCCGATCCAGGTCGTCGCACAGGAAGACAGGAACAGCCCGGCGACGAGTACGACGATGAGCTGCGGTGTCATGCGGTCACGGCCCCGGCGGCGCATGAGGAATGACAGGAACGGGCGTACGAAGACCAACATCGCCGTGATGTAGAGCGCGGAAAATATCACCGTCTGCGCGAGATGCCCGGCGCCACCGGACGCGGTCACGATCGCCGCGACCAGAGCGAGCAGGCACCAGGCGATGACATCGTCGATGGCCGCGCTGGCCAGTGCGAGTGCGCCGACCCGTGTTCCCAGGACACCGTGTTCGGTCAGCATCCGGGCCAGCACGGGAAAAGCGGTGATCGACATCGCCGCACCCATGAACAGGGCGAACGCGGTGAAGGAGACCTGATGTCCGTTTACGGTGTCGTGCCGCTGGTACAGCAGCGCCGCAAGTCCGATCGCCAGAGTGAACGGGACCACGACCGAGGTGACGGAGACCGCCGCCGCGGTACTGCCCCGGCCCTTCAGCAATCTCTTGTCGAATTCCCAACCAATGCCGAACATGAAGACGAGCAGCCCGACCTGGGCTATCGCCGACAGATAAGGCCGTACCTCGCTCGGGAAGATCAAAGAGGGGAGATCCCCGGGTAACAGGCCGAGGAGACTCGGCCCCAGGGCAATTCCGGCGATGATCTCGCCGACGACGGGTGGCTGGCGTACGTATCGGACCAGCCAACCCAGGATGGATCCGACGACGAGGATGATGGCAATGTCGGCCATCGTGATGGCGATGATCAGATCTTTGCTGCGAGAGATATCCGCCATGATCGGCTCTCCGTACGTGTGAGTGGGAACTCCCGAGATTCTGCCTGGTGCGGAACATCGCCGCACGTCAGCGGCGTACACAAAGGAACCCGGAGAGATGACCGTGAGGTGATCTGGAGGTGGCCTCGAGGTGTCCTGCGTGTCAGATCCAGTGCGCTTCCCGTGCGATACGCAGCGCGTCGATCCGGTTACGCGCGCCCAGTTTCGTCACCGCGGAAAGGAGATAGTTCCGCACGGTCCCGTCGGAGATGTGCAACTGTGCCGCGATCTCGCTGAGCGTGTCACCCTGGGCGAGCCGCTCAAGCACGGAGAGTTGCCGCGGGGAAAGCGGGCAGTCATTATTTCCCAGCACGGCCACGGTTAACTCCGTGTCGAAGACTCTTTCTCCTTGATGCACCCGATGGACGGATTCGAAGAAACGGTACGGGGAGGCGCTCTGCTGTACCATTCCGGCGATTCCGGCGGTGAATGCCTGGCGTATGACCGGCCGGGTGAATGATTCGGCGAGCAGCAGGCATCGACACCTCGGAAGGCCAGTGATCTTCTCGGCGACGGTGATGACGTTGCCGTCCGCGCCGTCGAAGCTGAAGATCACGACATCCGGATGGTGTGTATCGGCGAACTCGAGTGCATCAAGATTGCCGGCCACCGATCCGACGACCTGTATCCCCTTGCCCTGTTCGAGCAGGGCGGTGAGCGCGTAGCGGGACACATTCATCTTGTCGGATACCAGTACGTTGATTCCCATTTCTTCCCCCTGTTGCCGATGCTGAGGTGGAATGTCTTGACTCTGACCGAGCACGCGCATGATTCAGGACCGGGCCGGCTCCCTTGAGCGGCCCAGCTGTCACATGACGGGAGTTGCACGGTTTTAGGGGCATGTTGGGAACATGTAGATAACGTCATGGACCTTCGCGGCGGCGTCACGCCGTTTCCGCTGAAGTATTCTGTCCCGGACGTCAGGACTCCCCCGTCGTGACCTCGCTGAATCCCCTGCAGGCAGGCGATCGAAACCGAAACAAATACTACAATAGTCATCAGGGAAAGCAAGGCTCGGAATCGCCGTTCCGAGTCGCTGTAAACGTGACTCATCCGCACCCCTTGACGCCCTGCCGGCCGCCGCTCTCAGGGAAAGTGCGAACCCGGATTCCGGAAAATGCAGGGCTCTATCAGCGGAAACGTGGTGAAGGCGGTGCTCGGCCACGGCCGACGCCGGAAGGTTCGTCCCGTACGCGTACGAATTCAAGCCAGTGAGCCTTCGCCAACCTGCCGCGCAGGGTGTGCAGTTGGGCTGACAGCTAGGTAAAGCCCCTGGTGGGCGGTTTTCGATCAAGAGAACCGTCTCCGTCAGAGGCTTCACGTGCTTGTCTGCCCGTCCGGAGTCGACGTGTCCAGCTCCACCCTGCGCTTCCTCACGCGGCAACTGCGCCGGCACCGCCGTGCGAGCGGCTCTCGGTGGCGGAGACCGAGCTCCGGCCGGCAGGACCTCCTCACACTCGCCCACCTGCGGGTGGGACACACCTGTGCCCAGCTCGCCGCAGGCTTCGCCGTCGGGACCACGACCGCCCACCGCTACGTCGCCGAGGCCGTCGCCCCTCCTGGCCGGCCTCGCCCCCACCCTGGCCGAGGCCGCCCGCACCGCCCCGATCAGGTCGGGATGCTCACCATGACGTGCTCAAGGGGCGAGGGCTGCCGCCGGCCCTGCGAGGAGCGATCGAAAAGGTCGCCGAGTCGAACAGCGAGCCGGCGGAGACGACCCGCGCCCCACGATGCTGATCCGGGTGGTACCGCACGGCTCTGGGATGAGGAGCCGGAACGACGCGGATCAGACCTTCTCGGCGGTCACACGGGTGTGGTCGGAGGTGAGCACGGTGATGTCCTCGACATCGGACGTCAGGATCGTGACGCGGCCCGACCGGGCGAGGGCGGTGGCGCAGAGCATGGCGTCGATCGCGTGCTTGTGGCCGTGCAGTCCGGTTGCTCGCAGCAGACTGGCGGCGGACTGGGCGAGGGCCTGAGTGACCGGCTCGCCCCGCAGCCGGGACAGCGTCCATGTCAGCGCGGCATCGTTGATCCGGGGGTGGATCACCTCGACGAGCACGGCGGCCGAGGCGATCACCGGAAGGTCGGCGTCGCGGGCGGCGGTGAGCCACTCGTGGACCTCGCGGTCGCGCTGCACGGCTTTGGCCAGGCCGTCGCTGTCCAGAATGAGCGCGCCGCTCACACGGCTGCCCCGGTGCCGGAAGAGGTGCCGCCGGTGAGCTTGGCCCGCTTGGCGGCCACGGCCTCCGGGTCGGCGGGGCCGTGGTTCTTGTCGAAGTCGGCGATCAACTCGTCCAGGTTGTCGCGCTCGATCTGCCGTTGCGCGGCCCTCTCCAGGTACGCGGACACGCCCCGCTTGCCGACCCGCTCGCGGATCGCCCGGAGCGTGCCGGCGGTCAGGGAGACGGAGATGCCGCTGCTGGGGCCGTCGCCGGGCGGGAAGTCGGTGTCGGCGTCAGCCATGACACGAGTATGGCCTCCGGAATGCCATACGACTCTCGGCGGCCGTCCCGCCGGCTGGGCCCCGTGGCTGATGCCCGGCACCGACGCCCGTCCCGCCGGACGGCGCACCGCCGTCGACCATGCGGGTTTCGCGGTCTCCCTCGGCGCGCTCGGCGCCGACCCCGCACTCGGGGGTGCCCTCCACGTCGGCAGGGAGCGCGTCCTGGCGATGCCCGTCATGGTGCCGGTGCCGGTGTCTCCAGCGGCCGGTTCCTGGCCCGTCGGGCGCCCAGGACAATGTCTGCGAGATTGCTGTGCATATTGTTAACAATCTTGTAGCGTGCGTCACGCCTCGATTCCGAGGCCTTGGGCGAAGCACTCGGTGCTCGATGAGGGGAGACCCATGCACAGGCTCTCTGCGTCTTTCGGACGTGACGCGTTCACTCACCCGGCGGGTACGGGAGCAGGACGCCCCGCGCCCCGCGGCCGTCTCCTGAGAGGCGTGGCGCTCGCGGGTTCCCTCGTGCTCGCGGCGGTTGCGGTGCCGACCTCCGTCGCGGTGGCGGCTCCCTCCGCCGGCCGCGGTCACACGGCGGACCTCCAGGACGCCGCGCTGGACTTCGACTCCGCCGCGTACACGACGATCACCGTCACGATCGACGGCCTGCCGGTGAACGTGCGCTGGTACAAGGAGATCTGCTACGTCGCCAGTCCGGTCGCCGCGGCGGCCCAGCAGCCCGGCGGCCCCGGTGGCGGCACCACTACGATCCCCAACACCGCCTGCGGCTACCAGAGCATGAACGTGTTCGTCCCCGAGAGCGCCTTCGGCGACCAGCGGGCGCCGGTCTACTTCGCGGTGAACAACAGCGGCTGGAAGGCCAGTTACGTACGGGCCAGCGTCACCGCCGGCACCTCCTACAGCAGCTCGACGAGCAACGTCGGTGCCGCGCTGAAGGCGGGCTACGTCTTCGTCGACGTCGCCAGCCGCAGCCGCGGACTCGTCGGCGCCGACGGCTCGTCCCCCGGCAAGGCCCCGGCCGCGGTGGTCGACGCCAAGGCCGCGGTCCGCTACCTGCGCCTGAACGACGCCACCATGCCCGGCAGCGCGGAGCGCATCGTCATCAACGGCACCAGCGGCGGCGGCGCGCTGGTGTCGATCCTGGGCGCCTCCGGCAACAGCGCCGAGTACGACCCCTACCTCGCCGCGATCGGCGCCGCCGGTATCGACGCCAAGGGGCGCAGCACCCTGCGCGACGACGTCTTCGCCGTCAACGCGTACTGCCCGATCACCGACCTCGGCAACGCCGACGCGGCCTACGAGTGGCTGTACAACGTCCTCGCCACCCGTGACACCACCGGCTCGAACCCTTCCCCCGAGGACGCCGCCGCGATCGCGGCCCAGTTCCCGGCGTACGAGAAAAGCCTCGGGCTGCGCAACCCCGACGGCTCCCGGCTCACCGCCGCCACCCTGCTCGACACCATCGAGAAGGAGGTCGTCCGCTCCGCCGAGACCTACCTGAAGGCCGACCCCGCCCACACCATCCCGCCGCTGGGCGGCACCTTCGAGATCACGTCCGGCGGCCCCGGGGGCACGACCACCAAGTCGTACGTCAACGACTGGATCGACGTCGACACCGCCACCGGCAAGGTGCGCTCGGTCGACATGACGAAGTACCTCGCCTTCGTCGCCACCCAGGCCACGCTCAAGACGACGCCCGCCTTCGACGCCGTGGGCGTCAACGGGAACACCACCAGCGGCACCGAGACCGACCTCTTCGGCCCGCCGTCCCAGAAGTACATGAACTACACCGAGTACAGCTGGAACCACAACGACGTCGCCGGCGACGGCAGCGGCCTCGACGACACCGGGCTGACCTGGGACCAGTACACCGCGAAGAAGAGCACCACCGTCGACGATCAGATCCACCTGATCGACCCGATGGACTTCGTCGGCACCGGCGCCGACACCGCGCCGAACTGGTACGTCCGTCACGGCACCCGCGACCGGGACACCGCGTTCACCGTCTCGGTCAACCTCGACCGGGCGCTCGCCGCGGACCCGCAGGTCAAGGACCTGAACTACCAGCTCGCCTGGAACCAGCCGCACGCCGGGAACTACGACGTGCCCGAGGCCATGGCCTGGATCGCCGACGTCGTCCGCAAGGCCGGCGACCCGCTCACCTCGCGGCACAAGGGATAGGACGGCCGTCTGCCGCCCCGCCCCGCCCCGCCGGGACAGGACGGGGCGGGGCGGCCAGGGGGGCCGTCGTCCCCGGTGGTCGGGGCACCAGGGCCAGGGGCCGACGTCGCGGAACCTGGCCGGCGGCCAGGCGGTCACCTTGCCGGTCGGCTCCCCGGGCAGGGTGACCACCGGCGCGCCGTCCTCGGTGCTGCGGACCCCGTGGGCGACGAGCTCACGTCCGTCGGGCGGGACGAGCAGGTCGACGTGGGCCACGCGGTCGTCGTGCTCCGACCCCGCGCGGGCGACCGTGGCGGACGTCCCTGGGCGACGTCGTGGTGCGGTCCCCGGGCCATGGAGCGGGGCGACGCCGTTCCCGACGCGGCCCGGGAGTTCGTAGACTCGCCCGTATGGTCCGATCGTTCCGTGGTGAGGCGAGCCCCGGGATGTGGCGGCGCGAGGCGGGAACCGTGGTGCGCCGGGCCGTGGCACTCCCGGACCGGGCGGTGGCCCCGTTCGCCATCACCGCCGGGTTCCACATCCCCCGCGTTCCCACGGAGTGGGCGCCGCACGCGCATTCCTTGCACGAGCTCGTCTGGGTACGCGGGGGAACGCTGACGTCCCGGGTGGAGGACCGCGTCTTCACCGTGTCCGAGGGACACGGGCTGTGGATGCCCGCCGGAGTGGTGCACGGGGGCCGGGCCACGGCCGGCGCGCACTTCCACGACGCCTTCTTCGCCCCCGACCGCACGCCGTTCGCGTTCGCGTTCGGGGAACCGAAAGCGATCGCGATGACGCCGTTGCTCGAGTCGCTGCTGGCCCATCTGTCCCGCACGGATCTCGACGCGGCGGCCAGGGCGCGGGCGGAGTCGGTCGTGTTCGACGTACTCCAGCCGTCGGAACGCCAGTTCGCGTTGCAACTGCCCAATGACACCCGGATCGACGCGATCGCCGAAGCCCTGCTGGAAGACCCCGGCGACTGCCGCTCGCTGGAGGAGTGGGCGCGGTGGCTGGGCATCAGCGACCGCACGGTCACCCGCGCCTTCCGGCACTCGACAGGACTCTCCTTCGCGCAGTGGCGGCAGATGCTGCGGGTGCACCGGGCGCTGACGCTCCTCTCCGAGGGCTTCGACGTGACGACGGTCTCCGAAACGCTCGGCTACGCGCAGCCCAGCACCTTCATCACCGCTTTCCGGCGGGTCATGGGGACCACGCCGGGCGCGTTCTTCGACGCGGTCGACGGCAGCCCCGAGGGTGTCCGGAATCCCGTATCGCGTGTCCAGAACTCCTGATTGTCGACATGGCGAGCGGAATATAGCCTTCTCGGAGTTAGGTAACCCTTAGTTGCTGCTCGCCGTGAACAGTGCTGCCCGCGCGCGGCAGAGTTCGCGGCCCGGCCGGTGAAGGCCGGACGGAGGGTGCCGCAGTCCCCGCCCCTCCGACCACCCGGACTCTTCGATGCTCCCAAGCCCCTTCCGGCGCACCGGTCGCCCGGTGGCCGACCCCGCCGCGCCGGTGCCCGCCCTCAACGGCCACGACCTGGTACTGCGGTACGGCGGCCGGCCGGTCGTCCACGGCGTCTCGCTCGACCTGGCACCCGGCCGCGCGACCGCCCTGGTGGGACCGAACGGCAGCGGCAAGTCCACGCTGCTGCGCGCGCTGTGCCGACTGCATCGGCTGGACGGCGGCCGGGTGACGCTCGGCGCCCCCGACGGATCGCCCGAGCGGGACGCGGCCCTGCTCAGCGCCCGTCAGTTCGCCCGTGAGGTCACGCTGTTCTCCCAGTCCAGGCCCGCGCCCCAAGGGCTGACGGTCACGGAGGTCGTGGCGTTCGGCCGCCACCCCTACCGGCGTGGCTTCGCAGGGCTGACCGCCGAGGACCGGACCGCCATCGACCACGCCATGGGCGTCACCGGCGTGCGGGACATGGCCGGCCGGCCGGTCGGGGAACTCTCCGGAGGGGAGATGCAGCGTGTCTGGCTCGCGGCCTGCCTGGCCCAGGACACCGGCGTCGTACTGCTGGACGAACCGACCAACCACCTGGACCTGCGCTACCAGATCGAGACGCTCGACCTGGTGCGCGATCTCGTCGAGGAGCACGGCATCGCGGTCGGGATCGTGCTGCACGACCTCGACCAGGCAGCCCGTGTCGCGGACACGCTGGTCCTGATGCGCTCCGGCCGCGTGCACGCCGTGGGCGCACCCGCCGACGTCCTCACCGCCGAGAACATCGGCGAGGTCTACGACATCCGCGTCGAGGTCGGCGTCGATCCCCGCACGGGCCGTCTCCGTATCGACCCACTCGGGCGGCACCCCGCCTGAAGCGGCGTATCCGCCGCTCCGAGGCATCGCACACGCATCGCACACGCATCGCACTCATATGGCCATAGGGCCGTATGGCAAGAAAAGAGGACCCTTCATGAACCGTGCCCGTACCCTGGCGGCGGCCGCCTCCGCGGGGCTCGTCCTCCTCGCCGCAACGGCCTGCGGCACGACCGACGTCGACAAGGCCGGGGCCGGCGGCGGCACCAGCGCGTCGCCCGCGTCGGAGAGCTGTGCCGAGGACACCACGACCACCTCGACGAAGCCGGTCTCCTTCACCGACGGCGTGGGCCGGCAGGTGAAGCTCGACAAGCCCGCCGAACGGATCGCGGTCCTCGAATGGCAGCAGGTCGAGGACGCACTGACCCTGTGCGTCACCCCCACCGCGGTCTCCGACGCGGAGGGATACCGCACCTGGGTCAGCGCGGAGGAACTGCCCAGCGGGGTGACCGACATCGGCACCCGTGAGGAGCCCGACCTCGACACCCTCTACGCGGCCGAGCCCGACCTGATCATCGTGGAGGCGTTCGACGCCGACGACGAGACCATCGCGAAGCTGGAGAAGAGAGGCGTCCCCGTGATGGCCACCCGGGGAGCCGACCCGGACGACCCGATCGGCAACATGCGGGAAGTGTTCAGCATGATCGGCGAGGCGACGGGGCGCACCGAACGGGCGGACCAGGTGCTCGAGGAGTTCGACCAGCACCTCGCGACGGCGAAGAAGCAGGTCACCGACGCCGATCTGCCGACCGAGGACTTCCTGTTCTTCGACGGATGGCTGCAGGGCGGCAACCTCACCCTCCGCCCCTACAGCGATGGCGCCCTGTTCACCGAGATAGGCAAGGAGCTCGGCATGAACCCCGCGTGGACCGACGCCGTCAACAAGGACCACGGGGACGGGGGCGTCGATCCCTCCTACGGCCTCGCGCAGACCGACGTCGAGGGACTCACCGCGGTGGGGAACGCCAACCTCTTCTACGCCAACGACGAAGGGGCCGGCGGGTACGTCGCGGCGCTGGAGAAGAACCCGATCTGGAAGTCCCTCCCGGCCGTGAAGGAAGGCCGCGCCCACTCGTTCCCCGCGCGGGTGTGGGGGGCCGGCGGTCCGCGCTCCTGCGAGCAGGCGATCGACGCGTACGTCGACGTCCTCGACAAGAAGTGAGCACGGCGCGGACATCGGCACCCGGAGGGGCAGCGCCGCCGCCCGCCGAGCGCGGTGGCGGCCCCGCCGGGACGGCCGTCCTGGCACTCCTTCTCGCCGTGACCGTCCTGGTGGGCATGTGGCACCTGACGCAGGGGACATCGGGTGTCGGCGTGGGCGACCTGGTACGCCATCTCGCCGGGGAACGGGAGAACACCGGTGGGGCGCCGGTCGGCGAGATCCTCACCGGCTCACGCCTGCCGCGCCTGCTCGCGGGCGTGGCGGTGGGCTTCGCCCTCGGCTCCGCCGGAACGCTGCTCCAGTCCGTCACGCACAACGCGCTCGCCTCCCCCGACACCCTCGCGGTCACGGCCGGGGCCTACTTCACGCTCACGCTCCTCGCGGCCTTCGGTCTCGCCGTCCCGCTGTGGGCGTCGGGCGCCGTCGCCTTCGCCGGCGGCCTGGTCGCGGCGGCGCTCGTGCTGCTCCTCGCGGGCCGGGCCGCGGGCACCGCGGGCACCCGCCTCGTCCTCGCCGGATCGGCGACGGCAATGGCCCTGGACGCGGCGACCGGGGCGCTCCTCATCCTGTTCGACCAGAACACGACCGGCCTGTTCGCCTGGGGGAGCGGCTCGCTCGCGCAGCTGAACATCGACGCGTCGGTACGCGCCTTCCCCCTCGTGGCCGTGGTGCTGTGCGTCGCTCTGGCCCTGTCCCGGCGGCTGGACGTGATGAACCTCGGCGACGACGCCGCGTCCACGCTCGGCGTGCCGATCCGGACCACCCGCGTCACCGCGGTGATCTGCGCGGTGCTCCTGACCAGCACGGCCGTGACCCTCGCGGGCCCGATCTCCTTCGTCGGCCTCGGCGCTCCCGTCCTGGCCCGCCTGATCGCGGGGCGGGTCCGGGCGTTGCGCCGGCACCTCCTCCTGGTGCCCGCGGCCGGGCTGCTCGGCGCACTGCTCATCCTGCTCGCGGACGCGTCCCTGCGCGCGGTGCAGGGTGCGGACGGGGCCGCCTCCATTCCCACCGGCGTGCCGACCGCGCTGCTCGGCTCCGTCGTGATCGTGGTCCTCGCGCTCCGCCTGCGCGACACGGGCCAGATCCGGCGACCACCGCACTCGCGGGTCGCCGCACGGTCACGCCGCGCGTTCCTCCTCGTCGTGTGCGGCGCGGCGACACTCCTGGCCGTGGCGGTCCTGCTGGCGGTCCTGGCGGGGAGCCTCTGGCTGCGGACAGGGGACATCGCGCTCTGGGTCCGGGGCACGGCCCCGGACCTGATCGGCCAGGCGCTCGACGACCGGGTCCCGCGCGTGACCGCCGCGGTCCTCGCGGGCGCGGCGCTCGGACTGGCCGGATGCGTCGTGCAGGGCGCGGTACGCAACCCGCTGGCGGAGCCGGGCGTGCTCGGCATCACGGCGGGCGCCGGGCTGGGAGCGGCGAGCGTCGTCACTTCGGGCCTGTCCGGCGGACGGCCCGTGCTCATCGCGGTCGCGGTCGCGGCGGGGCTCGCCACGTTCGCGGTGATCGCCCTGCTGGCCTGGCGCGGCGGCTTCCTGCCCGACCGGTTCGTACTGATCGGCATCGGCTGCGGGTACGGCCTCAGCTCCGTCACCACCTTCCTCCTGCTGCGTGCCGACCCGTACGACACGCCCCGGATCTTCACCTGGCTCTCCGGTACGACCTACGGCCGCACGCTGCCCGACGTCGTACCGGTCGCGGTGGCCCTGGCGCTGGCGCTTCCCGTGCTGCTCGCCCTGCGCGGCCGGCTCGACCTGCTCGCCGTCGACGAGGACACCCCGCGCATCGTCGGCGTCCGGGTCGAACGCACGCGCTTCGCCGCACTGGCGATCGCCGCGGTGCTCGCGGCGGTCAGCGTGATCGCCGTCGGTGTCGTCGGCTTCGTGGGACTCGTCGCCCCGCACCTCGCCCGGTCACTGGTGGGCGCCCGGCACGGCCGCGCGATCCCGGTCGCGATGCTGCTCGGCGGACTGCTGGTCTGCGTGGCCGACGCGCTCGGCCGCACGCTGGTCGCACCCGCCCAGATGCCCGCGGGCCTCATGATCGCGCTGGTCGGCGCTCCGTACTTCGTCTGGGTGCTCCGGCAGTCCCGCGCATGACGCCGGCCATCTCGCAACCGCGCCGACCGGCCCCGCCACGGTCCCTCGGCCCGCCCGCCCGCCTACCCGCCGCCTGCCGGCCGGCCCCGGCCGATCCCGCCCGGGCCCGAGTCCGCGCCCCCAACCACCCACGGACGAATCCCCGCCCCTCGTCTCCTCCGACCCGTCTCGGGAGCACCGGAATGCCGCCCCAGAAGGAAGCGCCCGTGCAGAGCATCGTCGCCGTCCCGTTCGAACCCGATACGTCGACGACCCTGCTGAGGCGACTCGGACACCACCAGGTGCCGGAGCGCTGGCACGCGGTCGACCGCTCCGCTCACGCCCCTCACCTCGTGGCCGTTCCGGGGGACGACGGCGAGGACTGGACCGCTGCCGCGCTCGTCTCGGCACGCCCGCACACGGCCTATCTGAAGATCGTCGACGCCGTCGGCGACGTGCCGGCAGCCGTCGCGGCCGTCGTCGCCCACGCACGCCGCCGGGGCCTCGCGCAGGTCAAGTGGGAAGGATGGACGGCAAGCCCCGAAGACGCCGCTGCCGCCGGCTTCACCCCGCTGCGCCCTCCGCTCACACCGGCCGAGCACGCGGCAGGGCCCGACGCCGGCTACGTTCGCTGGCTGCGCGACGGCGTCGTGACCGAACCCCCGTACTACGGGCAGACCACGCACTTCACGTGCGGCGCCGTCACCGCGCTGGCCGCGCAGGCGCACGCGGGGACGCTGCCGCGGGAGGCGCTCGACCGTGAGGCGGAGCTGACGCTGTGGCGCGACGCGACCAACTTCCCCGCGTGCGAGCCCGTCGGGCTGGGCGTTGCCGTGCGCCGAGCGTGGCCGTCGTCCCCCGTCACGGTCCACCTCGACGTGGACCGGCCCGTCCTGCTCGACCACTACCCGGAGAACGAGCAGCAGTGGCGTGCCCTGCTCCAACGCATCTCACGTACGCAAGCCGGACGGATCGGCGTCCCGATCGACCCACGCCACCTCTCCATGACCGCGATCCGGAGCGCGATCGGCCGACGGGAGCACGTGCTGCTCCTGGTCTCGCTCGCCGGGATGCAAGGGTTCGACGTGCCGCACTGGGTGCTCTGCCACGGCGCCGTCCCCGGCGCCGTCGTGATCGAGGACCCGTGGGCCAACGCGTCGGCGGGGGACACCTGGGTCGACGCCCATCTGCTGCCCGTCCCCGACCCGTCGCTCGACACGATGGCGACCGTCTCGGCAGACGGCTTCCGCGGTGCCGTGACCATCGGCCGTCCGCTGCGGCGCGGTGCGGTCCCTTCCGGACCGGCCGACGAGTAATCCCCCTCTTCACCCGCCGTCTGCGCGAAGCGTGACGCGCGAGAGCCCTGCCGCCCGACAAGGACCGGCAGGGCTCTCCGGCGCCCTGGACCGGCCCGCGAAGACTCATGGGCGTCGGCTCACACGCGGTCCGCGGTCCGCGGTACTCGGTACTCGGTACTCGGTACTCGGTACTCGGTCCGCGGTACTCGGTACTCGGTCCGCGGCCGAGCCGACGCCGGAGCGGCCGGACGGCGCGGTGGTCGCCACCAGCGAACGTGTCCGGGAAAGGTCGGTGCCGATCCTTGCCCGCAGCTGTCGGCCGGGGACGCCACCACCCGGTTCCGCGGCCATGCCGCCGGACCGGCGCGGCCCACGCGGCGGGGACGAGAGCCTGACCCGGGCCGCGGCGGTCGTCACCGAGCCCGTGGACTCCGCCCTGGACAACACCGCCACCCGCACCCGCGACATCGGCGGCACCCTCGGCACCGCCGACCTCGCCGCCGTGATCTGCCGCGTCATCGAGCGGAACGGAGCCACCCGATGACGATCGTCTCCACCGACCCCGCCACGGGCCGGGAACCGAGCCGTCACACACCGCACGGCGACACCGACGTCGAAGCCGCCGCCCTGAGCGCCGCCGCCAAGGCCCAGGCCGACTGACGCCGCCGCCCGATCGCCGACCGCACCCCCCTGCCCCACGCCGTGGCACGGGTGCTGCGCGAGCACCGCACCGCGACGAGTACGCGGCATTGATCACCGCCGAGGTGGGCAAGCCCGTCCGGGAGGCCCTCGCCGAGATCGACAAGTGCGCCCTGACGCGCGACTACTACGCCGACAACGCCGCCGCCCACCTCGCCGACCGCCCCGTCCCCTCCGACGCCGCCGACAGCGCCGTCGTGTACGACCCGCTGGGCGTGGTGCCGGCGATCGCCGTGGCGCCCCGCACCGCTTCCGCAACGCCTCCTACACGTCTCCGATGCGCATCCTGTGGATCTACGCCTCCGTCGACGCCACCCGCACTCTCGTCGAGACCGGTGTCACCGCCCGCGTCGACGCGGAGCACGCCGAGCCCGCCCGCTGAGAACGGCACCACGTGATCACCGACATCGCACAGATCGAGATCCTGGATCGACCTGCACCGCAGCACCGAACACCCCGGCCGCTACCGGCTCATGGTGCGGTGGGAGACGGTGCAACACCACACCCGCCTCCTCCGCCGGTCCGCCGGGTACGAGCGGTGGCGGGCGCTGGCCGGTCCCCACTTCGCCGCCCCGCCGCAGGGCGAACACCTATACTCGGTCCTCGCCCCATGACCGGGGCCGGGACCGCCCGGTCCCGGCCGCCCCGGCCCCTTCCCGCGGAGGCGACGCCATGACCCCGCCCACGGTGCGCGACGACACCACCGACGCGGACGTGGCCGTGACCCCGCTCACCCGGCAGACCGCGGACCGCATCGCCGAGTACATCGGCAGCAGCGACCTCGCCAGGGGAACCCGGCTCGTCGAGCGGTCCCTGGCGGAACTGCTGAAGGTCTCCCGCTCACCGGTCCGCCGGGCCCTGCGCCTGCTGGAGCGGGAAGGCGTCGTCGAACCCGCGGAGCGGGGCGGGTACGCGGTGGCCCTCGTCCGTACCGAGATCGCGGGGAGCGCCGCACGCGGCCCGGCGCAGGACCCCCTCGAGGAGGTCTACCTGCGCATCGCGGCCGACCGCCTCGACGGACACCTGCCGGACCGCGTCACCGAGAACGCGCTCGCCCGCCGGTACGCACTCCAGCCGGGGCAGCTCACCCACCTCCTGCGCCGCATCGCCGTCGAGGGCTGGATCGAACGGCTCCCCGGGTACGGCTGGGAGTTCCAGCCCATGCTCACCACCATGACCGCGTACGAGGACAGCTACCGGTTCCGCCTCACCATCGAACCGGCGGCCGTCCTCGAACCCGGCTTCCTCCTCGACCGGCCCGCCCTGGAGAACGTCCGGGCCCAGCAGCAACGCCTGGTCGACGGGGACATCTGGTCCATCGGCAACGCGCAGCTCTACGACCTCAACAGCCGCTTCCACGAGGTCGTCATGGCGTGCAGCCGCAACTCGATGTTCATCGACGCCCTCCACCGCGTCGACCGGCTCCGGCGGCTGATCGAGTACCGCCGCTCACTCAGACGCGACCGGGCCGTCGTCCGCTGCACGGAACACGTGGAGATCGCCGACCTGCTCCTGTCCGGCCACCGGTCCCGAGCGGCCGAAGCCCTGCGCGAGCACCTCGCCACCGTCTCGGAGGAGAAGACCGACCGCGACGCTCCTCGGTGAGACGGCAGGCCGACCGACGCTCCGGGCCGCGTCCTCAGTGCGGCGCGGGGGGAGGCGCGGTCGGCTGCTCCGTCCGCTCGGCCTCGGCACGGAGTGCGGCGGCCCGCCGCGTCGGGTCGTAGCGCGGTCCCACGCCTTCGATCAGCAGGACGTCACCCTCGATGTGGTCGGTACGCAGTCGCAGGATGTCCTGGTACTCGGGCGAGTGGTACCAGGCGCGAGCCTCGTCCAGGCCGGGGAACTCGATCAGCACCATGTTGCCGGGCCACGTCCCCTCCACCACTTCGGCCGGCGGGCCGTGAATGACGAAACGGCCCGCGAAGGGGTCGAGAGTGGCCTGGATGCGCTCCAGGTACTCGATGATGTCGGGATGGTGGCGGCTGCTGCGGAGATGGGCGAAGCCATAGGCGGGCATGGTCGGGTCGGGCTCCTTCTTCCGTTCGTACCGGGCGGGGAACGACGACCAGAACGTAGCCGGGAACGACCGGGGCGGCGATTACCTCACGGGTCATCACCGCAGCCGGTGCCCGTCCGGCCCGGGTACGTGGTGGCGGCCCCGGCCCCGGTGGCCCCCGCGGCCCCCGCCGTCCCGCCCGGACGTCTCACGTCGAGTGCGTCGCGACCCTCGGTCCGGGCGCCGGGCGCTCTCGGTCCGTGTCCTCGGCGGTGCGGGTGGCGAGGGAGCGGTCGCCGTCTTCCGGCACGGTGGTCCGTTCCCGGGGGACGGCCGCTGCTCCACCCGCCGCCAGCGCCCGGAGCAGCGCGCGGGCCACCGCGTCGTTCTGGCGGAAGGCGGGGGCGTTGGTGCGGGGGCGGGCGAAGGCGGCGACGGCGCGGCTGTTGGTGGGGGCGCCGAGGGCGACACGGCGGGGGTGGGCTCCGCCGAGGGAGGGGTCGAGGACGTGGCCGTCGGAGGGGGTGACGGTCAGCAGGCCCGAGCGGTGGGTGTGGGTGGGGTCGGCGATGACCTCCTCGGTGAGGGCGCCGGAGCGGTGCAGGGCGCGCAGGAGCGGGTCCTCGGTGCGGTCGAGGGTGGGGCGCGGCAGGTAGGCCTCGATCAGGGCCGTGGCGTGGACGGTGTGTCCGGGCACGGTGGGGCTGGTCGCGGTGAAGGTGCCGGTGGAGTCGTCGGTACCGATCCGGAGGTCCGCGCCGAGGAAGCGGACGATGCCGGCCCGGGACAGGGCGAGCAGCTGGCGCAGCCGGAAGCCCGGCGGGCCGGAGGCGAGGAAACTGAAGAAGCCCTGCCACCAGCCGTCCAGTCCCGTGGCGACGGAGCGGGCGGTCAGCCGGCCGGCGGAGACGAGGCCGGGCAGCTGTCCGTAGACGGAGAGCAGGGCGAGGAAGGCGCCGAGGTCGGCGCTGTGGGCGGGGTCCTCGCGGCGGCCGACGTCCGCGGTGATGTGGTCGCGCAGATGGTGCTGGAAGGAGTGCGGATCGGGGAACGTCAGGTCCGCCAGGGGGCGGTCGAGGGCCTCGAAGTCCAGGCGGTCCACCGGGTCCGGCACGGCCGCGGCGACGAGGGCGGCCATCGCGTCGGAGTACCAGTCGAGACGGTCGTAGGCGGCGAGGAAGTCCGCCCAGGGCAGGGTGGTGCGCTCCGGATGGGCGTGGAACAGCTCGTGGTAGTGGCCGAAGCCGATCTCCTTCGCCATCAGCGGCCACACGTCGCGGCGCAGGTCGAGGGGGCGGTCGAGGGCGACCAGGGCGTCGACGGCCGCGGGGCCGAAGTGGCGCGGCAGCGGTGGCCGGGGGCCCTGGAGCCGGTAGCGGGTCTTGGAGTGGTACGGCACGCCGCGCCGGGACCCGACGTGGAGGACGGGCTCGCGGCCGGACGGGAGGTAGGTGAGGGTGCCGTCGGGCTCGGTGCGGTAGGTGCCGCCGCGTCCCTCGGTGAGCAGCACCATCAGGTCGACGAAGGCCAGCCCGAAGCCGCGCAGGACGACGTGCTCGCCGGGGCGCAGGCCGGACAGGTCGGCGTCGGAGGAGAACTCGGGCGGGAGGTGGAAGCGGCCGTGGCGGGCGGCGAAGGCGGCGTGGTCGTGGTGGCCGGCTTCCGGGGTCGCGTCCAGATGACCCTGCGCGAGGACGACCAGGTCGGCGGTGAGGGGGGTGTCGCGGTCGGCCAGGTGCACCTGCTGGGGCCCGTCCGCGGGGCCGGTGACGGCGGTCGCGACGGTGCGGTGCCACACGACGCCGATGGACGGCGGCAGTTCGGCCAGCGCCCGGCGGAACACCCAGTCCAGGTAGGCGCTCTGGGCCCGTCGGGTGGGGAAGTCGGACGGTGCCAGGGAGCGCAGCTCGGCCAGGACCTCGGGGTCGGCGGGTTCGGGGTCGGCGGGTTCGGGGTCGGGGGTGAGGCGTGGGCCCCGGCCGGAGAACCGGGACGCCCACTCGGCCAGCGAGGGGCCGGGCCGTACGGGACCGTCCATCTCGGAGGTCTCGTCGGTGAACATGGTGACGTCCTCGGCCATGGAGTTCATCCGCAGCAGCGGTGACTGCTCGTGCCGCCAGACCCGTCCCGGCCCCGGCGGGTACGGGTCCACGAGATGGATGGTCAACGTCCGCCGTCCGTCCCACAGTTCGGGAGCGTTGGCGGCGATGCGCTCCAGCAGACCCGTGCCGCGCGGGCCCGCGCCGACGACGACCAGGACGGCGGCCGCGGGGACGGCGTTCACCGGTCACCGCCGATCGCGGGGCGGGCGTCGGCGGTGGTCCGGGCGGTGGTCCGGGCGGTGGGCCGGGTCCTCACGGCGGCCGCGGCCGGCAGACGGCCGACGCGCCGGCGCGGCACGATCGCGGGGAGGTCGCCGGACGCGGAGCCGGACGCGGAGCCGGGCCCGGGGCCGGGCGCGGAGTCGGACGCGGAGCCGGGCGCCTTCGCCCGGGGGACGGGCGGGAGCGGCGGGGCGTCGGGAGCGGTGACGTCGGAAGGCGGGACCATCGGAGGCTCTCCGGGGGAGGGAGTCGCGGGTGTCGGTGACCACCCGGTGGCGGCCGGGTACCGGTGTCATCACGAGCGCCACGTCCCTCAACGCGGCCGGAGGGGCCGCTGCCGCACGCGGCGGAGCCCGTCCGCGGCCGATCGTATGTGCCCGGTGCACGGACCTGTCAACAGTGCGTGCCGATCGGTCGGTACCGGTCCGTCACGTGGTCAGTGGTTGACGGGAGGCAGAATGTACTGCTCAATTAAGCGCATGAATGCTGATCAGCGCCTGGTTACCCGGGGCCACATCGACTTCGGTCGGGTGTGGTCCGCGGCGTGTCGCGGCTGAATCGGCAGCGGGCTGTCTGACCGGCCCTTCCCTCCCTCGGTGACCCCGTCGCGGGCCGAGATCTCCCTCCGCACCACCGTCGTACGCGGGCCCTGACCGGCGTACGGGCGGCCCTGCGGAACCGGACGCGCGCTGCCGCCGCTCCACCCGCCCGAGGCCCCCGCCCCGGCGTCATCACACCTGCACCCCCAGCACCCCCGCGTTCGCACCCCCTGAAACACCGTCACGCCCGGTGTCACGGACGCCGTCACGCACACGGTCGTCACGGACGCCGTCACGCACACGGTCGTCACGGACGCCGTCACGCACACGGTCGTCACGGACGCCGTCCCCGCACGGCCGTCACGAGGGCCGCCGCGCCCTGCCCGCGCGCGGACCAGCACCCCCCAGAAGGACTTGAGGAAAGGCCATCTCCCATGCCCGTGGAGTTCCTCGGCATAGCCGCCACCCACGACGGGTCCGAGACGACGGCGCGCTCCGGCGCCGCCTTCGACAAGGACTACACCCTCCGGCTCGCTCGCGCGCACGAGGACCACGGCTGGGACCGGGTGCTCTTCGCCTACGGATCCGGATCACCGGACCCCGCCCCGGCCGCCGCGTACATCGCGAGCAGACTGGACCGCCTCCAGATCCTGCTCGCCCACCGGCCCAACGTCTCGTACCCCACCTTCGCCGCGAAGACCTTCGCCACCCTCGACCAGATCAGCGAGGGCCGGCTGACGGTCCACTTCATCACCGGCGGCAACGACCACGAGCAGGGCCGCGAGGGCGACACCCTCACCAAGGACGAGCGCTACGCCCGCACCCGCGAGTACATCCGCGTCGTCAAGAAGATCTGGACCACCCACGAGCCCTTCGACCACGAGGGCGAGCACTACCGCTTCCACGACTTCGTCAGCGATGTCTTCCCCGTCCAACAGCCCCGCCCGAACGTCTCGTTCGGCGGCTCGTCGCCCGCCGCGTACGCCGCCGGGGGTGCCGAGGCCGACATCTACTGCCTGTGGGGCGAACCCCTGGAGAGGACCGCCGAGCAGATCGAGGCGGTGAAGGCCGCCGCGCGGGCCGCGGGCCGCACCGAACGCCCGCGCATCCAGGCCGCCTTCCGCCCGATCATCGCCCCGACCGAGGAACTGGCCTGGGAGAAGGCCCACCGCACGGTCGGCGCGATCAGGCAGCGGCGTGAGGCCGGTCTCGTACGGCACCACCGCAGCGGCGCGCCGGAGAACGCCGGGTCGCAGCGGCTGATCGCCATCGCCGAGGCGGGCGAGCGCTACGACCGCGCGCTGTGGACCCCGACCGCCGCCGCCACCGGAGGGGCGGGCAACTCCAACGCCCTGGTCGGCACCCCGGAAACGGTCGCCCAGGCGCTTCTCGACTACTACGACCTCGGCGTGGACATCCTCTCCGCCCGGGGCTACGACCTCCTGGGCGACGCGATCGACTTCGGGCGGTACGTCATCCCGATCGTCCGCGAAGAGGTCGCCAAGCGCGACGCCGAGCGCGACGCCGAGCGCGACGCCGAGCGCGACGCCGAGCGCGACGCCGAGCGCGACGCCGAGCGCGACGCCGAGCGCGCGGCGCGCGGCACCCAGGCCCTCGCGGCGGTGCGCGCATGACCTCCGTCGCCCAGCCGCCCGCCGACGCGACCGCGCTGACGGTCGTCCAGGTCCCCGTGTCCGACCCGCGCGTGGAGCCCCTGCTGCGCGAACTCGGCGACGAGTACTCCACCCGCTACGGCAAGGACGCCCACGCCGAGCTCGCCCGCTACCCCGACGAGGAGTTCACCGCACCGCACGGCGGCGTGCTGCTCCTGCTGCTGGAGCACGGCGAGCCGGTCGCGGGCGGCGCCTTCCGCCGGTACGACGAGGCCACCGCCGAACTGAAGCGGATCTGGACGCACTCCGCCCACCGGCGGCGCGGCCTGGCCCGACGCGTCGTCGCCGAACTGGAGCGTGTGGCGCGCGCCCGCGGCTACCGGCGGGTCTACCTCACCACCGGACCGCGCCAGCCGGAAGCCCGCGGCCTGTACCTGGCCACCGGCTACACACCGCTGTTCGACACGGAGGCCGATCCGGAGACCATCGGCCCGCTCCCCTTCGAGAAGCACCTGACCGCCCCGGCCGCCACTCGCGCCCCGGCACCCACTCGCGCCCCGGCCGCCACCCGCGCCCCGGCCGCCACCCGCGCCCCGGCCCCGGCCGCCGCGATCGACGCGTCGCGGATCAACCCGCCCGAGCACACGTAGAGACGTAAGCAGGAACACCACGATGGGACTCACCACCGACCCCGCGTCCACGCCGCCCGGAGCGGCCCTCCAGGACGCGGGCCCCCACGCCCCGCCCACCGGGGACGACCCGGCCTCTCTCCAGGTCGTCCCCGCCCGCCACTACGGCCGGTGGGTGGCGACGGTCGCCGTGGCCGTGCTGGTCGCCCAGTTCGTCCACGGTCTGGTCACCAACCCGGTCTGGGAGTGGGGGGTCTTCCGCGCCTACGTGCTGTCCGAGACGATCGTCAAGGCGGTGTGGGTCACCCTCCAGCTCACCGTGTACGCCACCGTGCTGGGCTTCCTCCTCGGCACCGTCCTGGCCTTCATGCGGCTGTCGCGCAGCCCGCTGCTCCAGGCCGTCGCCTGGGCCTACATCTGGATCTTCCGGTCCATCCCGATGATCGTCCAGCTGGTGTTCTGGTTCAACCTGAGCGCCCTGTACCGGGAGCTGGGGGTCGGCATCCCCTTCGGGCCGGTGTTCTGGTCCGTCGACAGCAACACCCTCATCGGCACGATCGGCGCCGCCGTCATCGGACTGTCGCTGCACCAGGCCGCCTACGCCGCCGAGGTCGTCCGCGGCGGAGTCGTCTCCGTGGACCACGGACAGCTGGAGGCCGCCGCGGCACTGGGCATCCCCCGGCTGCGGCAGATCCGCCGGATCGTGCTGCCGCAGGCCATGCGCGCCATCCTGCCCACGGCCGGCAACGAGATCATCGGCCTGCTCAAGGGCACCTCGGTGGTCTACGTCATGGCCATCGGCGAGCTGTTCTACCAGGTACAGGTGGTCTACGGCCGCAACGGCCGGGTGATCCCGCTGCTGCTCGTCGCCACCGCCTGGTACGTGGTCCTGACCTCCGTGCTGTCGGTCGCGCAGTACTACGTGGAACGCCGCTACGCCCGGGGCGCGAACCGCACCCCGCCGCCCACCCCCCTCCAGCGTGCCCGGCGGTTCGTCCGCACCCTGCGCGCGGCGGCGGCCCGGCGCGACCGGCCCGTCGTACCCCTGAAGACCCCGGGAGACATCCGATGAGTGAGGCGATGGTGGACATCCGCGGTGTCCACAAGAGCTTCGGCCCGCTGGAAGTGCTGCGCGGCGTCGACCTGACGGTCCGCGCCGGCGAGGTCACCGTGATCCTCGGTCCGTCCGGCTCCGGGAAGTCCACGCTGCTGCGCACCGTCAACCACCTGGAGAAGGTCGACCGCGGCTGGATCAGCATCGACGGTGAGCTCATCGGCTACCGCCGCTCCGGCGGCAAGCTGTACGAGCTGAAGGAGAAGGACGTCCTGAAGCAGCGCACCCACATCGGGTTCGTGTTCCAGAACTTCAACCTCTTCCCGCACCTGACCGTGCTGGAGAACCTCGTCGAGGCCCCCGTCTCCGCGCTGCGCCGCCCCCGCAGGCAGGCGGAGGAGACCGCCCGGCGGCTGCTGGACCGGGTCGGTCTCGCCGACAAGGCGGACGCCTATCCGCGGCAGCTCTCCGGGGGCCAGCAGCAGCGCGTGGCCATCGCCCGCGCGCTCGCCCTCGAACCCAAGGTGCTGCTCTTCGACGAGCCCACCTCGGCGCTCGACCCGGAGCTGGTCGGCGAGGTCCTCGACGTCATCAAGGACCTGGCGAGCACCGGAACCACCATGATCGTCGTGACCCACGAGATCGGCTTCGCCCGCGAGGTCGCCGACACCGTGGTGTTCATGGACGACGGAGTCGTCGTGGAGCAGGGGCCGCCCGCGGCCGTCCTGGACACCCCGCGGCAGGAGCGCACCCGCGCCTTCCTCTCCAAGGTCCTCTGACCTCGCGTTCTCCCCGTTCTCCCCGTTCTGCCCTTCCCGTTCTCTACGTCCCCCGCCCCCTCCGCACGCAAGGAGACCCACCGTGTCCACCCTCGCCCGCCGTACCACCGCAGCAGCATTCGGACTGGCCGCCGCCCTCGTCCTCGCCGGCTGCGCCAACCCCTCCGACGGCGGCACCACCGAGGTCGCGGACACGTCCGGCGCCAAGGCGAAGATCAACATCAGCCCGGACCAGGACCGCGTCACCACGGACAAGGTCGACTCCATAGCCGCCGAGGTCCCGGAGAAGATCCGCGACAGAGGCACCCTGGAGATCGTCCAGTCGTCCACCTCCGCGGCCCCGCTGGGCTTCCACGCCACCGACGACAAGACCGTCATCGGCGTCGAGCCCGACATCGCGTACCTGGTCGCCGACGTGCTCGGCCTGAAGCCGCACATCAACACGGTGTCGTGGGAGAACATCTTCGTCGGCCTGGACAGCGCCAAGTACGACGTCGGCTTCGCCAACATCACCGTCACCGAGGAGCGCAAGGACAAGTACGACTTCGCCACCTACCGCGAGGACAACCTGGGCTTCGAGGCGAAGAAGGGCAGCGGGCTGAAGGTCGACGGGCCCGAGGACGTGGCGGGCCTGACCGTCGCCGTGCAGAGCGGCACCAACCAGGAGAAGCTGCTGGTCGAATGGAGCGAGGAGAACGAGAAGGCCGGCCGGAAGCCGGTGGACATCAAGTACTACCAGAACGACAGCGACACCTACCTCGCTCTCCAGTCCGGCCGGATCGACATCTACCTCGGCCCCAACCCGATCGCGGCCTACCACGCGGCCACCACCGGCAAGACGGAGGTCGTGGGCACGTACTCCGGTGCCGGTGAGACCCTCCAGGGGCTCATCGCGGCCACCACCAAGAAGGACAGCGGGCTCGTCGACGCGCTCGCCGACGCCATCGACCACGTGGTCGAGAACGGGACGTACGCCGAGGTGCTCGAGCGGTGGGGCCTGTCCGACGAGGCCGTGACCAAGTCGGAGATCAACCCGCCCGGCCTGCCCCGGACCGACCAGTAGGGGACCCGAGGCCATGCGCCGACCCTTCCGGGCGCCCGGTGGGCCGCCCTGACCGGCCTCGCCGAACAGGGCGCCCGGACGGAGACGGCCCCCCGGCACCCGGCGCACCGACCGCGCCGGCGCCCCCGACCACCGCGGCCACCGCGGCCACCGGAACGACCGGGCCCCGCCGGCCGGTCACGCCCGACGAGCTGACCGGCCTCCGAGGCCTTTCCGCCACCGGCCGCGGGGCCGGTCGTTGTCGGCCAACTCGCCCGGGGAAGGCGGGATTCCGCGATCGAACACCTGCCCCCGAGCGGGGGTGACAGGGTATTCTCTAGTATTCCTACCGGATTTATAGGGAAGTCGAGGAGGAACGTCAGTGGGAACTGCCCCAGCGTGTGCGTCCGGCGCCCTCGCGTCCTCTTCCTGTACCCGCCCGAGGCGGGGGGAGCGGCCGTGACGGTGGAGGACCTGTTCACGGTCGATCAGCAGAGCAGCACCCGCTGGCTGCACATCGCCCGCGAAGTGGCCGAGGACCTGGCCACGGACGCGGTCGTCCGCGACCAGGCCGGCAAACCCCCGTTCGACGAGGTGGCCCGGCTGCGTGAGGCAGGGCTCCTCACGCTGCTGGTACCCGCCGAACGCGGTGGGGGAGGGGCGGACTGGGCAACGGCCTACGCGGTCGTCCGGGAGGTCGCCGCGGCCGACGGGGCGATCGGCCAACTGCTCGGCAGCCACTACGTCCTGTCGGGAAGCGCCCGGTTCTTCGCCGGCGCGGACCTCGTCGCCCGGCTCGAACGGGAGTCCGCGGCGGGCCAGTGGTGCTGGGGCGGAGGCTTCGCCGCCCACGAACCGCCCCTGATCCTCACGCCGGTCGCCCCCGGCCGCCATCTGCTGAACGGGCGCCAGAGTTGCGCGACCGGCATCCGGGTCGCCGACCGGCTGGCGGTCCGCGCCGCCCGGCTCGACACCGGTGAACCGCTGGCCGTGATCGTCGATCCCACCCGCGCCGGCGTGGTCTGCGGCGACGACGGGGACACCTTCGGCCAGCGGCTGTCGGCCGGCGGCAGCATGGAGTTCGACGCCGTGCCGGTCACCGACGACGAGGTGCTGGGGTCGCTGTCCTCGGACGAGGGCGCCCTGCCGCCGTTCGCCGGCCTGGCCGCCGCCACCGGACGTCTCGTCTCCGCCCATCTCTGCCTCGGCATCGCCCAGGGAGTGCTCGGCGAGGCCCGTGAGTACGCCAGGGCGGGGAACCCGTCCTGGCGGCCCTCCTGGCCGCCCCCGCAGTCCTACCCGTCCTACTCGTCCTACCCGTCCTACCCGTCCTGGCCGGACAGCCGGTCGCAGGACGCGCACGTGCTGATCACCTACGGAGAGCTCACCGTCGCCGCCCGCGCGGCGTCCGCGCTCACCGATCAGGCGGTGGAAGCCCTGGACGGCGGACTCGCGCGCGGCGACGACCTCACCGACGACGAGTGCGCCGAGATCTGCGTCCTGGCGGCCGCGGCCGAGGCCGCCGCCGCGCGGGCGGCGCAGGACATCACCGCCCGCACCCTGGACGTCATCGGCCCCGGCTCCGCCTCCTCGCGGTACGGATTCGACCGCTTCTGGCGCAACGCACGGACCCACACCCTGTACCACCCCGTCGCCCACCGGCTCCGTGACGTCGGGGACTACTTCCTCAGCGGAGCACACCCGCCGTTCACCCTCCCCGCCTGACCGCGCGCACCGGCCCCCCCCGCGAGGGGGGCCCGCACACGGCGGCACCCGCTCCACCGGGCGATGCCCATGCGGTGGAGCGGGTGCCG
This sequence comes from Streptomyces sp. NPDC088812, assembly GCF_044750285.1. Classification (NCBI taxonomy): domain Bacteria; kingdom Bacillati; phylum Actinomycetota; class Actinomycetes; order Kitasatosporales; family Streptomycetaceae; genus Streptomyces; species Streptomyces sp. NPDC088812. The sequence goes on along the minus strand of NZ_JBIVJP010000029.1, from coordinate 25,897 downwards.
TGCGCGAGATGTTCCTGGATGCTCCGATACGTGCCGGTGGGCCGCGCTGTCCCGTACCGGCCGGTCGTGGTGCCGTCGGTCAGTGGGTGACCAGCAGTCCCCGGCCGCGCAGTACCCGTCGCTCCAGCGGACTGAAGACCAGCAGGTCGATGGCGATGCCGACGATCAGGATCAGGAAGATGGCGAGGAAGACCTGGGACATGCTGGAGTTGTTCCGGCCGTTCTCCAGCAACTGGCCGAGTCCGACGCCCAGATCGGGCGAGGACGCGATGATCTCGGCGGCCATCAGCGACCGCCAGGAGAACGCCCAGCCCTGCTTCAGGCCGGCCAGGTACCCGGGCAGCGCCCCCGGCATCACGATGTGCCAGGCCCCGCGCAGTCCCGTGGCGCCCAGTGTCTTGCCCGCGCGCAGGAACAGCGGCGGGATCTGGTCGACACCGGCCACCAGGCCGTTGGCGATGGACGGCACGGCGCCGAGCAGGATCACCGCGTACATCATGCTGTCGTTCAGACCCAGCCAGATCACGGCGGGCGGCACCCATGCCACGGACGGCAGGGACTGCAGTCCGGACAGGATGGGCCCGATCGCGGCCCGCACGAACTTCACCCGGGCGACCAGCAGCCCGAGCGGCGTACCGATGACGAGCGCCAGGAGGAAGCCGAGCAGGCCACGCGAGACGGAGGTCCAGACGTACTCGAGCAGGGTGCCCCGCAGCCACGCGTCGGACACCTCGTCCCAGACCGCGGACGGTGAGGGCAGCTTGTAGTCGGGGGCGACCTGCGCCCACACCAGCGCTTGCCAGACCGCGAGGACCAGCAGGACCGCGCTGACGGGGGGCAGCACCTTCTGGACCAGGGTCTGCCGCAGCGGCGTCCGGCCGGCCTGCACCGTGTCCAGCGCGTCGAGCCCGGCCTCCAGCCCCGCCAGGTCCTGTGTGCCGTCGTCCTTCCTCAGGTCGGGCCCGGTGTCAGTGCCGGCCATGTCGGCGGATCTCCTCCCGTAGTTGTCCGGTTATCTCCGAGGACAGTTCGGCGACCTCGCTGTCCTCGATACGGCGCGGGTGCGGAATGTCCACCGTCCACTCCCGGGCGATCCGCCCGGGCCGGGACGACAGCAGCACCACCCGCTGGGCCAGTCGTACCGCCTCCCGCACGTTGTGCGTGACGAACAGGACGGAGAGGCCCGTCTCCCGCCAGATGCGGGTCAGTTCGTCGTGCAGCACGTCCCGGGTGATGGCGTCGAGGGCCGCGAACGGCTCGTCCATCAGCAGCAGCCTGCTGCCCTGGGCCAGCGCCCGGGCCAGCGCGACGCGCTGCCGCATACCGCCGGAGAGTTCGTGCACCCGTTTGCCGTAGGCGTCCTTCAGCCGCACGAGTTCGAGCAGCCGCTCGGCCTCCGCGCGGCGCTCGGGCTTGGCGACGCCGCGCAGCTTCAGGGCGAGTTCGACGTTCCTGCCCGCGGTCAGCCACGGGAACAGGGCGTGCTCCTGGAACATCAGGGCGGGCGGGCCGTCCGTGCTGATCGCGCCGGCGGACGGCCGGTCCAGTCCCGCCACCAGGTTGAGCAGCGTGGACTTGCCGCAGCCCGAGGCACCCAGGAGGGTGACGAACTCGCCGGAGGCGACATCGAGAGTGATGTCGTCCAGGACGAGCTGCTGTCCGGCGGGGCCGTCGAAGGACTTCGAGACGTGCTCGACGCGGGCGGCCCGGGCCGCCGTGGCGGCGCCACCGTCGCCGGCCTTGGCGATCGTGGTGGCCATGGTCGTCACCTCCTGGGAACTCATCGGGACTGCGTGCCGGGTGCTACTCGGCGCCGAGACCGGCGTCGTCGACCTGCTCCTCGCCCGCGGCCTCGAGGACCTTGTTGAGCGGGGCGAGGTCGTAGATGCCCTTCAGGTTCGGCTCCTCCAGCAGACCCGCCTTCACGGCGTGCTCCGCCTCGGCGTCGAGGGTCGAGGCCAGCGGGTCGTCCAGGAACGTGATGGACTCCCAGGCCGGGTCCAGGACCTCCGTGGGCAGCGCCTTGCCGGAGAGCTCCTTCAGCGCCGCGTTCGCCGAGGTCTTGGCCTTGTCGGGGTTGGCGTTGATCCACTGGTTGGTCTTCACCGAGCCGCGCAGCACGGCCTCGACGACGTCGGGGTGCTCCTTGAGGAACTTCTGCGACACGATGATGTTCGTGATCACGAACTTCTTGTCGGGCCACAGGTCCGCTTCGTCGATGAGCACCTCGGCGCCCTCGGCGACCAGCTTGGAGGCGGTGGGCTCGGGCACCCAGGCGCCGTCGATGGAGCCGGACTTGTAGGCGTCGGGGGTGATCTTGTTGTCGGTGCGGACGACGGAGACGTCGCCCTTGCCGCTCTCGGCGTCGACCTTCCAGCCCTGCTCCGCGATCCAGTTGAGGAAGGCGACGTCCTGGGTGTTGCCGAGCTGCGGGGTGGCGATCTTCTTGCCCTTGACGTCCTTCACGGACTTGATCTTGTCCGGGTTGACGACGAGCTTGACGCCGCCGGAGGCCGAGCCGCCGATGATGCGGAGGTTCTTGCCCGAGGACTTGGTGTAGCCGTTGATGGCGGGGGAGGGGCCGATCCAGCCGATGTCGATGGAGCCGGAGTTGAGGGCCTCGATCTCGGACGGCCCCGCGTTGAAGGTCGCCGTGGAGATCTTGGTGCCGCCGAGCTCCTTCTGGAGGATGCCCTCCTGGACGCCGACCAGGGCGGTGGCGTGGGTGAGGTTCGGGAAGTAGCCGATCTTCACCTGGTCCGCGGAGAGCTTCTCGGCGTCCGCCGCGACCTGGGTCTGCTTGTCGTCGTCGGTGGACTCGGAACCGTAGCCGCAGGCCGTCAGCAGGAAGGGGAGTGCCGCTATGGCGGCGAGGGCGCGCAGGGCGGTGAGCGGTCTTGCGGCAGACACGGAGGTGTCCTTTCCAGGAGGAACGGGTGATCAGGGACGTACGGACGTACGGGACGCAGGGCTGTCGGCACGCGTGTCCACGCCCTTCGCCGGCGACGGTTCCGCCGTCGCGGGTCGAGGAGGGCAGGGGTGGCGATGCCGGGTGTCGGGTGCCTCGGGGTGGATGCCGGACCTCCGTCGCGGCCATGGCGCACGCGCGGGCGTGCGGTCATGGGGGAGCGGGGAGTGACGGCGGCGTGATGCGGCCGAGAAGGCGCCCGCCGGACGGCGGCGGGGCGGTGACGAGCACAGCCGTGCGTGGGGGGAGCCGGTCGAAGGACCGGCCTCAGACGGCTCGACAGATGGCGCTGGACGTACGGACCAGGTCGATGTGCCGACGGGAGGTCAGAAGGAGCCGCGTGCGGACCGCATGGTTCAGCGTACTCATGGCCACCCCCTCAGTTCCCTAGTTTCCCCACCTGGTTGATAGGGATCGTGGCAGAAGGTGGCGCCCTTACCAAGGGGCTTCTCGCATCGCGGACGCCCCCGTCTCACGTTCTGGTATCAGCGGGGTCGGGGCCGGTTTTTCAGGGGTTCGTCCAGGCGCCCGGGTCGTCGGCCCGGGCGGACACACCGGCAGGCAGCTCGGCCGAGGCGACGTCGGCGAGCGTCACGCCTTCGAGGATCTCGCGCACATTGGACCGCAGCGCGATCCACAGGGGCAGCAGCGACTCGGCGGGCCCGTTGTAGGACAGTTCCGGTGGACGGACTCCACGTACTGAGACGAGCGGTCCGTCCACGACGCGGATGACGTCGGCGATGCTGATCGACCCGGCGGACTTGGCCAGCCGGTAGCCGCCGTTGCCGCCCCGCTGGCTGACCACGAGCCCGCCGCGGCGCATGTCGTTCAGGATGCCTTCGAGGAACTTGTGCGGGATGCCCTGGGCGTCGGCGATGGCCAGGACCTTGACCGGCTCGTCGTCCCGTGACGTGGCGAGCTGCAGCGCGGCACGTACCGCGTAGTCCGCCCTGGCTGAGATCCGCATGCGGGCATTATCCCGCACGCCCGTCGGGTTACTGGTCGCCGGTCCCGTCCACGATGACCGGGGTGCCGCCGGAGTCCGTGCCGCAGGGGACGGCGTAGACCGGGTTCGCCTTGGCGGCCTCGCGGTAGGCGGCCAGGCACTGGTTATAGAGCACCTTGTCGGTCAGTGAGCGTTCGAGGATCTTGTTGGCGGCGGCGGTGCCCTCCGCCTCGATGCGCTTGCGCTCGGCCTCCGCCGTGGCGGTGCGCTGCGCCTCCACGGCCCGCTCCGTCGCCTGCTCCTGCTGGATCTTCTTGTCGATCTGCTTCTGGAGCTCGGCCGACGGCTTCACGTTGCGCAGGTTGACGACCGTGACGTCGATGCCGCGCGGCGCCAGACGTGCCTTGATGAGGGCGGCGATCTCCGAGCCGATCTGCTCGCGGGCGGAGGCGTACCCCTCCTCGCTGGTGTGCTGGGCGAAGACGTTGCGGATGATCTCGCGGCTGTCCGGCAGCACCAGCCGCTCCTCGACCCCCTCCTCGCTGCCCGCCAGCCGGTACAGCGCGACCGCCTTCGCCGGCACCACGGCCCACTTGACGGTGACGTCCGCGTACAGCACCCCGCCCTGCGAGGAGCGGACCTCGACGGTGTCCTTGTCGTTCAGGTTGAGGTCCACCGGCCGGGTGGAGAAGGTCGTGACCTCGGTGAACGGTGACGTCACCTGGATGCCCGAGGTCAGCGGAGCGCCGACGCCGCCGAAGGTCACCGGTACGCCGACCTCGTAGGCGCTCACGACGTGGACGCAGGAGAAGACGCCCGCCAGCACCCCCGCCACGGCACTGATCGCGGCGCCGATCCGCCAGCCGCCGTCGGTGGTGCGGCCGCGGCCGACGAGGAAGAGCACGACTGCCGCTATGAGCAGCAGGATGGACAGCACGAACACGGGTATCCCCCCTCGGAATGGGACGCGTGCCCCCCAGGCACGCGATCCGCAGCGCAGCGTAGGGGACCGAGGTCCCCGCCGGTCGGGCCCCGATCCGCTGTTCCCCTGCCCGACCGCCCGATGTCACCTGCGCGTCATTCGGGGCGCCGCCCGGGCGGTGGGGGACGGGCTCCGGTGCGCCGACCCGGGCCTTGGGGTCGGCACCCGGGGCGAGGTCCTCACCGCGGTCGACCACCTCTGCGCGTACGTCCTGGAGTGGACGCTGCACCACCTCGGCCTGGGCGCGCACCTCCCGCACGTGGCGGCACCGCCCGTGGAGGGGCTCGCCCGGTCCCGCGCGATGCCGGAGCCGATCGCCGGGACCGCGTTCCCCGCGTCGTTCTCCGACACGGACGCGCTGCTGGTCGGCACCGGACGGCGGGCGCCGACCGACACGGAGAGGGCCGCCCTGGGCACGTCGGCCGCGCGACCGCCGTACGTCCTCGGGTGACCGTCCGGCGTCACCGCTTGTACGACACTCCCAGTTCGATGAGGTAGCGCTTGGTCACCCGGCCGCCGTACGTCCCGTCGATCAGGCCGCCGATGCAGGCGAGCAGCCCGCTCCTGGCGGCTTCCGGCAGAGCGCGGTGGCCCGAGTAGGTCCGCAGCAGGTCCAGGTACCGGGACGTGGTGTAGGTGAGGTCCCGCTCGTGGCGGCGGAAGACCGTGGGGCCGAAACGGCCGCTGCGCGCGACCTCCCGCGCGTGGTCCGAGCCGTCGATGCCGGCGGCCGCGGGAGGCCGCAGCCCTGGTGGCGTGTCCGGGTCGAAGCGTTCGTAGCAGCGCTGGACCTCGGCGAAGAAGTCCTCGGTGCCGCCCCGCACGTGCTGGGTGCGCACCACGGCGAGCGCCCCGCCCGGACGCAGCGCGTCGGCGGCCTTGGCCACCCGCACGGCCGGGTCGATCCAGTGGAACGCCGTCGCCGAGACGACCGCGTCGAACGGCTCCGGTGGCAGCGGCCAGCTCTCGAACCGCGCCGTCACCACGTCCACCGCGGTCGCTCCGGCCAGGTTGCGGCGGGCGACGGCGGCCAGGTGCGGTCCCGCCTCGACGGCCGTGATCCGGCAGCCCCGCCCGGCGAGGGGCACCGTCGCCTGGCCTGTCCCGCAGCCCACCTCCAGGACGCGGCTGCCGCTGCGGACCCCCGCGAGGTCGGCGAGATCGTCGTACAGCTCGGCCGGGTAGCCGGGCCTGGCCCGGTCGTACAGCTCCGCGTCCTCGTCGAAGATCCGGCTCAGACGCGCCCGCCGGGCCTCGTCGGGGCGGTCGTCGCGTCTGGCCCGGGGGGTGCCGGCGTCGTGGGGCATGCGGTGCAGGCTAGCGGCTCCGCCGACGGACCGGCCGGGGACGGGGACGGTTCGTTCCCCGTTCCCGGCCGGTGCGGCCGACGCGCACGGCGGTCGAACCTCAGGCGTCCAGGGTGCGGAGCAGGGCGTGCTGGCGGCGTACCTGGTCGCGGCCGCGGTAGGGCTCGCGGCGGCCCTCGTACTCGCTGGACAGCCAGCCGCTCCAGCCGGCGTCGCGCAGGGTGGTGACGATGTCGTCCCAGGGGACGTGCAGGTCGTGCAGCCGGTCGTCGATCTCGAAGAACTTCGCCTGGATGAAGTGGACGTGGGGGAGCACGTCCACGAGGTCGGCCATCGGGACGGCCAGGGGCTCCAGGAACGGGGGGCGCTTCTTGCCCTCGAAGCCCTCGTGGCCGTCGTCCACCGGGGCGGTCTGGAAGATTCCGGTGTCGATGAGCAGCTTGAAGTGCTCGCTGCCGGTGCGGTCGATGAAGTCGAGGTAGCCCTGGGTGACGGGGTTCTTGATCGGGGTGGGGCTGTGGATCTCCGGGCAGATGACGATGTCGAGGTCGGCGGCGAGGTCCAGGACCCGTTCGACGGCCGGCTGCCAGATCGGGTGGGGTTCGAGCTCCGGGGAGACGACGCCGAACTTCGGGCGGATCGAGGTGAAGCCGAGTTCCCTGGCCAGCCGCAGGTCCGTCTCCAGCTGGGCGCGTCCCTCCTCGGCCGTGAGGTCCCGCTCGCGCCACATCGCGGTGTCGACCCAGGAGCCGTAGTTGGTCGGCGTCAGGCCGTACCGGTCCAGCAGGCCGTGCCAGTCGCGCACCCAGGCGGCGTCGGGGCGGGGGTAGCCGGGGATGTTGCCCTCGCCGAGGATCTCGATGCCGGTGGCGCCCAGGTCGGCGATGTCGGCCATGGCGTCCTCGAGGGTCATCGAGGTGTAGAGGTCGCCGGAGTAGCTGTAGAGCGAGACGCCGTACTTCAGGCCGCTCGTGCCGCCGGTCGTGGGGACGACGGTGCCCGTCGCGGAGGACCGGAAGACGGAGGGGCCGGCGACCTCGGGGATGTACGGCCGGCGCAGGTGGACGGCGACGTCGATGCGGTGGGTGCCCGCGGCCAGCCCGCCCGGCCTGGGCACGGTGACGACGGCGACCTCGTCGAGCTGCCAGCGGACGTCCGTGCTCGCGCGCAGCTCGTCGAGGGTGAAGGTGCGGCCCTGAAGGGTCCACCGGGTCCGGTCCGCGGGGTGCTTCTCGCCGTCGACGATCACCTCGACGCCGTCGACGAGGCTTCCGGCGATGCCGCGGTAGTTGGGGTTGCGCAGGTGCAGCTGGAAGCCGGTGACGGCGCCGTTCTCGACGACGTTGCGGAAGCCGCGCTGTTGGATGATGTTGCGTTCGAGCACCGTCGGCTCGTCCTTTCTCGGACTGCTCATGGGGGGAGTTGCGGGGGGTGGGAGGGGGAGGGGAGTTGCGGGAGTGTGCGGGGGGTGCGGGAGTCGTCGGGGGTGGCGGGGGCTGCCCGTGCCGGGGGCGGGGCAGCCCGTGCGTCAGGCCGTCGGCGAGGGGGCGGGGCGTTCGAGGTCGTACAGGGCCATGCACACCGCCTGCACCAGGCACAGCACCAGCGGGAGGCCGACGAAGGCCCACTCGATGGCGGTGGAGGCGCCGGTGCTGACCTCGTCGGCGTGGTAGCCGCCCCAGGCGAGCGCCCACGCGAAGAAGGTGCCGCCCAGCGCGGTGCCCACCTTCGTCGCGAGGCTGTAGCCCGCGTACAGCAGGCCCTCGTCGCGGCGGCCGGTGACGGACTCGTGGTGGTCGACGGTGTCGGAGACCAGGGCGGGCGCCGCGACCAGGCCGAAGCCGCCGAGGAGGTTCGCGACGAGGAAGACGGCGAGGAACGCGGCGGGGCTGTCGTGGAGCGGGAACAGCAGCGCGTAGAGGACCGCGGTGGCCACCAGGCCGAGGACGATGCCCCGGCGCTTGCCGGTGCGGCGCAGCACCCAGGGGGTGACCAGGGAGCCGGCCAGGGCGGAGAGGGAGAAGGCGAGGAGGATGTAGGTGGTGGCCCAGGTGTCGTGCAGGACGTCCCGGGCGTAGTAGACCGCTCCGGCGGTGATCACGCCGAGGCGCACGAACGCGGCCAGCGAGGAGAGGCACACGCCCAGCCAGTGCCGGTTGCCGAACAGCGCCTTGACGGCGGGCCCGGTGGCGGTGTCCTCCCCGGGCGCCGGGGGTGCGACCCGCTCGCGGCACAGTGCGGCGACCGCCCAGTACAGCAGGGTGCCGACGACGCCGAACACGACGGCCATGCCGGTGAAGCCGCGCCCGAGGTCGCCGGCGCCCAGCAGGCCGACCAGCGGCATGACCGCCACGGAGACCGCGATCAGTCCGAGCGAGGCGCCGACGAACCGGTAGCCGCTCATCTTCAGACGGGTGTCGTTGTCGGAGGTCAGCATCGGCAGCATCGCGCCGTAGGGCACGTTCACCAGGGAGTGGCTGATGCCGACGGCGACGAAGGTCACCCCGGCCCAGACGGCCGCGGTGGTGCCGCTGCCCACGGAGGTGAAGGCCAGCGCGAACGCGGCGGCCAGCACCGGGGAGCCGAAGATCAGGTAGGGGCGGGCGCGGCCGAAGCGGCTGCGGGTGCGGTCGACGGCCAGGCCGACGAGCGGGTCGATCAACGCGTCGGCGATCCGGCCGAGCAGCAGGACGGTGCCCGCCGCGGCGGCGGCGAGGCCGGCGACGTCGGTGTAGAAGAACAGCAGGAAGGCCGTGAGCGTGGTCCAGGTCAGGTTGGACGCCAGGTCTCCGAGACCGTATCCCAGCTGTGCGGCGCGGCCGAGCGGCCGTGCGGCGGCGGGGGGCGCGCCGGCGGGCGCGCCGGCGGGCGCGCCGGTGGCGGGGGAGGATGCGGCACTCATCGTCGAGTCCCTTCGATGGGGAGGGGGCGTGCCGCCTGGAGGGGCATGAGGCCGGGGGACGGGGGCGGCTGCCGTTGACGACGGGCGAGACTCGTCCGGAATCGCCCGTCGGTGACGGAACTTATGTTTGCCACAAGCCAAAGTCAATGGTTCTGGATGTCGATGTGCTGGATGTGTGCCGTTTCCCTCCTCGCAGGGCGTCCCGGGTGCCACGGGGTGTCCTCGGGGGATCAGGCGCCTGCCGTCAGGCGGTCCGGGTCGACCGCGGACGGGCTGCCCAGCGGTGTCCAGGCTGCCATGGCGTCGGCCGACAGCAGCGCCTCCACGGCGAGGTGCGCCCCGCCCGCGACGCCGCCGAGGTCGCCCAGCGCGGAGCCGCGGATCACCAGGTCCGTCGCCGCCAGCGGCAGGGAGCGGCTGCGCACCGTGTGGTCGACCACGCGCAGGAAGGCGTCCCCCACCGTCAGGACGCCGCCGCCGAAGACCAGGTGGGAGGGGTTGTAGAAGTTGACGAGCGTCGCCATGAGGCTGCCCACCCGCTCCGCCGCCCGGGCGACCGCCGTCAGGCACCAGGCGTCGCCCACGGTGACGCCGCGGCCGATGTCGGCCGGGGTGATCTCGCCGTGCGCGCCGTGGATCTCGGCGAGGTACCGGCTGCGCCCCTCGTGGACCGCCGTCACCGCGTCGCGGGCCAGCGCCCAGCCACCCGCCAGCGCTTCCAGGCACCCGGTCCGCCCGCACCGGCACATGACCGAGTTGTCCTCCAGGACCCGGGCGTGCCCTATGTCACCGGCGGCGCCCTTGCTGCCCCGGTGCACGCGCCCCCCGCTGACGAGGCCGGCGCCGATGCCCGTACCCACCTTCACGAAGATCATCTCGTCGGCGCCGGTGCCGCCGGCGCGGGCCTCGCCCAGGGCCAGCAGGTTGGCGTCGTTGTCCACCCACACGGGCGCCCGGTGCCGTGCCTGGAGCCGGCCGCGGATGTCGAAGCCGTCCCAGCCCGGCATGATCGGCGGCTGCGACGGGCGCCCGGTCGAGAACTCCACCGGGCCCGGGATGCCCAGGGTGATCGCCCACAGCGGGGTGTCCCGGCGGCTCTCCAGCAGGCCGGTGAACGCGGCGTCCAGGGCGGTCAGGGTCTCCTCGGGGCCGCGGGCGATCGGCCACTCCAGATGCCGGTGCTCCAGGACGCGGGCGTCCAGGTCGGTCACCGCCACGTCCAGCGCGGCGGCTCCCAGCACCGCGGAGAGGACCAGTCCGCGCCCGGCGTCGAAGCGCAGCTGCCGCGGGGCGCGGCCGCCGCTGGACGGGCCGGTCTCGGCGTCCTCCAGCAGGCCGAGCTCGATGGCCTGCTCGACCCTCTGGGAGATCACCGTGCGGCCCAGGAGGGAGGCGGCGCCCAGCTCGGGCCGGGTGCGGGCGCGTCCCGAGCGGACCATGCGCACGACGGCGGACAGGGCGTCGTAGTGGTCGACTGCGGTCGGAGTACGGCGTGTCATACCCGGAATCATCGCGTACTTCTGCCGCTGCGGACTCAACCCTTGACCACTTTTGCGTGCCGCGTGCAATAGTGGGGGTGTTCACCGCAGTAGAGCACAGCAGAGCAGTGCATTGCCGAGCACAGCAGAGCAGCGCATTTCTGTGCTCAGCAGACCGCGCATTTCTGTGCCCAGCAGAGCAGAGCACTGCTGGGCACAGCAGAGCAGCAAGGACGCAGCCGTATGCCACAGCCGGTCAGGGCCGCCATCGTCGGCACCGGATTCATGGGAGCCGTCCACGCACGGGCCGTCGGCGCCGCCGGAGGGCAGGTGCGTCTGGTCGCCGGTTCCTCGGCCGACCGGGCGAAGGCCCTGGCCGCCTCCGTGCCGGGAGCCGAACCCGTGGACTTCGAGCGGGTGCTCGACTCCGACGTGGACGTCGTACACCTGTGTACGCCCAACCACCTGCACCACCCCATGGCCCGGCGGGTCCTGGAGGCCGGCAAGCACGTGGTGTGCGAGAAGCCGCTGGCCGTCTCCGTGGAGCAGGCCGCTGACCTGGCCGGCCTGGCCGCCGGGTCCGGGGCCGTCGCCACCGTCCCGTTCGTGTACCGCTTCTACTCCTCCGTCCGCCTGGCGCGATCCCGCCTCGCCGCCGACGCCCGGGCCCCCTGGCTCCTGCACGGCACCTACCTCCAGGACTGGCTCGCGGACCCGGCGGCCGACAACTGGCGCGTCGACGCGGACCTGGGCGGCGCCAGCCGAGCCTTCGGCGACATCGGCGTCCACTGGTGCGACCTCATGGAGTTCGTCACCGGCCAGCGCATCACCGCCCTCCAGGCCACCCTGGGCACCGCCCACCCCGTGCGCGGAGGCCGCCGCACCACCACCGAGGACGGCGGGGTCGTCACCTTCCGCACCGACGCCGGGGCGATCGGCTCCCTGGTCGTCAGCCAGGCCAGCGCCGGCGCCAAGAACCGGCTCACCTTCTCCTTCGACGGCCCGGACGCCTCCTACGCCTTCGACCAGGAGGACCCCGAGCGGCTGCGGATCGGCGGTCGCGCCGAGAACCGCGTCCTGCTCCGCGACCCGGCCCGCCCGCACGAGCGCCCCGGCGCCCTGCCGGCCGGACATCCGCAGGGCTACCACGAGTGCTTCGCCGACTTCGTCGCCGACACCTACGCCGCCGTCCGCGGCGACGCGCCCGACGGCCTGCCCACCTTCGCCGACGGCCTGCGCGCCGCCCGCGTCACCGACGCCGTGATGCGTTCCGCGGCCGCCGGCTCCACCTGGACGGAGATCCCCGGATGAACCTCGGCATGCTCACCGCCTGTCTGCCCACCTGGTCGCTCGACCGCATCGCCGACTGGGCCGCCACCGCCGGATACGAGCGCCTGGAGGTCGCCGTCTGGCCCGGCACCGGCAGCCGGGACTTCGAGGCCTCCCACATCGACGTCGCCCGCTTCGGCCCCCGCGAGGCCGACCGGGTCCGCGCCGTCCTGGACCGCACCGGCCTCGGCATCTCGGCCCTGGCCTACTACGAGAACAACCTGCACCCCGACCCGGCCCGGCGTGCGGAGATCCGCGAGCACCTCAAGCGCGCGATCGACGCCGCCCAGGCACTCGACGTCCCCTACGTCGGCACGTTCATCGGCCGCGACCCGGCCCGCAGCGTCCCCGAGAACCAGCGCGAGGCCGAGCGCGTCCTGCCCGAACTCGTCGAGTACGCGGGCGAGCGCGGCGTGCGGATCGTCATCGAGAACTGCGTCATGGAGGGCTGGCACCCCGACGGCCACCCCGGCAACATCGCCTACTCGCCGGAGCTGTGGGAGTGGATGTTCTCCCTCGGCCTCCACCTCAACTGGGACCCCTCCCACCTGATGTGGATCGGCGTCGACCCGGTGGCGACCATCGCCCCGTACGCCGACCGCATCGCCCACGCCCAGGCCAAGGACATCGAGATCGACCCCGTGGCCCGCAACCGCTACGGGTTCTTCGGGACGACGGACAAGAAGGGCGACCCCTGGGCCACCGGCTGGTGGCGCTACCGGGTCCCCGGCCGCGGACAGGTCGACTGGCCCCGCGTCGTCGACCGCCTCTACGAGGCCGGCTTCACCGGCACCCTCTCCGTCGAACACGAGGACCCGCTGTGGGGAGGCACCCCGGAGAAGGTGTGCCAGGGACTGACCATCGCCCACCACACCCTGCGGCCGCTCATCACCGGCTGACCCCGGACCGCCCGGCCGACCCAGACCCCAGGAGCCGAACCATGTCCCTCCCCCCGGCATCCGACTACGACGTCGTCGTGGTCGGCAGCGGCCCCACGGGCTGCACCTACGTCCGCGAGGTGTTCGAACAGCACCCCACCGCCCGGATCCTCCTCGTCGAGGCCGGACCGCGGATCACCGACCCGCCCGGCGGCCATGTGAAGAACATCGCCGACGACGCGCTGCGCGCCCGCGCCCAGCGGGCCTCCGAAGGCCCCTCGCCCGCCTCGCCCGGCCGCCCCGGCACCCGCCTCCTCGGCACCCCGGAGATGCCCGCCGCCGCCGTCTCCACCAACGTCGGCGGCATGGGCGCCCACTGGACCGCGGCCTGCCCCCGCCCCGGCGACGGCGAACGCATCCCCTTCGTCCCGGCCGACGAGATGGACCGCCACCTGACCCGGGCCGAACAGCTCCTGCGCGTCAGCGCCCACGCCTTCGACACGGCGCCCTTCGCCGACGAGGTGCGGCGCCGCCTGGCCGGCCACTTCGACACCGGCCGCCCCGCGTCCCGCCGCGTCGCCCCCATGCCCCTGGCCGTCACCATCCGCCCCGACGGTACGGGCGTCTGGAGCGGCACCGACGTCGTCCTCGGCCCCGCCGCCCACGACCCCCGCGTCGACATCGTCGACCGGTGCCTGTGCCTGCGCGTGCTGCACGACGGCGGCACCGTGACCGGCGTCGCCGTCCGTGACCTGGAGGAGGGAGGGGAGGGACGGGAGACGACGGTGACCGCACGGGCCGTCGTGGTCGCCGCGGACGCCCTGCGCACCCCGCAGGTCCTGCACGCCTCGGGCATCCGCCCCGCCGCGCTCGGCCGCCACCTCAACGACCAGCCGCAGATCGTCCACGCCGTCCGGCTCCCCGACGACCTCGTGACCGCGCACCGCGCCGTCACCGACCGCACCCGGCAGGACGACGGCGGGATCATCCCGCAGAGCGGCGTCAGCTGGGTCCCCTTCACCGACGACCGGCCCTTCCACGGGCAGGTCATGCAGCTCGATGCCTCCCCCGTCCCCCTCGACGGGGACGCGCTCGTCGAACCGGGCAGCATCGTCGGACTCGGCTGGTTCTGCGCCAAGGACGTCACCGCCGACGACCGCGTCACCTTCAGCGACACCGAAGAGGACGCCTTCGGCATGCCGGCCCCCGTCATCCACTACCGCTACACCGACCGCGACCTGGCCACCATCGAGGCCGCCAAGAAGGCCGTCGCGGAGGCCGGAGCCACGCTCGGCATCCCCCTCGGCGAGGCCCCGATCCTCCTTCCCGCCGGCAGTTCGCTGCACTACCAGGGCACCACCCGCATGGGCCCCGCCGACGACGGCATCAGCGTCTGCGACACCCACAGCCGCGTCTGGGACACCGTCGGCCTCTGGGTGGCCGGCAACAACGTCATCCCGACCGCCACCGCCTGCAACCCCACCCTCACCTCGGTCGCCCTGGCCTCCCGGGGCGCCGGGGCACTGGTCGACCACCTGACGTCCTGAGCGGAGGACGCCACCCGGATCCGACCACGGGACGGCCCACGACGAGAGGGCGCCCCGCGTCCCCCGTTGTGTTCGTCGCGGTCCTGCACGAGGGCCGCCGGCCTCCGGGTCCGGCACCCCCTGGCCCGCCCCGCCCACACCGACCGGCGGACGCCCGGCCCCGAGGCATGCTGCACGCCTGGCACGGGGCGCCTTGCCGGTACGCCTGGCTCGGGGCGCCTTGCCGGTACGCCTGGCTCGGGGGCCCTGCCGGCGCGACAGGCCCGGGCGAGCCTGTGCCGGCGTCCCCGCGGCCGCGGGCCCCGGGCCGCGGGGCTGCCGGGCCGCGGGGCTGCCGGGCCGCGGGGCTGCCGGGCCGCGGGGCTGCCGGGCCGCGGGGCTGCCGGGCCGCGGGGCCGCCGCGCCTCGGCGCCGCCGCGCCTGCGCCCGCCCGCGGACCCCCTGACCCCCGGATCCCGAACACTCTGACCTCCGGACCCTCTGGCCTCTGGCCTCCGGACCCTCTGGCCTCCGGACCCTCTGGCCTCCGGACCCTCTGGCCTCTGGCCTCCGGGCCTCCTGGGCCTCCGGGCCCCGGCCCTCAGACCCCTGGGCCTCCTGGGCCTCCCGGCCCCCAGGATCACCTGTCCTGGGCGCAGGGACCCGGGATCTCCGGGACCCGGGACCTCCGGCCCCCTGGGACCCGGCCCCCGTCGGGACGGCACGTCCCGTGCCCTGCCCGCACCCGGCCGTGTCGGGGCCCGCGGAACCGTACCGGGTGCTCGTCGGCGACCATGGCAGGGACGGTCCGCACCGCCGGCTCGTCCTGACATCCGTCCGTCATCGAGCCAGCCGGAGAACCGTCACATGAGGATCTCGCAACGTGCCCGGGCCGTCGCCCCGTTCTACGCCATGGAGTTCGGCAAGCACGCCGCGGCGCTGGAGGCCCAGGGGCACCACGTCGTCAAGCTCAACCTGGGCGAACCCGACTTCGGCGCGCCCCCGGCCGTGCGGGAGGCGATGCGCGAGGCCATGGACGGCAGGCCCATGGCCTACACCGCCGCGCTGGGCCTGCCCGCCCTCCGGCAGGCGATCGCGGGGTTCTACGGCGACCGGCACGGAGTCGAGGTCGATCCGGCCCGGGTGGTCGTGACCGCCGGTGCCTCGGCCGCCCTGGTGCTGGCCACCGCCGCCCTCGTCGACCAGGGCGACGAGGTGCTCATCGCCGACCCCTCGTACCCCTGCAACCGGCAGATCGTCGAGAGCTTCGGCGCCCGCGTCACCCTCGTGCCCACCACGGCCGCGACCCGCTACCAGCTGGACGCGGCCGCCGTGCGCGCGCACTGGACGGACGCCACCCGGGGCCTCATGGTCGCCACCCCGTCCAACCCGACGGGCACCTCGGTCCCGGCCGGCGGACTGGCCGAGCTGTGCGACCTGGCGCGCGAGCGCGACGCGTGGCGCATCGTCGACGAGATCTACCTCGACCTCGGCGACCACGACGAGCGGGGCAGGCCGCCGCGCACCGCGCTGACGCACGACCCCGACGCCGTCGTCGTCAACAGCTTCTCCAAGTACTTCGGCATGACCGGCTGGCGACTGGGCTGGTGCGTGGTCCCGGACCCGCTCGTCCCGGCGATCGAACGCCTGGCCCAGAACTACTTCCTCTGCGCCTCCACCCCCGCGCAGCACGCCGCCCTGGCCTGTTTCACCCCCGAGTCCCTGGCCGTCTGCGAGGATCGCCGCACCGAGTTCCTCCGGCGGCGCGCGATCGTCCTCGACGGCCTGGAGCGGGCCGGGCTGCCGGTCCCGGTCCCGCCCGACGGGGCGTTCTACGTGTACTTCGACGTCAGCGGCACCGGCCTCACCTCATGGCAGTTCTGCGAGCGGGCGCTGCACGAGGCGCACGTCGCCCTCACCCCGGGCCGGGACTTCGGCGTGCGCACGGCGGACACCCACGTACGCCTCTCGTACGCGGCGTCGGCCGACGAGCTCCGTGAGGGCGTCGCCCGGCTGGAGAAGTTCGTGGCATCGCTGCGGGGAGATGTCGCGGACCGTGTCGTTGTTGGGCCGAACGGGTGACTTGGCGTAAGAATTGGCCGGTGCAGGCATTGAGTGAGAGCGAGTCCGGGGGGTGCCGGTGAACCGTTACGACGTCACCGATGAACAGTGGGAGGGGCTTGCTCAGGTCGTTCCGTTGCGAGGCCGGGACGCCTGGCCGTCGTCGGTCGGCCACCGGGCCCTGCCGGACGCGGAGACGGCGGCCCGCCGCCGTTTCGTCGTCCTCAGGGTCAACGTCTTCGCGGACGCCCGTGAGGTCGCCGAGACCCTCATGGCGGGCATCCCGGTCCTCCTCGACCTCACCGGCGCGGAGACCGAGGTGGCCAAACGCGTCCTGGACTTCTCCACGGGCGTCGTCTTCGGCCTGGCCAGCGGGATGCACCGGGTCGACCGCAACGTGTTCCTGCTGACCCCGCCGGGGACCGAGGTGAGCGGAATCATGCAGGGCGCCGGGGTCCCCGGCGTGTGAGGCGGCGCGCTCCGGCGCGTCCCCCCACTGCGACCGCGGTCGCCCGTTCGTAGGAAGCCCACGAGGGTGGAACGGTTCGCCGCGCGGCGGGAGGCCTACGGTCCGCGTATGGCCGTCCCGTCTCCCTCCGCCACCCCGTCCACCACCGCCGCGGTCCGCCCCGTGCCGCGCCCCGCCCGCCCCTGTGTCACCGAGCTGCGGCTGTCCGCCTTCGCCGGGCACCGGGGGGCCGGGTTGCCGATCGGGGCGGTGACCCTCCTCGCCGGGCCCAGCGGCAGCGGCAAGACGACCGCGCTGCGGGCGTACGAGGCGCTGGCCCGGCTCGCCGGAGGGGCGCGGCTCGGTGAGGTGTTCCCGGATCCGGCCGCCTGTGTGCCGGAGGGGACGCGGCCCGACGGCCGGCCCCGGCGGGGCTTCCGCATCGGCTGCACGGCCGACGGCCCCGCGGGCCCGGTCCGGCTCGACCTCGCCGTCCAGGCCGAACCGGACCTGCGCGTGGTGGGGGAGCGGCTGAGCGCGGGCGGGCTCGTCCTGCTGGAGACGGCCCTGCGCGATCCGGGCCGGCGCACCGTGCAGGCCGCCTGGCACACCGCCGGCCCGTCGGAGGTCACCCGCGCCCCGCTCCCCGACGACCGCCTGGGCACCGCACTGCTCCCGCTGCGCGTGGCCGGCCGGACCGACGGGCAGCGCCGTGTCCTCGCCGCCGCCGAACAGATGCTGGTGGCCCTGCGTTCCGTCTTCGCCTGCGATCCGCGGCCCGAACGGATGCGCGGTCCCGTGCCCGCCGGCTCCGGGCGGCTGCTCGGCGGTTGCGACAACCTCGCCGACGTCGTCGCGCGCACCCGCGCGGAGTGCGCCCGGCGGCACGCGCAGCTCGTCGCCGCGGTACGGGGCGGCTGTGCCGGGCCGGTGACCGACGTGCGGGCCGAACCCCTCGGTGACGGCACGGTCCGCGCCGTGCTCGACCGCGGTACCGCCCGGCGTACCGAGCTGGCCCGCCTCGGCGACGGCGAACTGCGCTATCTGGCGCTCGCCCTGGTGCTGCTGACCGGCCCCGGCGTGCTGGACGTGGACCCGCCCGGCGAGGTGCCCGACGCGATGCGCGCCCTCACCGTCCTCGCCGACGGCTTCGACCGCGCGCTGGACGTACGCCAGCGCCGGGAGCTGCTGCGGCTCGCGGTCCGCACGGGCCGGCGCGGGCACCTGCGCTGCGTGGGGGCGGTGAGCGACGCCTCCTGGGCCGCCGGGACCGACGGCGTCACGGTGGTACACCTTGACCCGTGACAGAACACCTCGACGTGGCGACGCTCCAGCGCAGGCTGGCCGAGTTCGCGGCCGCGCGGAACTGGCAGCCGTTCCACACCCCGAAGAACCTCGCCTCCGCGCTCAGCGTGGAGGCCTCCGAACTGGTCGAGATCTTCCAGTGGCTGACGCCGGAGGAGTCGGCCCGGGTGATGGACGACCCGGACAGCGCGCACCGGGTGACGGACGAGATCGCCGACGTCCTCGCGTACCTGCTGCAACTGTGCGAGGTGCTCGGGGTCGACCCCCTCGCGGCACTGGACGCGAAGATCCACCGCAACGAGGGCAGATTCCCGGCGCCGTGAGGCGGGGCCGTGGCGCCGGGAGGCGAGGCCGCGGCACCGCGAGCCGAGGCCGGGCCGCCCGCCGACACCACGGGAACACGGGAACACGGGAACACGGGAACACGGGAACACGGGAACACGGAAGCACGGAAGCACGAAACACGGAAGCACGAAACACGGGAACACGGGAACACGATCATCCGCTATCACTCTCCGAAGTTGTTCGGGCGATCGAAATCGATTTGTTGTCCACAGATTTCCGCCTTCCTCTGGCTTTTCGCCCCACAGCCCCTCACTCTGGGTAGTGGACAAGGGAGTTCGGGTGACGGACGTGCGAGGAGCACGTCGGGACGGACGGGGGCGGCGCATGGACGCGGTGCGGCTCATCCTGACGAGCAGGCGCGCTCTCGCGAGCAGCGACGACGGGCCTCGGACCCTGACGGAGGTGTGGCAGGCACAGGCCCTGGCCCAGGCGATCGGCAGCCGCCTGGCCGTCTCCGGCCCGCCCGAACTGCGCGGTGAGGCACTGGGGTTGACCGAGCTGGCGGGCCGGGGCTGCGGGGTGCTGGACGCGCCGGTCCTGGACCCCGGGGACCTGCGGGCCGCCCAGCTCACCGAGTTGGACGACGCCCGCGAGGCGCTGCTCTGCCTCGGCGGTCTGCTCGGCGAGGTCGGCATCGCGCTCGTCGGCCTCGCCAGCGCGGCGGACGGAGAGGGCACGTACTGGCAGTGCATGGAGGCCATCGACGCGGCGGACGAGGCCCGGGACCGGGTCAGGGAGATGCTGCGGAAGCTGGCCGCGCGGGAGGGGGCGCTGCCGGAGCGGTGAGGCCCCGCCCGGGGGCGGGCGGGAGCGGGGGACCGGTGGGGGCGTCGGGTGGTCCGGAGTGCAGGATGGGGTCATGGACCTCCGCATCTTCACCGAGCCCCAGCAGGGGGCGACGTACGACACCCTCCTCACCGTGGCGAAGGCCACCGAGGAGCTCGACTTCGACGCCTTCTTCCGCTCCGACCATTACCTCAAGATGGGCGACGTGGACGGCCTGCCCGGCCCCACCGACGCCTGGATCACCCTCGCCGGCCTCGCCCGGGAGACCAAGCGCATCCGCCTCGGCACGCTGATGACCGCCGCCACCTTCCGGCTGCCCGGCGTCCTCGCGATCCAGGTCGCGCAGGTGGACCAGATGTCCGGCGGCCGCGTCGAGCTCGGCCTGGGCGCGGGCTGGTTCGGGGAGGAGCACACGGCGTACGGCATCCCCTTCCCGAAGGAGAAGTTCGGCCGCCTGGAGGAGCAGCTGGAGATCGTCACCGGCCTGTGGGGCACGGAGACCGGCAAGACCTTCGACTTCCAGGGCACCTACTACGACCTGAAGGGCTCGCCCGCGCTGCCCAAGCCCGCCCAGGCGAGGATCCCGGTGCTGATCGGCGGTCACGGCGCGAGCCGCACGCCCCGTCTGGCGGCACGGTACGCCGACGAGTTCAACATGCCGTTCAGCTCGGTCGAGGACACCGAGCGGCAGTTCGGCCGGGTCCGGGCCGCCGCCGAGGCGGCCGGCCGCCCGGCCGACGCGATCACCTACTCCAACGCCCTCGTGGTCTGCGTCGGCAAGGACGACCAGGAGGTCGCCCGCCGCGCCGCCGCGATCGGCCGCGAGGTCGACGAGCTGAAGGAGAACGGCCTGGCGGGCACCCCGGGCGAGGTCGTCGACAAGATCGGCCGTTACGCCGAGGTCGGCTCCCGGCGCATCTACCTCCAGGTCCTCGACCTGCACGATCTGGACCACCTGGAGCTGATCTCCGCCCAGGTGCAGTCGCAGCTGTCGTGACACCCGGTCCGGGGGCCGGACATCGTTGTCCGGCCCGTCGGACGCGCCTACCGCCGGGAACCGCCCGGCCCGTCACCTGTGACAGTCCTGTGACTGGAGGAGTGGCTTCCGCCACAGTCGGCGGGGCGGCCCCCTGATGGGGTGACCGGATGCGCAGACCCACCCCCCTCCTCCTTCCCGCCCTCGCCGCCGCCCTGCTGCTCTCCGCCTGCGGTACGGAAGACACCGGCACCGGCGCCGGGTCCGCCGGGCCCGGCGTGGCGGCGCCCGTGCCGCCGACCCAGGTCGACGACCCCGGCACGGACGGCGTCCGGGTCACCTCGGTGACCGTCCCGTCCCCCTCGCCCTCCCCCCGGCGCAGCCTCTCGGTCACCGCCGACAGCCTCCCCGCCGACTCCGGCATCTCCGCCGCCTACGAGGTGACCAACGACGGCGCCGAAGCGCTGACCTACAGCGTCCTGTTCGACTTCACGACGAGCACCGGCGAGGTGATGGACAACGAGTGGGTGACGGTGCGCGACGTCGGTCCCGGCGAGACGGCGCGCGGCACCGTCCGGCTGGGCGTCCTCGCGCCGGGCGCCTCCCCCGTGACGCGGGTGAAGGTCTCGCAGGTCCTCAAGGTGCCCGCCGGCGAGGCACCCGCCGAGGCGGGGTCCTGCCCGTCTTCCGGGATCCGGATCACGGCCGACGAGGGCGACGCGGCGATGGGGCTGCGCGTCGTGGGCCTGCACCTGGAGAACTGCGGAACGCGTGACTACACGGTCGACGGCTACCCGCTGCTGGAACTGCTGGACGAGAACCGCGAGCCGGTCGACGGCGTGCGCGTCCTCCAGGGCAGCGGAGAGATCACCACGGCCGCGGGGCCCGACGAGGCGCCCGAGGAGGTCACCCTGAAGCCGGGCGAGAAGGCGACCGCCGGCCTGGTGTGGCGCAACACCACCGACCTCGGCACCCCCGTCGACGTCCCGTACGTCCGGGTCCGGGCGAAGGCCGGTGCCGACCCGGTGACCGTGACACCCCGCCTCGACCTCGGAACCACCGGAAAGCTCGGGGTCAGGCCCTGGGAGCGGGCGACCGGGTAGCGCGGAAAATCCCGGGTGCGCCCGCACCCTTTCTCGGTACGTTGACGGTGTGCGCGGGCACACCACCAGCGCTTTTCACCCCCGACCCCTTCCTCCAGGTCCTCCGAACCCTCCGTCCGAACCCCGCCGTCCGACCCCTCTGTCCGAACCCTTCGTATCCCTTTCCGATCCTTTCGAGTCCTTTCGAGTCCTTCGAGTCCTTCGAGTCCTTTCGAGGCAGCCCACCGTGTTCCTGACCGTCACCACCACCGGCACCCCCGAACGCCCCGCCACCGACCTGGGCTTCCTGCTGCACAAGCATCCTGACCGGGCGCAGGCGTTCTCCACCTCCTACGGCACGGCGCACGTCCTCTACCCCGAGGCGGACGCCGAGCGCTGCACGGCGGCGCTGCTGCTGGAGGTGGATCCCGTGGCGCTGGTCCGGCGCGGCAAGGGAAAGGGCCGCGGCGGCGCGCCCGACGCCGCCCTCGCGCAGTACGTCAACGACCGCCCGTACGCGGCTTCCTCGCTGCTCGCGGTCGCGCTCAGCGGCGTGTTCTCCAGCGCGATGCGGGGAGTCTGCGCCGCCCGGCCCGAACTGCCCGACCGGGCGCGCCCCCTGCGCATCGAGGTACCCGCGCTGCCCGCCCGCGGCGGACCCGGCCTCGTACGGCGTCTCTTCGAGCCGCTCGGCTGGACGGTGACCGCCGAACCGGTCGCGCTGGACACGCGGTTCCCGGAGTGGGGCGACTCGCGGTACGTCCGTCTCCTGCTGGAGTCCGAGGCGCTGACGCTCGCCGCGGCCCTGCGTCACCTGTACGTGCTGCTGCCCGTGCTCGACGACGCCAAGCACTACTGGGTCTCCTCCGACGAGGTCGACAAGCTGCTGCGCGCCGGTGAGGGCTGGCTGCCCGGCCACCCCGAGCAGAACCTGATCACCAGCCGCTATCTGTCGCGCCGCTGGTCGCTGACCCGGCAGGCGAGGGAGCGGCTGGAGCTGGTGCGGCTCGCCGAGGCCGACGACACCGAGGTCGAGGAGATCGACAACGCGGTCGCGGCGGAGGCGGAGACGGAGGAACGGCCGACCCCGCTCGCGGTGCAGCGCCGGGACGCGATCGTCGCGGCGCTCCAGGAGGCCGGAGCCGCCCGGGTGCTCGACCTCGGCTGCGGCCAGGGCCAGTTGGTGCAGGCGCTGCTGAAGGACGCCCGGTTCACGGAGATCGTCGGCCTCGACGTGTCGATGCGCGCGCTCACCATCGCCTCCCGCCGGCTGAGGCTGGACCGCATGGGCGAGCGCCAGGCCTCCCGCGTCACCCTCCGCCAGGGCTCCCTCGCCTACACCGACGACCGGCTCAAGGGATACGACGCCGCCGTGCTCAGCGAGGTGATCGAGCACGTCGACCTGCCCCGGCTGCCCGCCCTGGAGTACGCGGTGTTCGGCGCGGCCCGTCCGCGCACGGTCCTGGTGACCACGCCGAACGTCGAGTACAACGTCCGCTGGGAGACCCTCCCGGCCGGCCACGTCCGGCACGGCGACCACCGCTTCGAGTGGACCCGCGGGGAGTTCCGGACCTGGGCGGAGACCGTCGCCGCGCGGCACGGTTACGACGTGCGCCTCGCGCCCGTCGGACCGGACGACCCCGAGGTGGGACCGCCGACCCAGATGGCCGTGTTCACCCTGAGCACCCCGAACGACACACCGGCCCCGAACGACACACCGGCGCAGACCGACACGCCGGCCCAGACCGACACGCCGGCCCGGAACGACACACCGGCCCAGAAGGGCACACCGGCGCGGACCGGCACCCCGGACGAGAAGAAGGAGGCGGAGGCGGCATGACCGAGACGCCGGCCACCACCCCGCGGCAGGGCCGCGTCCTGCCCGTCACCGACCTCTCCCTCGTCGTGCTGATCGGCGCCTCCGGCTCGGGCAAGTCCACCTTCGCCCGCCGGCACTTCCGGCCCACCGAGGTCATCTCCTCCGACTTCTGCCGCGGTCTGGTCTCCGACGACGAGAACGACCAGAGCGCCACCCGGGACGCCTTCGACGTCCTGCACTACATCGCGGGCAAGCGGCTCGCGGCCGGCCGGCGCACGGTCGTCGACGCGACCAGCGTGCAGCAGGACGCCCGCCGCCAGCTGATCGACCTGGCCAAGCGGTACGACGTGCTGCCCATAGCGATCGTGCTGGACGTGCCGGAGGCGGTGTGCGCCGAGCGCAACGCGGCCCGCGCCGACCGCGCCGACATGCCGCGCCGGGTCGTCCAGCGCCACACCCGCGAACTCCGCCGGTCCCTGCGGGGCCTGGAGCGCGAGGGCTTCCGCAAGGTGCACGTGCTGCGGGGGGTGGAGGAGATCGAGCACGCCACCGTCGTCACCGAGAAGCGCTTCAACGACCTGACCCACCTCACCGGCCCCTTCGACATCATCGGCGACATCCACGGCTGCGCCGCCGAACTGGAGGCGCTGCTCGGCAAGCTGGGGTACGCCGACGGCGTGCACCCGGACGGCCGGCAGGCCGTCTTCGTCGGCGACCTCGTCGACCGCGGCCCGGACAGCCCCGGTGTGCTGCGCCGCGTGATGGCGATGGTCAAGTCGGGCAACGCCCTCTGCGTCCCCGGCAACCACGAGAACAAGTACGGCCGTCACCTGCGTGGCCGCGCGGTGCAGCCCACCCACGGCCTCGCCGAGACGATCGAGCAGATGGCGGGGGAGAGCGAGGAGTTCCGCGCCGAGGTGCGGGAGTTCATCGACTCACTGGTCAGCCACTACGTCCTCGACGGCGGCCGGCTCGTCGTCTGCCACGCCGGCCTGCCGGAGAAGTATCACGGCCGCACCTCCGGCCGCGTCCGCTCGCACGCCCTGTACGGCGACACCACCGGCGAGACCGACGAGTTCGGCCTGCCGGTGCGCTACCCGTGGGCGGAGGACTACCGGGGCCGGGCGGCCGTCGTCTACGGCCACACCCCGGTTCCGGAGGCGACCTGGCTGAACAACACCATCTGCCTGGACACCGGCGCCGTCTTCGGCGGCAAGCTGACCGCGCTGCGCTGGCCGGAGCGGGAACTGGTCGACGTACCGGCCGAGCGGGTCTGGTACGAGCCGGCCAGGCCGCTGCGGTCGGAGGCGCCCGGCGGGCACGACGGACGGCCGCTGGCGCTGTCGGACGTGCACGGGCGGCGGGTCGTCGAGACCCGGCACCAGGGCCGGATCTCGATCCGGGAGGAGAACGCGGCGGCGGCCCTGGAGGTCATGAGCCGCTTCGCCGTCGACCCGCGTCTGCTGCCCTACCTCCCGCCGACCATGGCGCCGACGGCGACCAGCCGGGTGGACGGGTACCTGGAGCACCCGGCGGAGGCGTTCGCGCAGTACGCCGAGGACGGGGTCGCGCGGGTCGTGTGCGAGGAGAAGCACATGGGCTCGCGGGCGGTGGCGCTGGTGTGCCGGGACGCGGAGGCGGCCCGCAGGCGGTTCGGCGTCGACGGGCCGACCGGCTCGCTGTACACGCGCACCGGCCGCCCGTTCTTCGACGACGGGTCGGTGACGGAGCGCGTCCTCGACCGTGTCCGCACGGCGGTCGGCGAGGCCGGCCTGTGGGACGGGCTCGACACCGACTGGCTGCTGCTGGACGCCGAGCTGATGCCGTGGTCGCTGAAGGCGGCCGGGCTGCTGCGCTCGCAGTACGCGGCCGTGGGCGCCGCCTCGGGAGCCGTCTTCCCGGGCGCCCTCGCCGCACTGGAGGGCGCCGCCGCCCGCGGGGTGGACGTCGCCGGCCTCCTCTCCCGCCAGCGCGAACGGGCCGCCGACGCGGCCGCGTTCACCGAGGCCTACCGGCGCTACTGCTGGACCACGGACGGCCTCGACGGCGTCCGCCTGGCCCCGTTCCAGATCCTCGCCGTCCAGGGCCGCAGCCTCGCCGGCCTGCCCCACGACGAACAACTCGCCCTGCTGGACCGGATGGTGGAACACGACGGCACCGGACTCCTCCGGACGACTCGGCGCCTGTACGTCGACACGGCGGACCCCGAGTCGGTGCGGGCCGGCGTCGACTGGTGGCTGGAGATGACGGACCGCGGCGGCGAGGGCATGGTCGTCAAGCCGCTCGGCGCCGTGGTCCGCGGCGACCAGGGCCGCCTGGTCCAGCCGGGCATCAAGTGCCGGGGCCGCGAGTACCTCCGCATCATCTACGGCCCGGAGTACACCCGCCCCGACCACCTCGCCCGCCTGCGGCAGCGCTTCCTGAACCACAAGCGCTCCCTCGCGATCCGCGAGTACGCCCTCGGTCTGGAGGCCCTGGACCGCCTGGCCGAGGGCGAGCCCCTGTGGCGCGTCCACGAGGCGGTGTTCGGCGTCCTGGCCCTGGAGTCGGAACCGGTGGACCCGAGACTGTGACCCACGGGGCCCCGGGACCCGCCCACCTGGCCCCGGGACCCGCCCACCTGGCCCCGGGACCCGCCCACCTGGCCCCGGGACCCGCCCACCTGGCCCCGGGACCCGCCCACCTGGCCCCGGGACCCGCCCACCTGGCCCCGGGACCCGCCCACCTGGCCCCGGGACCCGCCCACCTGGCCCCGGGAC